>NZ_JAMYLL010000055.1:0-32885 GCF_040318045.1 Mesorhizobium sp. M1338 | reverse complement strand
GCAAGGACAAGATCTTTCATTACATGGGCTGTTCGACCTTCTCCAACTTCACCGTGCTGCCCGAGATCGCGCTGGCCAAGGTCAACCCGGACGCGCCCTTCGACAAGATCTGCTACATCGGCTGCGGCATCACCACCGGCATCGGTGCTGTCATCAACACCGCCAAGGTCGAGCAAGGGGCGACCGCAGTGGTCTTCGGTCTCGGAGGCATCGGCCTCAACGTCATCCAGGGCCTGAAGCTCGCCGGCGCCGACATGATCATCGGCGTCGATTTAAACAACGACAAGAAGGCCTGGGGCGAGAGATTCGGCATGACGCATTTCGTCAATCCGAAGGAGATCGACGGCGATATCGTGCCTCATCTCGTCAACATGACCAAGCGCGGCGCCGATCAGATCGGCGGCGCCGACTACACGTTCGACTGCACCGGCAACACCAAGGTGATGCGCCAGGCGCTCGAAGCCTCGCATCGCGGCTGGGGCAAGTCCGTCGTCATCGGCGTCGCCGGCGCCGGCCAGGAGATCTCGACGCGGCCGTTCCAGCTGGTCACCGGCCGCACCTGGATGGGCACCGCCTTCGGCGGCGCGCGCGGCCGCACCGATGTGCCCAGGATCGTCGACTGGTACATGGACGGCAAGATCCAGATCGACCCGATGATCACCCACACGTTGAAGCTCGAGGACATCAACAAGGGTTTCGATCTCATGCATGAGGGCAAGTCGATCCGAAGCGTCGTCGTTTACTGAGGAAGACCACAAGCCGCCGACCAACCGGCCTGCGACCTCTGTGGTTCACAACTGGGAGGAGAAAAACATGGCGGAGAAACTGCATCCGAAAATCGACAACGGCTTGCCCCGGGAAAGCGCGAGCTTTGCCGGCGGCACGCTGGTCTGTGCCTGCACCAGCAATCCGGTGAAGGTTCGGGTCAAGGGCCAGATCGCCCACAATCACGCCTGCGGCTGCACCAAATGCTGGAAGCCGGAAGGCGCCCTGTTCTCGGTCGTGGCGGTTGCCGGTACGAGCGACGTGACCGTGACCGAAAACGGCGACAAGCTGAAGGTGGTCGATCCGAGCGCGCTGATTCAGCGCCATGCCTGCACCGGCTGCGGTGTTCACCTGCACGGACCGGTCGAGCGCGACCACGCGTTCAAGGGCCTGTCCTTCATCCATCCCGAGCGCTTCGAGGAGGACGGCTGGTCGCCGCCGGGCTTCACCGCCTTCGTCTCCTCGATCATCGAGTCCGGTGTCGACCCGAGCCGCATGGACGGCATCCGGTCACAGCTCAAGTCGATCGGTCTCGAACCCTATGACTGCCTCAACCCCGGCTTGATGGATTATATCGCCACCTGGACGGCGAAGAAGTCCGGCGCTCTGCCGGCATAAGCCGCATTGCCGCGACGGGAGCGGCTTATCGGGGCGGTCGCGCCGATTGCGATCACCGGCGCAGCGGTGCCGGAGATCGCAACGACTACCGGCGTAGCCCTGCGCGACGTCACTGCGCGGGAGCACAAGCCGACAAGCCTGCGCTCGGCCGCCATCCTACGGCCGACGCTGGCGACGTTCGGGCGCGTCCGGCCCAATGCTTTCACAATGAAATCAACCGTTTGTTACTTGGAATATCATTCTGCTAAAGGCAGTTCGCAGGGTCAAAGGGAGACCGATAGACCCCCGTCGACCGCCAAAACATGTCCGTTGACGTAGGCGGCAGCGTTGGACGCGAGAAACACCACCGCTCCGCCGAGTTCCTCAGGTTGAGCCCAGCGGCCAGCAGGGGTTCGTGCCTCGACCCATTTGGTAAAGGCCTCGTCGTTGATGAGCTCGGTGTTGAGCTCGGTGGCGAAATAGCCGGGGGCGATCGCGTTGATGGTGATGCCGTGACGGCCCATCTCGGCGGCAGTCGAGCGTGTCAGTCCATGCAACCCCGCCTTTGCCGCCACATAGGCGTGAATGGTGGGGCGGCCAAGGATCGCTGCAACCGATCCAGTGTTTATGATGCGCCCGAATTTGTTCGGCAGCATCAGGCGCACCGCCTCGCGCATCATTCGGAAGCAGGCCGAAAGATTGACCGCAATCACGCGGTCGAAGTCCTCGTCCTTCCATTCAACCAACGGGCTGCGATGCTGGATGCCGGCGTTGTTGATCAGGATATCGAGGCGGCCGTGGCGTTCGACGATCCCTTCAAGGGCCGCCCTTGAGGTCACCGCGTCCGCGACATCGAACGGCAGGGCTTCGGCTCCGATTTTTTCAGCCGCCGCGGAGAGGGTGTCCATGTCGCGCGCATTGACAATTACCGTCGCGCCGTTTTCCGCAAGCGCCTTAGCCATGGCAAAGCCGAGGCCACGCGAAGCACCCGTCACCAATGCGACCCGGCCCTTGAGCGAGAACATTTCCGACATTGAAGCCCCTGGAGCGAGATAACGAGATAAGATGACAATGCTGCAGTCTAACCGCACCTCGCTCCAATGAAAGGGCGGGAGTTTCCTCCCGCCCGAACGCACTATTTGGCGACGCAGGTATCGGCCGTCTGCGGCGTGCAGACGTCGAGGCCTGTGTAGGTCGGGTCAGCCGGGAGCGCCTTGCCGTCCTTCATGTCCTTCAGTGCCATCATGGTCTTGTAGCCCATTTCGAACGGCCGTTGGCCGACCTGGCCAAGCGAGAGCCCTTCCTTCATCTGGTCGATCTGCACGGGAAGCGTGTCGGCGACGACAAGGGCCAGCGCTTTCGAGGCAATCTTGTCCTTGTACGGTGCGACTGCGGCGCGGTTGGCATCAGGAATGAACTGCGGGAAGCCACCCGTTGGGATGAATGCGTCGAGGTTCGGATTTTTCGCCATGATGTCCTCAAACTGCTGCACCGAAAGCGGGAAATCATCGTTGGTGTAGAGCGGACAGCCTTCGATTTCGGTCCAGCCATTCTGGCCCGTCAGCGGGTCCCCGGGCGAGGCCGCCGATTTGGTGCCCGAAAGCGTATCGCGAATGCCCTGCATGCGTTCATTATGGTTGGCCGCCGCCGCGCCGCCCGACTGGATGCAGATCGTGCCGCCTTTAGGCTTGACCTGCATGGCAAGCTTGGCAAGGTTCACGCCGATCTCATAATTGTGGGTGCCGATATAAGCGACGCGAAGATCCTTGTTCTCGGGCAGCAGGTCGGAGTCCCAGGTGAGGACCGGGATGCCGGCTTCCTTTGCGGCCTGCAGCGCAACCGCCATCGCCGCGGCGTTCGATGGCGACACGGCAATGCCGTCCACCTTCTTGGCCACGAGATCCTGCACGATCTGCACCTGCTCGTCGCCGCCGCCATGCTCGCCGGGGCCGATATACATGCATTCCAAGGCGCCCTTCGATTCGGCTTCGGCCTTCTTGCAGCCGTCGCGTGCCTGGTCGAAGAAAGGATTGTTCATGTTCTTCGGTACCAGGGCGAAGGTATATTTCGCCTGGGCGCCGGAAACGGCGAGCACCATTGCGCCAAGCGCCACGGCCGCCATCAGCAGAGTTTTTTTCATTTTGACGTCTCCTCCTAGCTGAAATGCCCCGTAGGCCTCCCGCCGGCGGGGTTTTCTAGCGGCTTTTTTTGGGCATCAAGGCTGCCAGCCAAGCGGCGAGAATCGATTTGCCGCCGGTTTGCATGCCCAAAAGAACCGCGAGAACGATGAAGCCGCCGACGAAGGCGCCTTGCCAATTTGAATCGATGCCGGCCATCAGCAGCGCATTCCTGATCACTTCGAGGAACGCTGAACCGATGATCGCGCCGAAGGCCGTGCCGGCTCCGCCCATAAGGCTGGCTCCGCCGATGACCGTCGCGGCAATCACGCGCAACTCGTACCCCTGGCCCATGGCATTGATGGCCGAGCCGTTGTAGCCGAGGAGCAGGAGTGAGGCGACCGAAGCGGTGAAGGCCGAGAAGACATAGGCCTCGAATTTGATCCAGTCGACCGGCACGCCGGTGAGCCGCGCCGCCTCCTCATTGCCGCCGATGGCGAAGAGATGTCGTGCCCAGGCGGTGAAATTGAAGACGAAACCGACGATCAGGGCCAGAATCACCATGGTCCAGAACTGCGATGACAGTTCTGGTATCCAGTGCGGTGCCCAATCCTGCGGCCCATGCAGCGGCCACCTCGCCTGGCCGATCGCCTTTACGATCGGAGCATCGGGCCCGAATTGGTAGAGCATCTGGTTGGCGGAGAATACGACCGCCAGCGAACGCGCCGCGGATAGCATGCCGAGGGTGACGACAAAGGACGGCATTCCGACATAGGCGACGAAGAATCCGTTGACCGCGCCGCACGCCATACCGGAGAAAAGGCCGACGGCGAATGCAATGTACCAGGGATAGTGCCAGGTCAGGAAAAGGCCGGCGACGATGACCACCAGGCCCATGATCGAGCCGACCGACAGATCGATGCCGCCGGTGATGATCACCACCGTCATGCCGAGCGCCATGATGCCGAAAGGTGCGAAGTTGCGCGTGACGTTGGCGGCGTTTTCGGAGGTGCCGAAGCTCGGCTCCATGATCGTCATCAAGGTGACGAGGGCAATGAGCGCGATCGTCACCCAGAACGGCTGACTTGAAAATACATGTTGAAGCGCCGTCTTTTCCTTGGTCGGGACAAAGTCCGACATGGCCGGTCGGCCGATTTCCGGGGCCGACCTCCTAACACTAACCGACTCCCGAGCACTATTCGCCACGAATGGCCCCCGTTATCAGTCCGGTGATTTCCTCGGGCGACGTATTGCCGGCATCCTTGTCGGCAACCTTCGAACCTCGCCTGAGCACAATGATACGATCTGCAACGGCGAAAACATCAGGCATGCGGTGGCTGATCAACATGACGCCGACACCTTGCGCTTTGAGGCGCCGGATCAATTCGAGCACCTCTGCCACCTGGCGTACCGAGATGGCGGCGGTCGGTTCGTCCATCAACACCAGCTTGGCGTTTGAAAGCCGGGTCCGCGCGATGGCAACCGCCTGGCGCTGCCCACCCGACATCTTCCTGACGAGGTCGCGCGGCCGGGTTTCCGATTTGAGTTCCCTGAACAGCGCTGCCGAGCGGTCGATCATCGCCTGTTTGTCGAGCACCCTGATCGGCCAGAAGCCCTTCTTCAGTTCGCGGCCAAGAAAGACATTTTGCGCGGCCGTCAGATTATCCGCGAGCGCCAGGTCTTGATAGACGACTTCAATTCCCTTGGCACGGGCCTGAACGGGTTTATGGAAGTGACAAATCTCGCCGTCCACGACAATTTCGCCGTCGTTCGGCGGAAAATTCCCGGCCACTGTCTTGACTATCGTTGACTTGCCGGCGCCGTTGTCCCCCATCAGACCCACGACTTCACCCCGCTCCACCTGGAAGCTGACGTCCGTCAGGGCCTGGATAGCTCCAAAATTCTTGGAAACGTGACGAACTTCAAGCACCGGCATCGCGGTCCTCCCCGGACAATTGCCAATTTTGTCCGGTGTTAATGCAAGGCAGCTAATCAGCGAAACGCATTCAACACAATGATTATTAGATCGGCGTTATCGGATGGCAATCTCCCTCTGTTGCACGAAGGGCCGCGATGTTGCACTTCCCCAGATGTCTTTGAAGCATATCGAGGGATGCGGCCTTGGAGCGGCGCGGGGACTTGCCTACATCGCACATGTCGTCGATATGAAGGTCGATGAGTTCGCCGAAGGTTTTCAGGCGCGCTATACGGGACGCTGCGAAAAGGGTCGTATTCTGGCGTAAATTCGTGTGCACTCGGCAGGTTATAACGATTTGATGTTTAAGAAAAAATGGCGATAAATCAAGAGCATAGAGTGGCCGTGGCGCCCATGATGGATTGGACTGACCGGCATTGCCGGTTCTTCCATCGCCAGTTGACGAGCCACGCGCTGCTCTACACCGAGATGGTGGTGGCCGACGCCGTCATCCATGGTGCGCGTGAGCGACTTCTCGGCTTCGATGAGACGGAACACCCGGTTGCCCTGCAACTCGGCGGTTCGGATCCACGCAAGCTTGTCGAAGCGGCGCGCATCGGCGAGGCCTTTGGCTATGACGAGATCAATCTCAATGTCGGCTGTCCGTCGGACCGCGTTCAGTCGGGTACGTTCGGCGCCTGCCTGATGAAGGCGCCCGACCTCGTCGCCGCCTGCGTCGCGGCTATGAAAGCGGCGGTGACAATTCCCGTCACCGTCAAATGCCGCATCGGCGTCGACGAGCAGGATCCGGAGCCGGCCCT
The DNA here is from genome assembly GCF_040318045.1 of Mesorhizobium sp. M1338. NCBI lineage: Bacteria > Pseudomonadati > Pseudomonadota > Alphaproteobacteria > Hyphomicrobiales > Phyllobacteriaceae > Mesorhizobium > Mesorhizobium sp. M1338. Next base: position 26,670 of record NZ_JAMYLL010000055.1, on the reverse strand, counting down.
CGATGCGCTGGCGGATGGTGTTTTCGATGCCGGCGCCGACGCGCTGTGGGTGCATGCGCGCAAGGCGTGGCTGGAAGGGCTGAGCCCCAAGGAAAACCGTGACATCCCGCCGCTCGATTATGGCCGCGTCTATCGGCTGAAGGCCAGAAAACGCAACGAATTCATCGGCATCAATGGCGGCATTCAATCGATCGAAGAGGCGCGGGAGCATCTCGATCATGTCGACGGCGCCATGCTTGGCCGCGCCGCCTACCACACGCCCGGCATTCTGGCCGGCGTAGACGCCGCCTTCTACAGCGCCAAGCCCGGGGCGTTCGATTTCGCGGCGCTGATCGATATCATGGCGGACTATGCGGCACGCCACATCGAGCAGGGCGGGCGGCTTGGCCATGTCACCCGTCATATGGTCGGGCTGTTCCATGGCTTGCCCGGTGCGCGCCGCTACCGCCAGATCCTGTCCACCGACGCGACCCGGCCCGGCGCCGGACCAGATGTGCTGAAGACGGCTTTCGCGGCGGTCGAACTCAGTGGAGTGGCGGCCGAAGCGGCCTGAGTCTGGGAGCCGGAGCTCAATCCCTGAGGATCATGCGGTCGCCGCGCACATCGAAGCCCGACAGCGAGCCGATGAAATTCATGCCAAGCAGGCTTTGGCTGAGCATACCGGGTGCGGCGATCATCACCGGCATGTCCCTGCGCATGATGCCGCCGATCGCAATCTGATCGGTTTTCACGGCCGCGGCGCGTGCCACGCCGTTGGCGGTCGAAACCGAAATGGTGTAGTTGAGCGCCGCTGGATTGAATCCGGCGGCTTGCGCGTCTTCGGACGTCAGGACGGTGCTGGTCGCGCCGGTATCGACAATGGCTCGAACCGGGTTGCCGTTGATCAGGATACGCGCTTCGAAATGGCCGTTGTCCGCCTTGTCGAGCGTCACCGTGGCGTGACCGTCTTCGACGCCGAGCGCCAGCGGGCTGCCGGGAACCAGGCCCGCGGTCACGCGGCTGGCGACATCCTGCAGTTCATAGCGGTATTGATAGCCGGCGATCAGCGCGAGCACGATGGCGGCCCAGGCGCCGAGGTTGCGGGCCATGGCGCCCAATGGCCGGCCCGAGCGAAGCAGGCCGGCGCCGATCAGGGCGCCAAAGGCGCTGAGCCAGATCAGCCGGCTGAAATCGTAATTCTCGACGCCGAGCGTGCTGCCGGCGGAATCGTTGAGCATGAGCAGGACTGCTCCCACCCCGATCGCGGCCATCAATATCCAGAACAACCGGCTCATCCGCGCCTCACGAAAGCGCGTCGCGTTCGCGCGCCATCCGGTTGCGGCGCGTTTCCCGGCGCGGCCGGCGCTCGATCGTTTCCAGCCGGGCCGGCAATTCGGCCATGACGCCGCGGCGCGTTTCCGGCGTCATCCCGATCCAGGCGCCGATTTCCTCACGCGTGCGACCGCACCCGAAACAGAAGCCGGTTTTCATGTCGATCGAACAGACCAGGATGCACGGGGATTCGATGGCCGTCATGACTTTCTCTTGAGGTTCCGTCCGGAATCCTCGCTCCATCTCCACATGGTGCAACCGCGGAGCCAATGCAAGCCCTCGCGATTGCGCCCTTCGCGGCCAGCTTTGCGGCAATTTCAGGACCATGATCCAGGAGGTTGTGCCGACGACGCAAGGCGGCTATGCCGCTCACCTACTCCAGGGAATGATCGCCAACGAGATGACCAGCGCGCTGCCTTTCGACGATTTTCGCAACCTGCTGGCCAATCTGCCGGCGGCCGACACGACAGCCGAGGCCCGCGTGCGCACGCTGTTCGCCAAGGCCGACAAATCAGGCAATTCGCTCGGCCGCATCGAGGACATCGCCGCGTGGCTGGCGGCCTGGAGCGGGCGAGCTCCGCCAGCCGTGACAAGACCATTGATGGCGGTCTTTGCCGGCAATCATGGCGCCACACGCCACGGCATTTCGCCGCGCCCGGTGGCGGCGACCGCCAACGCGGTCGAACTTTGCGCGGCCGGAGGTGCTGCGATCAATCAGATCTGCATTGCCAACGATCTCGGGCTGAAGGTCTTCGATCTTGCCCTGCACATTCCGACCGCCGACATCACCTGTCATGCCGCGCTCGACGAGCGCGGCTGCGCCGCCACCATGGCCTTCGGCATGGAAGCGATCGCCGGCGGTACCGATCTGCTTTGCCTAGGCGATCTCGGCGTCGGCAACTCCACGGTCGCCGCAGCTCTGTTTGCGGCGCTGTTCGGGGGCAGGGGCGTCGACTGGGTCGGCCCGGGGTCGGGCGCCGATGCGACGATGCAGGCACGCAAGGCAGACGTGGTCGATGCGGCGCTGGCCTTTCACGGTGGCCATCTCGGCGATCCGCTCGAGGTGCTGCGCCGGGTCGGTGGTCGTGAGTTCGCGGCGATTGCCGGCGCCATCCTTGCCGCGCGCATGCAGAAGATCCCGGTGCTGCTCGACGGGCTTGCCGCAACGGCCGCCGCGGCGGTGCTGCAAGCCGCCAATTCCGCCGCGCTCGACCATTGCCTGCTTGCCGGCCTGTCGCCAGAACCCGCACACGCCCGGGCTGCTCAACGCCTCGGCCTGCGCCCGTTGCTTGATTTTGGCATCAGCCATGGCGAAGGGGCAGGGGCCGCCCTTGCCGCGGGTCTGGTCAAGGCAGCCGCGCTGACCAGCTCGGGCATGGCGGCTGCGGTGCGCAGCTAAGAAACCGGCACATTGCATCTCGACAGCTTTCGACTTATCGCCGCCGAGCTGCTGCTACCGTCGCGGTCGGCAGCGCCGGCAATTCCTCCATTACCCGGCTCAGCGGGAATATGGCGATCGCCTCTGTCCCTTCGCGCAGCTTGGAATGAAGTTCGAACTCGCCGCCATGCATCGCGAGCAGCCCTTGCACGATCGGCAGGCCAAGGCCGGTTCCTTGCTCGGCGCTCTTGATGGCGATCGAGCCTTGGCCGAAGGCGGAAAGCACAATCGGAATCTCGTCTTCCGGTATGCCGGGCCCATTGTCCTTGATCGAAATGTACTGCCCGCCGCCCGCCGTCCAGCCGACGCGGACACGAATTTCGCCACCGGTGGCGGTGAACTTGATGGCATTCGACAGAAGGTTGAGCGTGATCTGCCGCACCGCCCGCTCATCGGCGAACAAGCGTGGCAATTCATGCTCGAAATCCTGGATGACGCGTATATCCTTATTGCGCGCCCTCAGCTCCATCATGTGGCAGCAATCCTCGACGATACCGAGCAGCATCAAGGGCTCTTCATTGAGCTGGTAGCGGCCAGCCTCGATGCGCGACAGGTCGAGGATCTCATTGATCAGGTCGAGCAGATGCTGGCCGGATTCGTGCACGTCGTGGGCGTAGTCGCGATAGGTGGGGTTGCTCATCGGTCCCAGCACCTCGTTCGACATCACCTCGGAAAAACCGAGAATGGCATTGAGCGGTGTGCGCAGTTCGTGGCTCATCGAAGCAAGGAACCGCGATTTCGCCAGATTGGCGTCTTCCGCCCGGCGTCGCGCCTCGTCCGACATCGATTTCGCTGTCTCCAGTTCGGCGACCAACGCATCCTTTTCGGAGCGGAACGACAGCATCATGAGGGACGAGCGGTTGAGGTGACGGGCGACATAGGCGAAGAAGGGCAGCGACACGACCAGCAGCCCGGCCATGATCACCTCAATCGGCATCCACAGCTTGACGCCGCCATAGGCGTAGAGCGCCACCGGAACGGCAAACGTCGCCAACAGCGCTCCGCGCAGGGACGAGGTCATCACCGCGGTCGCCGCCATGGCGAACAGCAGCACCACGGCCTTGACGATGTGGAGCGGGTCGACCTCGCAGACGTTGCAGCCAAGCCAGACGAACCATGCCCAGCCTAGACCGCACAAGAAATGGCCGATCAGGAATTCTCGTCGTGTTTGCAAAGGGTTGAGCTCGGAAGCTTCAGTACGCTCGATGCGCCGCGCCATGAAGGCGACGATGGTGTAGCAGGTCAGCGTGAACAGCGCCCAGAGGCCGATCTCGTTGCCGACGCCGGCCAGCCGGCCACCCGCCGCGATCACCAGAACGAGAAGCGGGACGGCGATTGCGCCGCTGGTCATCGCCCGGGCGTGGAGCTTCAGCAGTTCGCGATCGAAATCGGGATTGCCGGCCTGCTGCGAAAGACGGTCACGCGTCTTGCGCACCGCGCGTGCCACATCGCTGTTGCGATGAGGTTTCCTGCGGTCCACAATGAACTTGTCCGCTGTGTTCGAGCGTTGCAAGGGCATCAAAACTTCAATTATGCGAGCAGCGGTTTCCAAGTGTTAAGCTACGTTCGAATGATTAACCAACCGTTTGCCATATGAGCCGTCCGTGGTCGCCAAGGCGGCGTCCGCGATACGTCGCGCCACCCCGAAGCCTGTGGCGCCGGCTGGTCGATTACGGGTTTACCGCTATCATTCTCGGGCTGCTGATCCTGCTGGCGGCCCGCCTCGACCGCGTGGAAACCCGCAAGACGCAAGGTGCGGCTATCATCAATGACGGCGATTCGATCACGCTTGGTGCCGAGCGCATTCGCATGCGCGGCATCGATGCTCCGGAATATACGCAGACCTGCCGCAGGAACGGCGCCGACTATCCCTGCGGCACGCTTGCGCGCCAGTCGCTTTTGCGCTTGATCGCCGGCAAGCCCGTCTCCTGTACCGGCTGGCAGCGTGACCGCTATGGCCGGCTGCTCGGCAACTGCACCGCCGGCGGCAAGGACCTCAACCGGGCGCAGGTGGAAGCGGGCTGGGCGGTTGCCTATGGCGACTTCGAGAGCGAGGAAGCCATCGCGCGCGCAGGAAAGGCCGGCATCTGGGCGGGAACGTTCGACCAGCCGCAGGACTGGCGCGACAGCCATCACGGCGAAGTCGTCGAGAGGAAGCACGGTACGCTGGCGTCAATGGGCGACGCCGCGCGCGAGATTTTTCGCTTCTGGTGATCCGCATCGTGTAATTGGACCGCGAACGAATGGGAGGATGAAGATGAAGCTCTTCGACGGTGGCCGGGCGCCCAATCCACGACGGGTCCGCGTTTTCCTCGCCGAGAAAGGCATCACGGTTCCGCAGGTAGCTGTCGACATGGGTGCTCTCGAGCACAGACAACAGGCAATCAGCTCTCGCAACCCTTTGCAACGCCTGCCGGTGCTGGAGCTCGACGATGGCACCATCATCACCGAATCCGTCGCCATCTGCCGCTATTTCGAAGAACTGCATCCCGAGCCAGCCCTGTTCGGTCGTGGCGCACTCGGCAAGGCGCAGGTCGAGATGTGGCAGCGACGGATGGAGTTCAACTTGCTCAGCTGCGTCGCGCAGGCGTTTCGCCACATCCATCCGGCCATGAAGGAATGGGAAATCCCGCAGATCCCCGAATGGGGCGAGGCCAACAAGCCGAAGGCCGTGCAGTTCCTCAAACTGTTGGACGGTGAACTGGGCAATCGAGAATTCATCGCCGGTGACAGCTATTCGATCGCCGATATCACCGGGCTTATCGCCGTCGATTTCATGAAGCCGGCACGCATCAAGGTGCCGGATGAATGCACCAATGTGCTGCGCTGGCACCAGGCCGTCTCCAGCCGTCCGAGCGCATCAGCCTGAAAATGACTGTCGAACTCGACTGCCTCACCGCCAAGATTCGCGCTTGCCGCATCTGCGTGGAAAACCCTGTCGGCAAGCCGTTGCCGCACGAACCTCGTCCGGTGCTGCGACCCTCGTCCAGCGCCCGTATCCTGATCGCCAGCCAGGCGCCGGGGACCAAGGTGCATCTGTCGGGCATGCCGTTTACCGATGCCTCCGGCGACCGCTTGCGCAGTTGGCTGGGCGTGACAAGCGACGAATTCTACGACATCGAAAAGTTCGCCATCGTGCCGATGGGTTTCTGCTTTCCCGGCCAGGATGCCAAGGGCGGAGACCTGCCGCCGAGGCGTGAATGCGCGCCGGCCTGGCGCGCGCCCTTGATGGCTTTGATGCCACGGATCGACCTAGTGCTGACGATCGGCATCTATGCACAGTCCTGGCACATGGGTGCCGAGCGCCGGCCCTCGTTGACGCAAACGGTAATGGACTGGCGCTCCCTCTGGGAGAATTCCATCGGCCCGAAAGTGCTGCCACTGCCGCACCCATCATGGCGCAACACCGGCTGGCTGAAGAAGAATCCCTGGTTTGAAATGGATTTGCTGCCTTTCCTGCGGTCGGAAATCCGCTATCGCCTTGGTTGACCTTTCAGCAAGAAATCACTCGCTTTTCGCCATATTGACAGAATTTCTTTCTTGTGAAAGGTCGAAATAAGGGGGAATATAGCCAATCTATTCCCAAGCGCGTCGCGCCCGAGGGCACGCGACGCGCTTTGAATTTTTGTCTTACGCATGTCGTTATCCCAAAACCGCTACGCACTTTTGGGCGACATGCACCAGGGAGCACTCGATGGATCGCCTCGATAGAAAAATTCTCCGCCTGTTGCAGGAGGACGCGACACTCGCGGTCGCCGATGTCGCCAAGAAAGTCGGGCTGTCGACGACGCCTTGCTGGCGGCGCATCCAGAAGCTCGAGGAAGAGGGCGTCATCAAGCGGCGTGTCGCCATTCTCGACCATGAAAAGGTTAATGTGCGCGTCACCGTCTTCGTGTCGATCCGCACCAATTCGCATAGTCATGAGTGGCTGAGGCGCTTCTCGGAAGTCATCCAGGAGTTTCCCGAGGTGGTCGAGTTCTACCGCATGAGCGGCGACGTCGACTATCTCCTGCGCGTCGTGGTGCCGGACATCGCCGCCTATGATGCGTTCTACAAGCGGCTGATCGCCAAGATCGAAATCCGTGACGTGTCGTCGTCCTTCGCCATGGAGCAGATCAAGTACACCACCGAAATCCCGCTTGACTACATGGTGCTGGACAAGGAGTCGGGCGCCAACGCCGCCTGAGCTGACCCTTGCGCAAGGTTCTCCCGCTTAATCTTTCTTTTTGTTGAGGAAACTCCAGGGCGAATTTACTGGCAGCGTGACGGTGTCCGGCACGCTGTCGGCAGCGACGACCTCTGCCTTGCGGACGCTGTAGCCCGACTGGACGACGCTGACGCCGTCGAGAATGAACAGCTGGCTCTTCTCCATCTCCGGCTTCAGCGCACCGGTGACCGCGACCGGCTGATAAGCTTCCGACATCTTGTAGGGGCGAGCAGGCGTGACCAATACGATCTGGTTGGGCGGCGGCGTCGGCATGTGGCTGCAGGCACCCGTCCACGGCACCAGCAGGAACTGATAGACAAGGTCGCCGTCGCGATCGACGGGCAATGCATAGCCGGCCAACTGAATGCTTTTGTCCTGCAGATCGAGGGACAGCGTCTCGCCGTGGTCCGGCAATTTTGCCGCGATCATCGGCAGCCCGACATTTTCGGCGGCTGCTTGCGCAGCCGGGCGCAGATCCTTCCAGAATATATGCGCGGTCTCGGCCGAGGCCTGGCCGATGGAAACGCCAAATGCGGCAGCCAGGATCACACCTGATTTCAAGCGATTGTTCATGGGCTCCATTCTTCGCCAACCTGCTGCCCGGATCGAGTCAAACCGTCGTGATTCGAGAGCATTTTTGCAGATGCCGGATCGCACTGTACCTCAATCCACACTTTCGCTCTTGCGCGCAATTCGAGCGCCGCTGTGAGGGTGGTGCGCTATCGGGGTCTCGCAGCGACCTCGCGGGAAGCATGACACGAATAAATGCTTGGGAAAGCGCCGAAAGTGCCTTGCCCGGTCGCGACAGCGGAGCAAAAAATAGAGCGGCCATAGCCGGCCGCATACGTTCGTCCACGGCCTCGCCAGAACATGGAGAAGTACCATGCCAACCAGCGATGATCTCAAAGGGCTGATGAAATTCCTTACCCGTGTGGAATGGCGCGGATGTTTCGAAGAGGTGCTTGACGATCATCTCGGCCCCGTCCTCGATGCCTGCGACATGGATTTCGAAGACCTCACCGAAATCCTCGGCGAGGTCTGGGCAATGACCGTTTGGGGCTGCGCCTTCGAGGACTTTCTGACCCAAGACTTCGAGGGTGAACCCGGCAACATGGTCGATGACTATGTCAAGCGTCGAGGCTGGAAGCAAAACGCCCGATCCAAGGCTTATATGATGGCGTTACGGACCTCCGTCATGAGCCTGTACGAAGTAAGCAACGTCGTACCTGGACAATCTCTTGCGGCGCGGGACCTTATCCGCGGAGGTGAACCCATCACCGTTAGCGAGGGCACCGCCACGAAGACGTTGAAACAGTGGGACAGGATTGCTGCACGGATCGTACCTGTCATGGGGAAGAACGTTCTTGCCGGCGGCGTTTTGCCGTTCACCCCGCAAGCCGCGGAGACGCTGTTCGATGTGCTGCGGGGCACGTTCGGCAAAAAAAATGCAAAAAAAATACCTGCCTTGAAGAATGAAGAGCTGCAGGCGGCAGCGTCCATGTTCACTCTGTCCTGGTTGTACGACACCCTCAACAGGGCGATGACCAGGCCATTGCTGCGAAACAATCATGGCGACGATATCGTTTTCCACGATGTCTGCTTCCCCTTGGCATCCGGGGCGATACAGCGGGATATCGCTGCCCGATTGAACAGCATTCCGGGCATGTGGCAGGAAAATGTGAAATTCTGGAACTGGCTGGAAGAGACGCCGGGAAACAGGGACAACCCAAAGAGGGGGAACGCAGCTACTCTCGACGCCACGATGGACGACGGTTTGAGCGTGTTGGGCAATGTCGAGCTGACGGGTCCTTTCCTGAAACTGTCCACCAATTCCGCTGCGCGAGCAACAAAGGGGACGGCCCTGATCCGGCAGGCCCTTGGCGATCTTGTCCAGACGCCTCTTACCGATATCCGTACTGTCGAGCAGATGACGGCCGCGCGGCCGGGCAATCATACCGAAAAGCAATCGAGTCTGCCGCCCGAAGTCATCAAACAAGGCGTTCATGAGTTCTTGGATCGGCACTATCTTGAAACGCTGGACCTGCCGGTCGCAATGCTGGGAAATAAAACACCGCGTCAGGCCGTCAAAACCGCCGCTGGTCGCCAGAAGGTCGTCGAGTGGCTCAAATACATGGAAAACCAAACCGTCAAGCAGCCGGACCCAACCGATCCCATGGCCACCTACAATTTCGAATGGGTTTGGAAAGAACTCGGCGTTCACGACCTGCGTCGATAGCCCGCAATCAACTGGAGCCGCGGAGACAGCGAAACAAAATAGATGGAGCGATGCGCTTTCAATTCGAACGCATCTCATTCCAGCGTCAACGCTTGAGCCGCATTACATGTCTGCGAGATCCGGCCATCCCGGTCTCGTTGAAACCGCGCGCCGCAAACATGTCGCGAAGGCCCATGAAGCTGTAGCTCGGCGACGCCTGATCGACCGGATAAGCCTCGATCGTGCTGGCGCCCTTGGCAAAGGCGTGATCTATGGCCGCGTCGAGCAGTGCGGCAGCCAGCCCGCCGCCGCGCATAGCCCTTGGCACGTAAAAGCAGACGATCGACCAGATATCCGTCTCGCTATCGTCTTGCTGCCGGGAAAGCCTGCGATAGGTCTGGCGTGGCGCGACCGAGCACCAACCGACGGTCTTGCCGTCAATATGGGCGAGAATGCCGACCGGCGTGCCGGCACCGACAAGCGCCATCATGGCCCGTTTCTTCTTGTCGTTCTGGACATGCTCGCGGCTGGGCAGATGGCGCCAGGCCATGCACCAGCAATATTTCGGCGCGCCCGGCTGTTCGAACAGGTTTTCGAAATCGGCGCGTGTCGAGCGCGTCACTTCCGTGAAGCTGATTTTGCGTCCTTCAGCTCTTCCTGGCGGCGAGGCGCTCGATCGTCCTGGCATCCGATAGTTCCTTCACCGCATCCTTGCCGATCCAGCGCGCGGTCTTGTCGGTTGACATGGCAAGCTTCCGCGCCACGGCAAGGGCAGGAGCATGCAGGCTCACCGATCGCTTGCCGATTTGCCGCAGCGCCCAGTTGACCGCCTTCCTGACGAAGTTGCGAGGATCACTTGCATGGGCCTCGATCAGCGGCAGATAGGACAGGAACGTCTCGTCCGGTTCCTTCTTCAAATGCACCGCTGCCCATGCCAGCATGGCGAAGGCGGTCCGACGGACGAATTCGCGCTCGTCATGGGCGAACTCTTCAATCAGCTGGCGCCAGAACGGCGTATCAGCGAACAGGTCCGAGACAGTGTCGACGACCTCCCAAGAATCGAAGTCGCCAGCCCAGCGGCGGCACTGTTCGATGGTGATCTCTTTCGGCTCGCCGGTGAACGCCGCCACAAGCCGCGCCTCGCGAATACCGGTGTCCCACAGCATCAGACCCCGTTCGTTGTTGCGCTTCAGCTTGCGGGCGAGCGGCCGCAGGTCCGAATTGCCGACGCCGAGCGCCGTCGCGATGTTGATGCCGAACCGCGCCAAGCCGGCTCGATTCTCCGCGGTGCCGATTGCCCTGAGGTGGGCGACGATCTCATCCGCGGTCCAGTCTGGATCGGGCAGGGGCATCGCCATAAAAGCCTATTTTTCCAGCCGCGCCAGCAGCGAGGACGTATCCCAGCGCTTACCGCCCATTGCCTGCACGTCCTTGTAAAACTGATCGACAAGCGCGGTCACCGGCAATTTGGCACCGTTGCGGTCGGCTTCCGCCAGGCAGATGCCAAGGTCCTTGCGCATCCAATCGACGGCGAAGCCGAAATCATACTTGCCGGCATTCATCGTCTTGTGGCGGTTCTCCATCTGCCAGGAACCGGCCGCGCCCTTGGAGATGACCTCGATCACCTTCTCGATGTCGAGCCCGGCCTTCTTGCCGAAATGGATGCCTTCGGCCAGCCCCTGCACGAGGCCGGCGATGGTGATCTGGTTGATCATCTTGGTGAGCTGACCAGCACCGGCCGACCCCATCAGGCCAACCATGCGGGCAAAAGCGTCGATGACAAGCCTGGCCCTGTCGAAAGCGTCCTGCTCACCACCGACCATGACGGTCAGCACGCCATTCTCGGCGCCGGCCTGGCCGCCGGAGACCGGTGCATCAAGGAACGAAAAGCCGCGCGCTTGCGCCTCCGCCGCCAGCTCGCGTGCGACCTCGGCCGAGGCCGTGGTGTTGTCGATGAAGACCGAACCCTTCTTCATCGATGTGAAGGCGCCTTCGGGACCCGTCGTCACCGAGCGCAAATCGTCGTCATTGCCAACGCAGGAGAAGACAAAATCCTTGCCCTCGGCTGCTTGCGCCGGCGTCGCCGCGAGGCTGCCGCCATGCTGGCCGACCCACTGCTCTGCCTTGGCCTTGGTGCGGTTGTAGACCGTGACGTCGTGGCCACCCTTGTTCCTCAAGTGCCCGGCCATCGGATAGCCCATTACGCCAAGACCGAGAAATGCCACAGATGCCATGAGCTTGCCCTTCAGAATGGAAACGAAATTTGCCGCGAAAGCTCTAGGCTCTGCGCTCAATTCGTCAAGACGCGTGTGACCAGATCGACTGGTGCAGCCAATTGAAAATGATCAGCGTTTCAGGTGAACGGTGATCCGGCGCTCGATCCATTCAACGCCATGGCGCAGGATCTCGACCATCACAAGATAGACGAGAGCGACCCAGATATAGGCCTGAATGTCGAACGAGTTGGCGAAGGCGAGCTTTGCATTGCCCATCAGATCATAGACCGTGATGATGGCGACGATGGCGGACGCCTTGACCATCAGGATCAGTTCGTTGCCATACGGCCGCAAGGCGACGATCAAGGCTTGCGGCAGGATGATCTTGCGCAATGTCTGCAGTTTGTGCAGGCCGAGCGATGCTGCCCCTTCCCATTGCCCGCGAGGCACGCTCTCGATGGCGCCGCGTAGAATCTCGGCCTGGTAGGCGGTGGTGTTGAGCGCAAAGGCAAAGACGCCGCAATTGAACGCGTCCTTGAAAAAGTCCCAGAGGCCGACCGACTGGAGTTCGACCCTGAACGAGCCCAATCCATAGTAGACTAGGTAGGTCTGAACCAGCAGCGGCGTGCCGCGGAAGAAATAGACATAGCAATAGGCGAGGCCGGACAGGATCCGGTTGCTGGACATGCGCCCATAAGCGACAGGCACCGAAAGTATCGCGCCGAGCACCATCGATATGGAAACCAGCGAGAGCGTTACCCCAAGCCCTTGCAAATAGGCCGGCGCATATTTGGCGAAGAAATCGGCGTTCCAGGCAACGACCAGATAGCTGACGATGCCTGCGCCGAATAGAATCCACAGGCAGACCAGCGCATAACCGGCGATACGCCTGCGCGGCCAACCCCGCGCCTGGGGCGGCGGCCGCTCGACGATGACGGCTGTGGCGCTCATCGCTGTGCCTCCCGCCGGCCAAGCGAGCGCAGAATTGCGCCGGTGGCGAAGGACGACACGACGGCAAGGCCAAGAAAGACCAGGGAGGCCACGCCGAAGAACAGGAAAGCGTGCTTGGTGACGCGGGCGGCAATGCTGGCATTGCGCAGCGTCTCGGCGAGGCCGACGACCGATACGAGCGACGTGTCCTTGAGCAGGCTGAGCCAGCAATTCTCCAGTCCGGGAAACGCGATGCGCAGCAGCTGCGGCACGATCACCTTGCGCATGGTCAGCCAGTTGGAAAGCCCGATGGCGTAGCCGCCCTCGTACTGGCCCTTCGGTATGGCGCGGAAGGCCGAAAGGAAAACCTCGCTGGCATAGGACGAGAAGATCAGCGCAAGCACGATCATGCCGGCGACGAAGCTGTTGACGTCGATGGTGGCGTCCGGCCAGAAATACCTGACGAGATGCTGCAGCAGTATCGGCATGCCGAAGAAGAACAGGAAAAGCGTTACCAACTCCGGCAGGCCGCGAAACACCGTGGTGTAGATATTGGCGGCAAGGCGCAGCGAAGGCTCTTCGGACTGCTTGGCGAGTGCAATGAAAAAGCCGATCGTCAATCCGATGGGCAGCGTGGCAAGCGCAAGCGCAACGGTAATCAGTGCGCCATAGGCGATATCGTCAAGCCAGCCATCGGGTCCCCAACTGAGAAGTGTCCATATGCTCTGGGCTGGCATCGACAGGTCTTATCTCCACGGCGTTCCCGAGACGAATAGAAAGACGGCGGAGAGTTCCCCGCCGTCCTCACCCTAATTTATCAGGACTCGGCGCCGTAGACGTCGAACTTGAAGTACTTGTCGTTGATTTCCTTGTATTTTCCATTGGCGCGGATGGCGTCGATGGCCGTGTTGAGCTTGTTGACCAGGTCGGTCTCGCCCTTGCGCACGGCAATGCCGGCGCCTGGCCCGAAGATCTCGACTGGTTGCGGCGACGGCTGGCCGAGGATCTTGCAGCAGGCGCCATCGGGCGAATCCAGCCACTGCTGCAGCACGACGATATCGTCCTCGATGGCGTCGAGACGACCATTGGCAAGATCTGCCTGCTCCTCGGGGCTGCTCGGATAGCCCTTGACGGTGCTGTCGGTGTAGGTTTTCGAGGCATAGTTGAAATGCGTGGTGGTGGTGGCCACGCCGATGGTCTTGCCGGCGAGATCTTCCTTGGTCACGCCTTTCAGCGTGCTGTCCTTCGGCACGGCGAGCGCTGACGGCGTGTTGTAGTATTTGTGCGAGAAGTCGACCTTCTCCAGCCGCTCTGGGGTGATCGACATCGAGGCGACGATGGCGTCGAACTTGCCGGCCTGAAGGGCGGGAATGATGCCGTCCCAATCCTGGGCGACGAAGGTGCACTTGACCTTCATTTCATCACAAAGCGCCTTTGCGATGTCGATGTCGAAGCCGACGAGCTGGCCATCGGCGGTGAGGTTGTTGAATGGCGGGTAGGCGCCTTCGGTGCCGATCCTCAGGGTCTTTTCCTGGGCCTGGGCTAAGCCGAGCGTCAACAGCGCGGCCGAAGCGGCGAGCGCGATACGCAGTGCAATACGCATGATAATCCTCTCTTTGTGGTCCCGGCCGTCGTTCCAAACGGCTCTGTGGGCGGTGCTTTTGGCCGCCCGCTGGCGCGATACTCCCACTCTTTCCAAGAAAAAAGCAACTGCAAAACCACAAAGGTTGGGAAGGCTATTCCGCCGCTGCGTCAGCGCTCAGCCAGCGAGCCCCGTGGTGCGCTCGATGAAGTCGGCTATCGACTTTGTATCGTCGAGATCGAACACCGGCAGGGAACCGCCTTCAGCCGCGAAATCGGCGGCGACGGCGACGATATTGGGATCACTTGCCGAAAGCGGCGTGCGGTCTTTCGCGTCCAGCCGGCGGGTTTCGATCTTGCGGTGGGCCTCGCGCTTGTAGCCCTCGACCAGCACCAGGTCGCAAGGCGCGAGCCGTGATAGAATCACCTCCAGCGTCGGCTCATCCTCACCGCGCAGCTCGTGCATCAGCGCCCAGCGGGTTCCCGAGACGATCGCGACTTCCGTGGCGCCGGCCTGCCTATGGCGGTAGCTGTCGGCACCCGGCTTGTCGATGTCGAAATCGTGGTGAGCGTGTTTCACCGTCGATACTTTCCAGCCGCGCCGGACAAGTTCGGTGACCAGCTTTTCGGTCAATGTCGTCTTGCCGGAGTTTTTCCAACCGGTGATGCCGAAGACACGTCTGTTCATGATTTCATGCTGCAACAGACCTTCGGCAGCGACAAGATCATCAGGCTGGTTGATGTTGAAAAAGGGGTCGACCGGGTGACCCGCCGATGGAAGAAGCGGGAATTCCACTTCGACAAAACCGTGCCGGTCGATGAAAGCCGAAACCCGCCTGTTGTCCTCATCGACGAGAAACTGCCGCAGGCCGTCGCGACAGTCTGTAGGCCAGAGCGCGAAGGTCGGGTGCCGCTTGCCGCCCGAGCAAGCGACAGCAATCGAACCTGGATTTTGATCGGTGGCGACCGCCAGTCGCTCGACAAGATCCAGCGGCAGGAAGGGCGTGTCGCCGGCGGCTGTGACGATCGCCTCGCAAGCCGTGTTGGCAACGGCCCATTCGAGGCCGGTGAGGATTCCGGCAAGCGGCCCGGCAAAGCCGGTCACCGTGTCGGCAAGCACCGGCAGTCCAAAGCGCGAGAACCGCGCCGGATCGCCGTTGGCGCTAAGCGCGAGAGGGCCGATCTGCGGGCCAAAGCGCGAAACGACCTGGTCGAGCACGGAGCCGCTGCCAAGGGGCAACAGGGTCTTGTCGCCACCGCCCATCCGTCTCGATTGGCCGCCGGCCAGAATGATCCCCGCAACATCTCGTTTCATGCCATGGAGCCTGTACGCCAGCCGCTGGGAATCGCAAGAACCTTCAAATGAACAGGCTAGATCCCGTCCGGAACCATCGACGGTCCGGTGCTTTCGGCGACGATCTTTCGCCGGCCGACCACTCGCTCGCGGTAAAGCGCATAGAGGCCGGAGCCGATGATGATCGTGGCACCGACGATCATCGGCAGATCGGGAATATCGGCGAAGATGAACAGGCCAAGCAGGATCGACCAGATCAGGGCCGTGTAGCGGAACGGCGCGATGAAGGAGATGTCGCCCGAGCGCATCGCCATGATGATGAACTGGTAGCCGATGAGCACAAGCACCGCGGCCAAGGCCAACAAAGCCGTGCTGTTGCCCGTCATCGGTGTCCAGCCGCCCATCGGCGACAACAGCGCCGCGCCGACCATGGTCATGGCAAGCGCGGTGGCGGTCGAAACCAGGAGGGTCGGAATAGCCTTGGGAATGCGCTTGGTGCTGAGATCGCGCACCGCACAACAAGCGACGCTGGCCAGCGCCGACAGCGAGTAGATGCTGAACCCTTCGAAGCCAGGCCGCACGATGATCAGCACGCCGGCAAATCCGATGGCGATCGCCAGCCAGCGCCGCCAGCCGACAGCCTCGCCGAAGACAAGTGCCGCCCCCATCGTCACCGCCAGCGGCAGCGCCTGCAGCACCGCCGAAACATTGGCGATCGGCAAATGGGCGAGGGCGACGAGAAAACTCACCGTTGCGCCGGCCTCGCCGATCACGCGCATGGCCACCAGCGGCTGCAGCATCGAGCCCGGGCGAGCGAGCGCGCCGCGCTGCCAGGCGAGGAGGCCGACGAAAAGCGAAGCGAAAGCTCCACGGATCAGCATGACTTGCGCCATGTTCATCGATTGCGACGAGTATTTGGTGATGGCGTCATTGAGCGTGAAGCCGGCCATCGCCACCATCATGAACAACGCGCCGCGAAGATTTGGAGACAGGGGCAAGACGACTACCGGTTCTGCTTTGCGGCAAGCCTGTAACAGCCGGGCATGAAACAGCAACAGCAAAGGGCTGGGCCACAGCCCTGTTTGTGGCCCAGGAGATCGCCTGCGATGGCGGCGGAACCTACTTTTTCGGCGTCAGCACCTCGGTGCCATTGCCTTCCTTGCCGGCGATCGTCCATAGGCCGTGCAGCGAGCCGTCGTCCATCACCTTGTAGACGACGAGGCCGATATCCTTGTCCATGACATAGCCGGCGGAGAAGGCGTCATCGTTGCGCATGCAGATGCCGTCGGAAGATGAGCCGCCCGTCTCCCAGTGGATCGTGCAGGTCGTTCCGCTGGTCAGCGCGATGGTTGCCTCGCCGCCATAGGCGGAGCCGTCGAAGTTGGTGCCGGCGACCGTATAGGTTCCGCCGATCGACTGGGCGGCCGCTGGCACGGAAGCGAGGCCAAGCAGTGCAAGAGAAAGAACGAGTTTGCGCATGATGTATTCCCCCGTTGGATGAAACCGTCCCAAGCGGAAGGCTAGGCCGGAACGGACCAACGGTAAATCAGCGGAGCATTCGCGGATAAGGATTTGTTCGCGGTGTGGCCGAAATGCTCACGGTCCCGAAACGCTCATGGTCCCCCAAACTCTCATGGCTCCTTGAGACTGCCGGCGATGGCGCCGACAAGCGGGTCGTATTTCGACTTGAGGGCTGGCGGGTAGTCGATCCGGACCGTGCGGATGACGCCATCCCTGCCGAACAGGCGCCGCTCGTAAAAGATCTTTCCGCCCTTCAACCCAGACAACACCGCCCAATCCTTGCCGGACTTGCTGTAGGTGACCATGTAGCCGGCTTCGTCGCTGGCCTTCTCGGCTGCCACAAAACCCTTCGGCGTATCGTCGTCGATGTTGAGGATGCCCGAGCAGATCAGGCTGGCGCCATCGGCACTCAGCCATTCCTGTCCGTCGCCATTATCCGGCTCGGGCTGGCGATCGGTGAAGATCTCATCGGGGAACGTGCAGACGGTGCCGAAGCGCTCGTTCACATAGGTGAACGGCGCGGCGACCGCACTGGTCGCTGCAATTGCTGTGACAAACGCCAGGGATGAAGAACGTCGCCGCATGTCTCGCCTCCAAGCCAAATGACCAGGAAGGCAATCTTGCACGAATTCAGTAAAGAATCAGCCGCCCGTCACACTCATATGCCGCGACACCGATGGGCGGCTGGTGCGGCGGTCGATGATGAAGTCGTGGCCTTTCGGCTTGCGGCCGATCGCTTCGTCGATGGCGTCAGCGACCAGTTCGTTGCCTTCGGAGGCCCGCAAGGGCGCGCGCAGGTCGGCGGCGTCTTCCTGGCCGAGGCACATGTACAGCGTGCCGGTGCAGGTCAGCCGGACGCGGTTGCAGCTCTCGCAGAAATTATGCGTCATCGGCGTGATGAAGCCAAGGCGTCCGCCGGTCTCGGCGACATGGACGTAGCGGGCTGGGCCGCCCGTCTTGAAGGGAATGTCGGTCAGCGTGAACTGGCGCTCCAGCGACGCGCGCAGCAGCGACAGCGGCAAATACTGGTCCGTGCGGTCGGCATCGATCTCGCCCATCGGCATGGTTTCGATGACCGTCAGGTCCATGCCGCGGCCATGCGCCCAGCGCATCATCCCGGGCAGCTCGGCGTCGTTGAAATCCTTCAGCGCCACCGCGTTGAGCTTGACCTTCAACCCGGCCGCCTGCGCGGCATCGATGCCTTGCATTACCTTGTCGAGATGACCCCAGCGGGTGATCTTGTGGAACTTGTCGGCATCGAGCGTATCGAGCGAGACGTTGATGCGCCTGACGCCGCAATCGGCGAGTTCGGCGGCAAAGCGCGACAGTTGCGAGCCGTTGGTGGTCAACGTCAGTTCTTCCAGCGCGCCGCTTTCGAGATGCCGCGACAGCTGGCGCACCAGATGCATGATGTTCTTGCGCACCAGCGGCTCACCGCCGGTGAGGCGCAATTTCCTGACGCCCTTTTCGATGAAGACACCGCAGAGCCGGTCGAGTTCTTCCAGCGACAGCAGGTCCTTCTTCGGCAGGAAGGCCATGTCCTCGGCCATGCAATAGGTGCAGCGAAAATCGCAGCGGTCGGTGACCGACACCCGGAGATAGCTGATCGTGCGACCGAAAGGGTCGATCATGTCCATGCTTCAAACGCTTCCCGTGGCCGTGAACGGCGTCGTTATATACCGCTATGTGATACGATCCAGCCGTTCATTCAAGATAGCGGCTGTAGATCTTTGGTAACATCCCTGCGCCGACATAGCATGTCGGTCGGCTTTATCAGACCTTCTCCCGTTTGACGAAGCGGCGTAGGGAAGGGGTGAATGACACGGGATCGAACAGCATGACCGCGCCGAAGGAACTCCGGGTCTCGAAGGACCGCAAACTGCTGTCCGTCACCTTTCCCGATCACCAGCCCTTCGAACTGCCGGCGGAACTGCTGCGCGTCGCCTCGCCATCGGCCGAGGTGCAAGGCCATTCGCCCGAACAGCGGGTGACGGTTCCCGGCAAGCGCAATGTCGCTATCTTGAAGATCGAGCCGGTCGGCAACTATGCCGTGCGTATCACCTTCGACGATTTCCACGACACCGGCATCTTCACCTGGAATTACCTGCACACGCTCGGCCACGAGAAGGATGCGCGCTGGAACGCCTATCTCGCCGAGCTTGCGGAAAAGGGCTTGAGCCGGGACCGCTAGGCTGGCGCCGCCATTGTCGTCAAAGCGTCATCGAAGTGGGGTAGCGCCAGCGAAGGTTTGGAGACGAAAAAGATGTCCGTCATCACCACGGTCGAGCAGCTCGATGCGCTCTATGGCGTTCCAGGCGAGGCCTCGCTGGTCAAGGAACTCGACCACGTCATCCCGGAATATGCCGCCTTCATCGAAGCCTCGCCCTTTGTCGCGCTGGCGACCAGTGGCCCGGAGGGTCTGGACTGTTCGCCGCGCGGCGATCTCGCCGGCTTCGTGCGCATCCGCGATCCGAAAACCCTGATGATGCCGGACCGTCGCGGCAACAACCGTGCCGATTCGCTTCGAAACATCATCCGCGACCCGCGCGTCGGCCTGCTGTTCCTGGTGCCGGGATCGGGCACGACGCTGCGCGTCAATGGTCGCGCTCATATCACCACGGATACAACGCTATGCGCGTCATTCACGGTCGAAGGCAGGGCGGCGCGATCGGTAACCGTCGTCGACATCGATTCGGTCTACTTCCAATGCGCCCGTGCCATCGTCCGCTCCGAGCTCTGGAATCCGGCGAGGCATGTCGACCCGAAGTCGTTGCCGACGCCCGGACAAATCCTGGAAATCACCAGTCGCAAGAGCATCGACGGCGAGACCTACGACAAGGAATGGCCGGAGCGGGCGAAGAAGACGATGTGGTAAGTCTGGGCTGAAAGAGCCGCTACGCCTCCTTCAGCACCTCATAGATCTTGCGCATCTGATCGCCGATCATGTCGCACTGTTCCGGTGTCGACTGGCTCATCGCCTTCTCGATCAGCGCCATATGCACTTTCAGCGCCTGCATCAGCAGCGCCTCGCCGGCCTCGGTGAGCGCGAGCCGCAGGATGCGCTTGTCCTTCTCGTCGCCCTCGCGGCGCAGCAGGCCACGCGCCTCCAGCTGCGGCAAAAGCATGGTGATGTTGGAGCGACCGACGAGCAGCTTGCGGGCAAGGTCGTGCTGCGACATGCCGGGATGTCGGTAGAGGTTCATCAGCACGTCGAGCTGCGCCGGCTTCAAGTCGAGCGGCCCCAGCTTCACCGCCAGCGTGCGTTCAAGCACATGACAGGCGCGCGCCACCGCGACCCAGTTGCGAAAACGCGGGTTGTCCCAAGGTAGCTCTTGTTTATTGTTCATCTTTGAACTATTATGTTCATGCTTGAACGTATGGATGGATTCTCACTATGGCATCATTCGGGCTGAAGGTCATCCGGGGCGTGTTCGGTGCGGCCGAGCGTGTCGCGCCGCGGCTCACCGGACGCGCGGCGTTCGAATTGTTCTGTCGCACGCCGAACGTCAAGGCGCTCAGCGATGGTGAACGGCGCGCCATCGACCGTGCGGCGGAGTTCATGACCGAGGCGCGTCATCACCGGCTGAAGACCGCGACCGGCTGCGTCATGGCGCACGAGTTCCGGCCGGAGCCGGGCAGGGCGGCCGCCGGCACGGTGCTTGTCGTCCATGGCTGGCGCTCGCGCACCGAATATATGCGCGCGCTGATCGAAGGCTATCGCGCCGCCGGCCATAGGGTCGTTTCGCTCGATCTGCCCGGCCACGGCCAGTCGCAGGGCAGGCGGCTCAACATGGTCAATGCCGTCGATGCGGTGCGGGTTGCCGGCGAGTGGTTCGGCCCCTTCGTGGCGGCGGTCGGTCATTCTTTCGGCGGCGCGGTCGCCGCCAATGCCATCGCCGGCTCGGTCAAGAACATCCCGCCGCTGGCCGCCGGACGCCTGGTGCTGATCGCGGCGCCTAGCTCCCTGCCGGCGATCTTTGCCGACTTCAGCCGCATGCTCAATGTCGGCCCGCGCTCGCAAGCCGCCATGGCGGACCGGGTCGAGCATCTTTCCGGCCGGCCGCTGCACGAATTCACCGGCGACCGCCAGCTCGCCCAGGCGCCGGTGCCGACCCTGGTCATCCATGCGCAGGACGATCGCGAAGTTTCGGCCGACCATGCAAAGCGCTACGCCGGCGCAGGCGGCCATGTGCGGCTCTACTGGGCCGACGGGCTCGGCCACCGCCGTATCCTTGCGGACAAGGGTGTGGTCGAACGCGCGGTCGGCTTCGTGACGCATCGCGAGCCGACGCTGCTGCACTGAGCGTCGATCGAAATTATTTCTTCTTCTCGCCGGGTTCGATCGGCAGTCCGGCCGCCTTCCAGGCGGTGTAGCCGCCAAGGATGTGCTTGACCGGCGCAAGCCCCATGTCCTGCGCTGTCTTGGTGGCCAGCGCCGAACGCCAGCCGCCGGCGCAGAAGAAGACGAAGCTCTTTCCCGAGGCGAAGAACGGCTTGTGGTACGGGCTTTCGGGATCGATCCAGAATTCCAGCATGCCGCGGGTGACATGTTTGGCGCCGGGAATCCGGCCGTCGCGTTCCACCTCGCGAGGGTCGCGCAGATCGACGAAGATTGTGTCTTCCTCGTCGAGCAGCCCGGCTGCTTCCTCAGGAGAAACCACCTCGATCTCGGCGTTCGCCTCGTCCAGCAGTTCGCGATAACCCTTTTTCACGCTTTCATCCCTCCCGGCTTGCTGGCGAATTTCGATCACACCGGCCGGCGTTTGTCACGCCGCGTCGGTGCCGGAGCGCAAGCACCCTCGCTCCAGCCGTCACGATGTTGTGAAACCGTTCTGCAACAGACGTTCCAAAATTTATGAAAGCTTAACGAAATCGGTATGAATCAGTATAGTCGCGCCTTACATCCGCCATGCGGTGAGCGGGACGATCTAGCGTGCGGAACGGGAACCGGCTGCGGCCGGGAGCGGGTGATCCATGAAATTCCTCGGAAACAAGGCGGCCGTGATGCCGCTGATGGCGATCACGGCAACGCTCGCTTTCGGTGTGCCGCAAGCAGGCGCGCAGGGCCTCTTCGACATGCTTTTCGGCGGCGGCGTCAAGCACGCGCCGCAAGGCGAGTTTCCGCCGCCACCACCGAAGAATAAGCCCAAAGCGCCGGGCGGCGGTGGCAGCGTGAGAATCAGCGGCCCGTCCTATTACACCTACAAGGCCGATCGTCTGGTTCGCGTCGACTTCTCGGCGCTGGCGGCGACGCCGGAGCCGGCGGTGCCGCAGGATGCGGCTTTCGTGCCGTCAGTGACGGTTGCTGCGTTTCGGGATGCGGTTGCCAGCTTGAGTGATTACGAACTCTATGCCGAACCCGACATCGCCAAGGCGCTGATCGCCTACTACTCGGCCAATCCGGATTTCATCTGGGTGACGGGAACCAGCCTCAACAGCCGTGCTCAGGATGCGGTGCGCGTCCTTGGCGAGGCTTCAAGCTATGGTCTCACGCCCGCCGACTACACGGTCGAAGTGCCCGCCGCCGGTGCATCTTCGGCCGACCCCAATGCGCAGCTGAAAGAGCTCGTCCGTTTCGAGATGGCGCTGTCGGCGCGCGTGCTGCGCTATGCCCACGACGCCCAGAACGGCCGCGTCGAGCCCAACCGCATGACCGGCTACTACGATTTCCCGGCCAAGCCGCTCGACTTGCAAGGCGTGCTGAAAACGCTGGCGCATACCCAGGAGGTGCGCACCTATCTCGAATCGCGGCATCCGCAGAATGCGGAATACCAGGCGCTGCGCGTCGAACTGGAATCCTTGCAGGCAAGTGCGGAAAACGAAATCGTCGTCGACCCCAAGCTGTTGCTGAAGCCGGGCGAAACCAGCCCTGAACTGCCGAAGCTGCTGACCCTGATCGCGCGCAATCTCGATGACGAGATGGGCGGCGCCTATGGCGAAATCCTGTCCAGGCTGGCGACCAGCGAAGTCTACGACCCGGAACTCATTCCGATCATCAAGGCCGTGCAGCAAAAGGCAGGCATGAAGGGCGATGGCGTCATCGGTCCGCGCACCGTTGCGTCGCTGGCCGGAACATCCAAGGCCGACAAGCTGCTGAAGGTGGAAGTGGCGCTGGAGGAACTGCGCTGGCTGCCTTCCGATCTCGGCAGCCCGCGGGTCTTCATCAACCAGCCGGCCTTCACCGCGAGCTATATCGACAATGGCGAGGAAAAGCTGAAGACGCGTGTCGTCGTCGGCCGGACCACTAACCAGACCGCCTTCTTCTACGACCAGATCAAGCAGGTCGATTTCCATCCCTATTGGGGCGTGCCGCAGTCGATCATCGTCAACGAAATGCTGCCCAGGCTGCGCAACGATCCCGGCTATCTCGACCGGGCCGGCTACGAGGTGACGGATTCGCGCGGCAAGCGTATTCCGTCGTCGGCGGTCGACTGGGGCGCCTATGGCTCGAACATCCCCTACAGCGTGCGCCAGCAGCCGAGCGAGGCCAATGCGCTGGGCGAACTGAAGATCCTGTTCCCCAACAAGCACGCGATCTACATGCACGACACGCCGCAGAAATCCTTCTTTGAGCGTGACATGCGCGCGCTCAGCCATGGCTGCGTGCGGCTGCAGGATCCACGCGGCATGGCGGCGGCGGTGCTCGGTACCTCGGTCGACTATATCGCCGAGAAGCTGAAGCACGGCCACGCGACCGAGAATGTGACACGCACGATCCCGGTCTATGTCGCCTATTTCACCGCCTGGCCTGACCTGTCCGGCAAGGTCGAATATTTCGACGATGTCTACGACCGCGACTCGCGGCTGAAGCAGGCCTTGGACGCCACCGAGGCGGTGCGCTCACCGACGAGTTGAATGAAAAATTTCTTTATGCATGTCGTTGTCCCAAAACCGCTGCCCACTTTTGGGCGACATGCATTAGCGCTCCAGCAGCGGCCGCCGGAAGCCGGCGTCCCGCCCGGCGATCAGCCAATAGAGCAACCCGGCGACAAGGCCGGCGGCGGCGATGATGCCGATGTCGACCCAGCGCTCCGGGTCCATGTCCTCCGGCGCACTCGGCCAGATCAGGGCGAAACCGCCAACCGCGGCGGCGGCGCCGAAAACCATGTGCAGCAGCACATTGCGCAGCGAGAAGAACTCGGCGATCAGCGCGAAGATCAGCGTCTGCAGCGCGGTCACGACAATCGTCAGGAAATAGACGAACATGCCGAGTGGCGGGACCAGCAGGACCGCGATCGGCGAGACGCCCATGAAGTCGAAATAGCCGGGCGAGTTGGGCAAGGAACTGAGCACGGCATAGATCGCCGCGATGGCGATCAGGCCGACCAGAACCGACACGAAGTAGCCGGCCAGCATCATCAATATGCGCTTCATCACGTGTTTCGCGGTCGCCATGCCCATCCCCCAATGCGGCGCCTAACCCACAGTCAGCCATCAAAGGCGATCTGGCGCAAGGGGAGGCAGGGCAATCGCCTCAGGCCAGCGACCGTTTCCAACTCGTGGCGGAGAGCGCCAATTGTCGAAGTCGGCGCCGCCCCTCATTGTCCTGCCGGACATTTCTCCCCGTATAGTGACGGGGAGAAAGAGGATGGCCGCGGCGCCGGAGCCTTTCTACAGCGCTGAAGCGCTGACAATTGGCGAAATCGGCGGCGAGCGTCCCTCTCCCCGTCGCTATACGGGGAGAGGATGCCGGCAGGCAGGTGAGGGGCGGCGCGAGCGCCCGGAAAGACCGATGGCAACGGCTGGGAGTGGCCAATGATTCGCGTCCGAACGGCCTCCGACGACGACCCTTATTTTGGCTCGCCCGTCACGGGATCATAATTGATCTCAACCTTGGCCTTGTCCGACGTGTAGTAGGTGACGGTGTAGGCGCCGCTATCCCAGTCGACCTCCTTCACATAGAGAAAGCCGTCGCGCTTCTCGACCTTGGCGAGAATGTCAGACAGTTTCTTGGCATTGGACGGCGGCAGCGGAGCATCGTCCGCGGCAAAGGCCGGCCCGCCGGCGAGAAGAACGGCGACGCTGGTCGCCAGGAGCAATCTGGACATGGTTTTCCCTCAACTTTCCTGGGACAGAAACTCGCTGCCATGCCGGTTTGTTCCGCGGGTGGCATGCCGGGCCATCTCAGCCGACCGGCTTGCTACCTGTTCGAGGGGCTGCCGCCCGCCTAACTTACGCGGCGCGTCGTTGAGCGGGGTGGAGACCTGAACGGGTTCGACGAGGGTCGACGGCGGTCACGATGCCGTGGTGGTGATCGCAATAGACGCGATCCGGCGAAGTTGGCCCAGCACAAAAACGATAACCGCCGGGTACTGACCGGTCTTCGCTCACCGGGAAGCGGCACTGATAGACGCCCAGTTGAATGAGTGGGACGTCTCTCGAAGTTGGTCTGATATTTTCAGGCATGGTTTTTCAGGTTCCTAGTTCATAGTCATTGCCCGCTGACGGCCGCGGTGCGACCGCGTCAGGGCGAGCTTCTCTCGTTTTGGAGGGCTGTGGATCACCATATGGTGTTGGTCGCAGCGTGAATGAAGCCCGGGGCCCTGCTTTCGGAAGCCAATTGTTGCGACTTAAGGCCACACTTGCCGCTGGGGTGCGCGAAGGCATGGCGGGCGATGTTGTCGTCCACAGATCGCTCCGCCCCCGGGTTAATTGGCAGGCGGGGTGAGGGGTGGCTTGTGGGGGCCCCCTTCAGGCCTTGCGCTTCGCGATTGGTCGGCTGCCGCTTCTGGCCGCGCCGAGCTTCGTCGCCGCTTTGGCGGCAGCTTTCGGAGCTTTCGACTTCGTCGCTGCTTTGGCGGCTGGAGCCTTTGCAATGGCAGGCTTCGCAGCGCGGGCAGTGAGAACAGAGGCGGCCACAGGCCTTGCCGGGTTGGCAAAAGCACGCGGCATTGCTTTGGCGGCAGTATGTTTTTTTGCGGCGGCAACCGCCACGTCCCGCTTGCGGTAAACCTTGGAACGCACAGAAGCGGAGTCCGCAGTCGACCAGCGTGATCCGGTCTCCGATGCAGGCGGCTCGACGGCCTCGATGCTCAAGCGCAGACCCATCGCGTGAACCACCTTGATAACAGTCGCAAATTCGGGACGGCCCTTGCTGTCGAGTGCCCGGTAGAGGCTTTCGCGGGATAGCCCGGCAGCCTTGGCGATCTGCGTCATACCGCGCGCACGGGCGATCTCGCCGAGTGCCGCCGCCATCAGCGCGGGATCGCCATCGGCGAAAATCTCGTCGAGGAAATGCGCAATGGTTTCCTCGTTATCGAGGTTCTTGCTGACATCCCAAGCTGTCGTTTCAACTGTCATTCAAAATACTCCTGCGCGAGTTTCTTCGCCCTTGCGATATCGCGCCTTTGACTGCCCTTGTCGCCACCGCACAGCAACAGCACCACAGCATCGCCGTGGCAGGCGAAGTAGATGCGATAGCCTGGCCCGTGATCGACGCGCATTTCACTAACGCTCTCGCCCACCGGCTTCGTATCGCCAAAATGGCCGGTATGCCGGACACGAAAAATGCGGGCGTCGATGCGACCGCGCGCGGCATTTGGCAAGTCACCATACCATTTGGCATAGACCTTGGTCTGGCGGATTTCCATTCATTGCCCTGTCGCCTATAGGCCACAATATAGGCACGCTAGAAAACGCGCAAGGGTTACCTGCAAGTGCCTTGCTTAGCCGCAGCCACTGCGCCGGCACCGCAGACGGCGGTTGAAGAGTCCGGCGGGTGCCCCCGGGTTATCGGCTGGCCCTTGGGGGGCCGTCATGTGGGGTCCCGCATCCGTGCGCGACCGTTGGCTTTCAGAGCCCTCAACCGGCCAGTTCTAGGAGGGCGAGCCGCGGGAGCGGATACATTTTGTCAGCAGACAGTGTGGTCGCGTCCCAGGGGAATCGGGTGAGTTAATTATCGTGAGATGACGCTTACGAGGAATTCGTCGTCCCACGCCGCCACTTTTCGTTTCAATC
>NZ_JAMYLL010000054.1:0-33534 GCF_040318045.1 Mesorhizobium sp. M1338 | reverse complement strand
GCTTGTTGTGGTGACGCCAGTGGCACGGCCATCGACGATCATGACCGTAGCGCATCCAGCCTCGGTGACAAGCTGACCGCCACGCGCCACGAATTCCGCAATCAATATCTCGATCAGCGACGGCAGATCGACCCAGCCTTCGCCTGGGTTGAGGATCGCGCCCTGAGGGGTGACCGCGCTGGCATCTATGCCCAGGGTGACCGACGCTATCGCATCTGACGACAGATGCCGCGCATCATAGCCGAGGTGTTTCTCATGGGCGAAGACATGATCGATGATCGAATGCGGAAAATTATAGGTGGGAATCAAGACGCTTACGAAGTCCTCATCGACCCGCCGTCGCACCGTGGCGGTCACCGCTACCAGATCCCCAATGCCAATTCTCGGCGCCATGGAATGGGTCTGGAGCGGTCCCGGCTTCATCAAGGGATTGCTAATATTCGGCTGGAGGCGCAAAGTTTCTTGACACATGAGGCTCTTTTTGATCGCGCTCGCCGTCGCTCACAGCTGGTATACCGGCTACCATGATCCGGTCACCGGCTATGAATGCTGCGACGATAAGAAGGATTGTAGGGTCATCAGCCCGCGCTATGTCGAGCCGCTGTCGGGCGGCGATTTCAATATCCGCACAGGGTCCAAGAGCCGATATTTCATCCCCAAGAACCGCGTCCTTGAGAGCGAAGACAGCCAATATCACATCTGCACGTCGCCCCCGAATATGACCATCCGCTGCTTCTTTGCGCCGCACACCGAGGCCAGCCGATAGGGAATGTCGGACAGCGGCCGGTGGAAACGCGCTAGTGGGGCTCTGTGCCGCGCGCCTCCCCCGATTGTTTGCGTCAGCGTGCAGGAGTATGCTGTTTCGCTCCCGAAAACGGCAAGATTTTCCAGGAAGAACCAATGTTAGCCTCCGACCTAACGAAATTTATCGAGCAGGATCATCTGGCTCTGGATGCCTTCGTAAAGGGCGATCCTGCGCCCTTGAAAAATCTCTACTCGCGACAGGACGACGTCATTATCGCCAATCCCTTTGGTCCGCCGGCGAAGGGATGGAGAAAGGCCGCAGAGATCATGGAACGGGCCGCCACCAATTACCGGGACGGCAAAGTCACCGGCTTTGATCGCATCTCGGAGTATGCGACGGCCGACCTGGGATACATCATCGAGGTCGAGCGGTTCCAATCCAAGGTCGGTGGTGGCAACAAACTGGTGCCGATTGCGCTTCGAGTCACCACCATATTCCGGCGGGAGGAAGGCGGGTGGAAGATCGTCCTTCGTCATGCCGATCCGATAACCTCGGCACGCCCGCCGACGTCCGTTGTCGGAGAGTAGAAAGAGCGCGCTGGAATTCAGCGAAGGAGCAAACGCTGCGCTGGCCTCGTGGTGTGAGGTCGTGATCTAGGAATCTGCCCAACCAACGAAACCGGCGTGGCGCGAGCCGACGATCTAAGCAGGAGGAAGAAGGCCGGCGTCACTCAAGAGGGAGGTTGCTGAATTGGCGCCGGCCAGACGGTCCAATACGGTCCAATCAGGTCCGCCGCGCCGCAAGACATAACTGAGTCTTGACGCCGCAATGGAGGGCCACTCTACCACTAAGCAACAACCTCTAGCGGCTACTAATGTTCCACTGCGCGGTATCACCATATGTTATGTAGGTCGGTCAGAAACGTGCTGCCCTTGCCATTCCATCGACACAGCGCGGCGTTGGAGCGCCGCCAGGCTAATGCCCGCGCGCAACAAGCCAACCAGATACTAGCCGGGTGAGTGGGCCCATGATCACGGCAGCCCAGGTAGCGGCGCGCTCTCGGCGGTCTTTGCATTCTTGACGGATCATATTTTGCACTTCTAAGCAACCATGTGGCGTCAGTATCCAGCTGTTAAGCTGAGACGATTTTCTCCACATTGGGCTGTCCGCGTAGCCAATCGACATATCGAGACGATCCGCCTTCCGGATCAGTCGCCGGGTTTTTATCTCCGCAATCTGTTCATAGTATATCAATGTTTCCCAGTAGTGTCGGTACTTGAGCTTTTCCCGTTGCGCAGCCGTGCAAGCATTTGCCAGGTCGATCTCATAGGCGTAGTCGAGTTCCCTGACGGTTCGCCGGTACGCCGCAATCTCCAACAAATCTTTGATTTCTATTTGTATCGTCATATGACCGCCCCACGCCGAAAGAAAACGTTACGACGTCATATGACGTTCAGTCCATTCCACTACTTGGTTGAGTTCACAGTCAAAAGAACTAGACAGCGAGTAGCATGGCGTCGGACCATCTGGTTCTGAAAAGCTTCGCCTCGCCAAAAGCCGCCCCCGAACGGCGCAAAGGCATAGTGGTCTCGACAGCAAGGCTGGCTAAATAGGTGCCCGCGGAGGGGAAGGCGAAACCCAGCTTCAAGGACCGTTCAGTAAAAACTGAGCGCGGACTTCTTCTGTCTGCCCGACCAAAGACGGTAATACTGGGCACCACCAATAGGATTAATTGCGTCTTTGCTAAAAGGCCCTGTAGATTGACCGGCGCGGGTGCGTAGCGTAAGCCCGCTGGAATGGCCGGTGCGGTCCTCACGTCCCCGGAGGGCTGCCCTCGCACCGGCCATTTCCGTTACGCTCTGGGTAGCGGCGACAATCGGGGGTTGATCTAAAGACTGATGCGCAACCAAGCCCGTTGATGCCTGTGGGATCACCGAGACTCTCCCTCCGCGAGGGAGAGCCGGCCGCGCGGTTCAGATCAGAATTACGCTCGATGTCAGCTCGAAATGTAAGACCGATCAAATCCGGCCGTTTTGATCAGTCCCGCATGGTCATGCAACTCGACCACACCATTGCGGAATGAAGCCAGTCCGCTTTCTCGCAAATCCTTCAACACGCGACTTACATGCACAGCCGAAAGCCCCAACGCATCGGCCAACTCGGCCTGGGTCAGCGGGCATTCAAAGCGGTCCGGATAACTCGTTGCCGATCGATGCGCTCGGCAGCCCAGTTCAAGAAGAAGATGGGCCGTGCGTTCCACAGGTCCCCGTCTACTGACGCCTGCCAGATGTTCCGCAACTCGTGAGTGCCGCCTTGCCTCAGCCAGCAGGATGGCCTCGCAAATGGACTGCGGATAGCGCGAAAAACAAGTATGGGCGGGACCGGTCAACTCGATCGCGGTCACATCGGAAAGAGCCGTTACCGTCTCGCCGCCTTCTCCAGAGAACTCGATCAAGGCAATTTCGCGAGGGAGCGCAAAATCGACGATGAGACGCGAGCCATTCCGCAACGTTTTGCCGAACGCCGCCCACCCCGCAGTCATAACCAGGATCAAGGATCTGGCCTGATGCGCATCCGCAATCGTCGTGTTCGCCGGATAGCGGCGGCGCACAGCCCCCGGCAGTACAGAGATCCCCCTTTCCCAACTCGCATCAGCAAGGGTAGGTCCCCTCGCCAATCCAAGCGCCTGCTTTGATAAGTTCATTTGTTCTGAATAACCCCAGCCAGATCGCCCCGCCGATCACATCGAACTGGAAACCAACAACTACATAAAAAGTTCCATCTATCATTTCATCCGAATGTCATTGCACTATACCACCTTTGGGGACAGCCTTACCACCTTGTGCGTGATATTGGGCAAAGACGGCGCGGCGCACTGCGCGCCATCGACGCAATGCGACGATCCTTGTGAGCGCGGAACCTTCGCCCGGTCGGCAGTGACTGTCTGGCCGTCGGCAAGGATTTTTGGAGGCCGGCAGGATCTCGTTTGTATTGCGTGCGCGGCATACCGGATCGTGATGAAAGTCGGATCTAGCCTGCCGGTCAACCGAACGAAGCTCTTACAATCCACCTATCGCATCGGTTTCGGAAAGTTGCCGTGGGCCTGCCAGCAGCAGCCGATGGCATGTTCTACTCGATCGGTGTCCATGAGTCGCCGTCCTCGGTGGCGAACTATGAGCCGGCCACGGTCACCCAAGGCAGGCCGGTGATTGGAGCGGGCAGCGTCCGCTCCACGTCAAGTCGCCTTCGTTTCGTTTTCGAGCACTCAGGCCATATCTGCGCCCACCATCATGGGACGGAATCCGTGCGCCACGAATAGGCGATTGGCTTGGGGGTAGGCGATACTCAATAAGGCCAACTTGGTAAACCGTTTTGGGTAAGCCTCCAAGTATTCATGCGTATATTCCCGCCTTTTTGTGAAGTGTCCCGGTTCAGGCACGTCTGTTACCCTGAAAGCTTGTCGCGGCTTGCAAGGCGGCGCCGGCTCCGCGTTGGAAAGACCGACAGCCCGTGGAAACACAAAGTCGAATTGACCGACGGGTTTGCTGGGATTGGCTGGGCGAAGGGTGGGAAAGTGGCATATTTCGAGAGTTCCACTTCCGCGATCAGAGGGCTTACCCAGCGGCGGGAGACCAGCCTCGAGGCTAATCTCAATTTGCGAGAAGTTCTCAGATTTTACGGACGCCGCTGGAAACTGATTGCGGTGGTAGCAGCCGCTTTGACCATAGCCGCGGTTGCCGTCGCAACGAATATTTCATCAGCCTTCACCAGCACGGCGAAACTCCTGCTCGAACAGCCAAGCGCGAGTCCGATTTCAACGGATTCGCCGGCGAGCGCGTTGACGTCCGATTCTTCGTTTATAGACAGCCAGGTGTCTGTTCTCACCTCCAGCACGCTACTGGAACGTGTCGTCCGCGACGCCCATCTGTTGGACGATCCCGAATTCATTAGTGATGAGGAGCCGTCGCTCACGGACAATATCCGGGCGAGGGTCGCTGATTGGTTGAAGGTGTTTGGGACCACCGAGCCTATCGAGCACCAGCCAGTCACGGCCCTTCCCGACCTGTCATCGCGAGCCGTGAGCCGATTGCAGGACATGATCGAGGTGTGGCGAGAGGGCCGTTCTTATGTGATCGACATCGCGGTAACCTCAGGCGATCCCGAAAAGGCAGCCTTGATTGCCAATGCCGTAGCCGAGGGCTATGCCGAAGATCAGCTTCAGGTTCGCTATCACCATGCCGGACGAGCGTCGAAATGGCTCACAGAGCGGATCGCTGCTCTGCAGACGCAGCTCAAGAACGCTGAAGATGCGGTCGAGGAATTCAAGACCAAAAACAACCTTGTCTCGACCAGAGCCGGCACGTTGACGGAACAACAGCTCTCGGAATTGAACCTGCAACTCATTGGCTCGCGCACTGAGCTCGCAGAGAAGCGTGCTCAGTTCGAGCAGGCTCAAAAGCTCCTCGCCTCCGGTGGCGATCTCGAATCAATTCCGCAGGTGCTAGGCTCAGAGGTCATCAAAGCCTTGCGCACGCAACACGCCGAAGTGACACGCCGGGAAGCGGACCTAGTGTCGCACTATGGCGCACGCCATCCCGAGGTCAGCAAGGTCCAGGCAGAGCGACGTGATGTGGAATTCCAAATCTCGAGCGAGGTCAAACGCATCGTCGGTAACTTGGCGAACGAGTTAGAGGTGGCGGAGACGCGCGAAGCTGCACTGGCCTACTCGCTTGGACAGGCGACCGGCCAGACCGCGGCAGACAATCAAATTGCCATCCAGGTGCGCGAACTGGAACGGATCGCTAATGCCAACAAGGCCCTTTACGAAGCGTTCCTGTCGCGTGCCAAGATGGCCGACGAAGAAAAGACCTTTAGCGACAGCGGCGTCCGGATCATATCGGTGGCCTCGGTTTCCGAAACGCCGAGTTATCCTCCGAAAAAGGTCATTATTCTCTTTGGCTTAATCGTCGGTCTCGGCCTGGGCACCGGTGGCGCGCTTGCGCGAGAGCTCCTTAATGCCGGATTCGCCACGACGGGCCAAGCGGAAAAAGATCTGGGGCTGCCGATCCTGGCTTCTGTCCCGAAGCTCAGCGAGCCGAAGATGCCAGCGATCCGCGGCCAACACTCCACACAGCCGGCGCTGTTCAGGCTGGAACCGAGATCCGGGTACAGCGAAGCTATCCGAAGCTTGCGTCACGCATTGCTCGACGATGTCGACCAAGGCCGCGCCCCGGTCATTCAGATCACCTCCGCCGTTGCGGGTGAAGGCAAGACAACCACCGCCATCAACCTCGCGATCTCGGCAGCTTCCGCAGGATATCGAGTGCTCATTGTCGATGCGGATCTGCGGCGCAGCGGCTTGACGAAACATTTTTGCATGTCCGATTTGCCCGGTCTCGTCGACTTGGTCACTGACCTGCGGCATCTGCCGAGCATGGTCCGTTTTGACGATGCCACGGCCACTTATGTGCTGCCTGCCGGCAAAGGAACGCTCAATCCGTCCGATCTCCTAGGATCGAGCCGCATGGCGCGCTTTCTCGGCTCCGCCCGTAGATCATTCGATTTGGTGATCGTGGACTCGCCGCCAATCTGCCTGATGGCCGATGCGCCTGTGCTGGCAAAGCATGCGGACCTCGTCGCTCTTGTCGTGAAGTGGAACAGCACCCCCAGAGAAGCCGTGGCAGACGCGCTGCGCCGATTGAATGGCACGAAGGTGGCCGGGATCGCAATGACGATGATCAATGAAAAACAGGCTGCGGGCTATGGCGACTCCTATGGTCCGTATGTCGCGATGTGACCGGCGGTGTAGCGGCGTCTACGTCCTGCCTCCAATGAATATGGGTGTGTCATGCTTACCAGTCATCAGCTTTCATATGAGTCGATAGAAGTCAGGAATACGGAAGGGCAGGCTGCTCGCTGGTACGCCGTCCACACGCAGCCGCATGCGGAAGAAAACGCGTTGCGTCATCTGGAACGGCAGGGCTTCAGGGCTTTCTTGCCGCGCCGGATCCGCACCATTCGGCATGCACGGCGCGTGACGGTGGCCAAGGAAGCCTATTTTCCGAGTTACCTCTTCATCGCGCTCCGGCTTGAGCGCGATCGCTGGCGCTGCATCAACTCAACGGTCGGCGTGGAACAGGTGTTGTCGGCATGCGACCGACCTTTGCCATTCCGAATAGGGCTTGTGGAAGCATTGATGGCAGCTACCGGTCCGGACGGCATCCTGCGGCCAAGGGAGATTTTGAGGCCGGGCCAGACGGTGCGCGTTTCAGATGGAGCCTTCGCCGAGCAGATTGGAATACTGGACAGCGTACAGAGTTCAGGAGCAATCCAAATACTTCTTACCATGATGGAACGGAAAGTCTCTGTTCAGTTGTCGAGAGAACTTATCAGAGTAATTTCTTGACAAACATTTGACTGTAAACTAAACTTTAGTTTGTTGTGGTAGATTCAAGTTTCACCGCAACTGCGGTAGCGTTAGATATTGCGATTGTTGGCTCGGTTATTACCGAAGACATCTGAATACTAACAACGCATCTGGCCCCCAACTGCTCCGAATCGACTCATCGATATCTTCAATTGCGTTTAGCCACCAAAAAGGATGGTGCGAAATGCGCGTGATCCACATTGCTCAGTCGATTGCGGGAGGCGTGGGCACCTATCTCGACGAGATTGCAGCTTGCCAGCTAAAATCGGAGGGCACAGACGACATCTTCTTCGTTGTGCCAGAAGGCAGTGCCGAGTATCTGCCATTTGTCAGCCCGAAGCAGACGATCACCTTTCCGAGCCGTGGACGCACACCTCTGGGTCTCCTGGTTTTCGGCGCAGTCGCGCTGAAGGCAATCAAAACCCTCGATCCGGCGATCGTGCATCTCCATTCCAGTTTCGCTGGAGCGGTGGTCAGACCGATGCTCGCGTTGCGGCCGGCCCGACCACGAATCGTTTATTGTCCCCACGGCTGGGCCTTCGGAATGGAGGTCAGCGCCGTCAAGAAGCAGTTCTATTGTCTGTGCGAACGAATTCTGGCTGCATTGACTGACGTCATCATCGTCAATTCCGACGCCGAGCATACGCTCGGCCAACGGTATCACATACCGGCATCCAAGATGCGAACGATAAAGAACGGAATTGCCGCGGGTTACGGGGCAAAGCCCAAGGTCTGGCCCCGGGATGAGAGCTGTCTCGACCTGGTCTTTATCGGCCGCCTCGACAGGCAGAAAGGACTGGATATCCTGCTCAGGGAAATCGCGCATGCGGGCTGCGAAAACATACGGTTGCACGTCGTGGGCAAACCGGTTCTCGGGGGTTCCCTGCCCGTCCCTCAAATACCGAAGAACGTCAAGTTCTATGGTTGGCTCTCCCGCGCCGACATTTTTGAGATGCTGCCGCGCATGGACGCGCTCGTGATGCCATCCCGCTGGGAGGCCTTCGGCCTTACAGCCATCGAAGCAATGCGCAGCGGCGTTCCTGTCATCGCCAGCAACCGCGGTGCATTGCCGGAAGTCGTGCGCCACGGGCTCGATGGCCTGATCGTCGATATCAACCGGCCAGGCGAGCTGGGTCGCGTCCTAGCCGGTCTAGACCGGGCCGAGTTGAAGAAGTTCGGCAAAGCTGCGCGAGCGCGATTCCGTGCCGAATTCACCTCCGATCGGATGAATCATCTTATCGAAACGCTGTATCGGTGGGTACTTGCCACTAGCCGCCAGCCCGTTGCGGCTGCGGCCATTCCCGCCCGACGGTTTGCCCTCCGTCGCCGGGGCACGTTTCCGAGGGAACGGGCGTAGGAAGCCGTCCATGCTTCCCAACTGTATCATTGTCGGCGCTCCAAAGGCGGGGACGAGTTCCCTGTTCCGCTGGCTGACTGATCACCCCGAGGTCGCGGGTTCGACGCAGAAGGAGACCTACTATTTCGTCGATCCGGGCACGCACATGTACCTCAAGCAGCGAAACTGGGCGGAAAGCGGTCTTGCTGGCTACGAAATGCTCTTCGAACATTGCAACCCATCCGCGCGCGTGATCGTCGAGTCCACACCCAGCTACATGTACTCGCAGACTGCCCTTCGCGAGCTGCCGCGCTTGCCCTCCCAGCCGCGATTCATCTTCATTCTGCGCGAGCCGGTGGCGCAACTGAAGTCGCTCTATGGATATTTCCGGGAGAACTGGGACTGGATTCCGGGTGCCATGTCATTCCGGGACTTCGTGGAAGCCGCTGATCTTGGTACATGCACTTTCAAGGGCAATGAGCTTGCAAGGCAGGCGCTAACGAACGCAAGTTATCTGGAGCATCTGCGACGTTGGCGCGCCGGCTGCGGTCGCGAGCGGATGCATGTCTACCTGTTTGAGAACATGGTTCGCGATAAGCGCGCATTCATGGAATCACTCGCGCAGGTGTTAGGCATATCGACGGAATTTTACCGAGAATACGGCTTTCCGACCGAAAACGGCTCCTACGTCGTAAGAAGCCGCTGGGTCCAGCAGGTCAATATCCGGGTGCGGTCGCTTATTCCGAAGGGCGCCGGCTACGAGACCCTGCGACGGTTCTATCGTACGATGAACACCAAGCCACAGCGAAATTCGCAGATGTGGGACTCCGAAACCGAGCGGATGCTGTCGCGGCGATACGTGGACATGATCCACGAACTCGAGCGCGAGTTCGGACTCAACGCGAGTGCATGGCGACATGCGATCGCGGCGAGATTGAATGTTAGCCACGACTTCACTGCCCGCGCTGTTTCCGCGACCCAGGCCGACCTAGGTACATTCCAATGACGGTCCTATCGGTGAGCCAACTCAGCAGACAAAGCATAGGACAGCTGGTCGTGGTATTGGCCCGCAGCGCAATTTCGCTTCTCAACCGGCACCTTCCGAAGCAAGCGAAGGCTGTCATTGCCGGGTTTCCCGACCTGGAAGACAGCACCATCGAGATTGCGCGTCAGCTCGTTCTCCGGCAGAGCGTCTCGGTGGTGGTCCTCGCCGAAGGCGAAGTGCCGCCATCAATCCGCAGGCAGGAGCCGAACATCGATTGGTGCAGCAGGAAGAGCGTGAGAGGCTTCTTCCACTATCTGACGGCTCGGTATATCTTCTTCACGCATGGCCTTTATCTGAGCCCAAAGCCCCCGCGCTCACAAATTTGCATCAACGTCTGGCACGGCATGCCGATCAAGCGCATCGGCTACCTCATTGGCAGAACGCCCCCGCCCTCGACCTTCGGGATCGCTACCTCTGACATGTTCAGGGGACTGGTCGCCAAGTGTTTCGGAGTGCCGGATGCCGAAATCCTGACGACTGGCATTCCCCGGAATGACGTAATGGTTAGAGCAGCACGCCGGGCGAATGCGATCAAGACACAGCTTGGAATCGGCGACAAGGACACCAAGCCCCGCCTGATCATGTGGCTTCCCACCTTCCGTCAAGCCGTCAGGGGGATCGTAAGGACTGATGGCGTGGCGCATTCGAGCATCTTCGGGATGAGCGACATGGACACCGCTGAATTCTGTGCCTTCCTAGAGGAGCAGAACTGCATCTGCATCCTCAAGGTGCACCCCATGGCACCCGACTTTCCGGACCAAATCCGATCGGATCGCCTAAGAATCTGGCGAGAGCCCGATTTGCGCGAGCGAGGCGTCAGTCTCTATGAGATGTTGGGGGCGGCAGATCTTCTGATCACGGATGCCTCGTCCGTCTATGTCGATTACCTCATTCTCGACAAGCCGGTGATCCTCGCCTTTCCCGATCTTGAAGAGTATCGGCGGTCGCGCGGCTTCGCCCTCGAACCGGTGGAGGATTTCTTCGCAGGACCTGTCGTGTCCGACTACCAGCAGCTGAAATCCGCCATCGCCGAGACTTTCGAAGCGGATCGCTACGCGTTGCCCCGGTCCTCGGTGGTGGCCTGCTTTCACAAGCACCGGGACGATCGGGCAACGACACGGCTTCTTGACGCCGTATTGCCGCAACAGCCGGCACATTACTGAAACACAGGTGTGGCGCATCCAACTGAACGGCGACCGCCAGGCTGCATGGAACGGCCCCGGTTGCAAAGAACGAGAATGGCAGGAGGGCGAAGTGAGAACCGTGTTCGTTTCGGGCGTGTTCGATCTGTTTCATCGTGGACATGTCGAACTGCTCAACCGGGCGGCGAAGTTCGGGGACCGGCTCGTAGTAGGCGTGAACAGCGACGAGATGGTCGAGAGGTACAAACGGCGGCCGGTGTTTGGTGAGGCGGACAGGCTGGCCATCGTCAGATCGATGCGCTGGGTGACGGATGCTGTCATCTATGGCGAGTTCGACCTGAAGCCGATGGTCGAAAGGTTCAGGCCATCGGTCATGGTCCACGGCGACGACTGGCCTCGGGAATCGTACCTCAATCAGATCAGGATGACGGAACAGGACCTGGAACTCTACGGCGTCGAGCTGGTCTTCGTGCCCTACTGGCGAGGCACAAGTACGACGTCCATCGTCGAGCAACTTAACGGTTCGCGTAGCGTCAACCGCGCGCTGCCTGAACTGCCGTTGAACGGTGCTTCTGCCGCGGACTTTGCCATCTGATCTAGCAAGCCACCCTGCCTCGCGGAGGAGTTCCAGCTTTGGTGGAAAACGTCATGCCACCGAAAAAAGCGGTCATACAGCTTGCCGGGGGACTGTCAGGAATCTTGTGCGTGAGGCCATGCGATGATTCTCCTTTCCATCATCATGGCCTCACGCACAAGATTCCTGACAGTCCCGCTTGCCGGTCCCGGAACCCAGTTCCTGCTAACCGGCGTCGCGTCGCTCCTTAATGAGAGAGACGGAAACAGCCTTCGGGCATCCACATGCATAAAGAAAAACATATCGCCATCGGCCGGAACAGGGACGAGCTGGGCCTTGCCTACAACCTGTCTTATTCGGTGGCAGGCCAGCTCTGGTATGTCCTGACGCAGATGTGCGTTCTTTCGGCCCTCGCCCGCTTCAAGGGACCGGAAGCGGTGGGTGAATTCGGGCTTGCCATGGCTATCACTACACCGGTGTTCATGCTGGCGAATATGGGCATCCGAACCGGCCAGGCAACCGATGTCCATGGCTTCTTTTCCTTTTCGGAATATGCTGGCCTAGTGCTACTCACCGCGGCCATCGCGGCATTGACATCGATCGGTATAGGATACGCACTTTCGGCATCTCATATTACCTTCCTGATTGTGCTGATCTTCTCGATCACCAAAGCATTCGAGGCCATAAGCAACCTTTCATACGGTGCGTTCCAGCAGGCCGGCCGAATGGACAAGGTCGCGCGTTCTCTCGCCATCCGGGGCCTGCTCACGGTCAGTGCTTTTGTCGCTCTGCTCTCGCTGGGTGTGGAGACCGGCGTGGCATTCCTTGCCCAGTTGACGGTATGGGCGGCGTTATCGTTGGCCTACGACTATCCTCGCGCATGCCGGATAGCCACCGGCCTGTGGTGCTGGCCCTCCTGGCAATGGGAGCGGCTACTCCGGCTCGCACGGGAAATTGGTCCGATCGGTGTTGGCCATTTCATGAACTCCCTGCTGGTCAGCATGCCACGGATGGCTGTGGAGCGGTGGCTTGGGCTGGAAGCCTTGGGCCTGCTCACTGTGGTGACGTACTTCCAGCAAGCCGGAACTCTCGTCGTCAACGCTGCCTCGCAGACGCTGGTGAACTACTTCGCCAGGCTCAAGCGGGACGGTGAAACCAAGGCGATCAGAACCACGTTGCTTGCCCTTTTCGGCGCGGCGGTCCTGGTATCGGCAGGCAGCATTGCCGTGACCTACTTCGCGGGCGAGCAGATCCTTGCGAACCTCTTCGGGGTGGAATTCACACGGGCAAACGATCTCCTGATGCTGATTGCCCTTGCGATCAGCGTGAAGGTCTTCGCGATGCTGCCGCAGAGCCTGATGCATTCGGACCGCCGGTTCAAGGCCTACTTCAGGTATCAGGCCGCCTCGCTTGCGCTATGCATTGTCCTGCTCGCGATCCTCGTTCCCCTTTGGGGATTGCTTGGAGCCGGCAGTGCAATACTGGCCACGGCTGTCTTCAGGATGTGCGTCCTGACCGTCGCCGTCGCGATTTGGCCACGGAACAGCACATCCAAGGTCGCCAGCCCCGCCGCGCCGAGAGCGGCTTGAGCGAAAGTCGACAGCCATGACACACTCGACTGTGAAAAGCGTGGTGATCGCAAACGACCACGCCTTTGTTAACGGCGGGCAGGCCAAGATCGCGCTGGAATCCGCGCTGAACCTCAAGCGCCAGGGGCTCGACGTATCCTTTGTCGCGGGCCAGGGTCCGGCCGACCCTCGGCTTGATGAAGCGGGTATCGAATGCACAATCACTGGCTCACACGATATTCTCTCAGATCCTGACCGTCTCCATGCCGCCACCTGCGGCCTGTGGAATCTTGCTGCGGCGCGCGCATTGGCAAGGGTGATAGATGCACGTGATCCCGTCACCACGATCGTCCACGTGCATGGTTGGTCAAAGGCCCTGTCGCCGAGCATCGGTCCGGTGGTGGTCAAATCCAAGACGCCGCACGTCTTCACGCTCCATGAATACTTCCTGGCTTGCCCTAACGGCGGCTTCTACAACTATCAAACCGGCACGATCTGCCAAAAACGGGCGCTCGGCGCCAAATGCCTGACGACGCAGTGCGATCCGCG
The DNA here is from genome assembly GCF_040318045.1 of Mesorhizobium sp. M1338. Lineage (NCBI taxonomy): Bacteria > Pseudomonadati > Pseudomonadota > Alphaproteobacteria > Hyphomicrobiales > Phyllobacteriaceae > Mesorhizobium > Mesorhizobium sp. M1338. Next base: position 20,148 of record NZ_JAMYLL010000054.1, on the reverse strand, counting down.
CCACGCGGGCCATAAGGCCTGGCGCGTTGCGCGGCAAGCAGTATTGCGGACGCTGGGGCTCATGCCGAGAGGATTGAGGGACGTCATCTATCTCACCGCCAGGCAGCTTTCCCTGATGCGCCCATATTTCCCGGCTGAGGCACGATGGCACTATCTTCCCAACCCGGTCGAAATCCGGAGCGACGAGCGGGTGACTGCGGAAGATAATGAGACTTTCCTCTTCATTGGTCGTCTCTCGCCAGAAAAGGGCGCAGACATTGCCGCCGCCGCCGCACGCATCGCCGGCGTGAAGATTGCTTTCGCAGGCGACGGCGAAGCACGGGACACGGTTACGCGCGCCAATCCGGATGCGGTTATGTTGGGCTGGCTGAACTCAGACCAGTTGGTCTCGTGGATGCGCAAGGCACGCTGCGTTGTCTTTCCAAGCCGCTGGTACGAAACCTACGGGCTGGTCGTCGCCGAGGCGTTGCGGCTTGGTCTTCCCGTCCTTGTCTCGCGTAGCAGCGTCGCGGCGGAACTCGTACGCCACGGTGAGAGCGGATTTCATGTGGAGGCGGGCAATGTGGAGCAATGGGCCGCCTTCATGGGCCAGCTTCAGCATGACGCAACGGCGAGAATGCTCAGTCATGCCGCTTACGCGGCCGGAGCGAAAATACCCAGCTATAATGACTACACCGATGAGCTTTTGGCCATCTATGACCGCATAAGCGTCGACAGACGCTGGACGCACTAGAGTTTCAGGAGTTTCAGGTGAGCGCTCTGAAAGCCTTTCATCCGGCGGGGCTGCTGATCGCGCTGATGTCGGTTCAGTGGGCGCCAATAGCGAAAACCGCAGGATTTTCAGTCCAGGTTGCCTACCTCGGCATCATCTTACTGATCATGTTAACCTTGGCCAGTGCCGGAATGCGTCGTGGCTTCGTGGCGGTGCTGCGCAGGAATGCGTCTTGGCTGGTTCCCTATGCCGTTTATCTGCTCCTGCTGACGCTGGCGCTGTACGGCTCACCTGGCCAGAACATGGCTCCACGCCAAATCTTCTACCTAACGGGCGCTCTATGCCTGTCGGCATTTATCGTGCAGTCGCGTGATCCTGGCCGCACCCTTCGCACCGGCGCCGGTATCGGCATTTCTCTCTTCATTCTAGTGATCGAAATCATCGCGAGGGATGTGGGCTTGAGCTGGTATGTCGCTTTGCAACATTTTCTCACGACGGGCGATTTCGATTTCATTGTCTATGGTTTCTTCCGCGCGGTCTTCAACGCATACAGCGACGGCGAAGACCTGGCTGTGGCGGCCGCCTTAAAGAACGGGGTGGCGGTGAGCATTTTCGTGATGAGCCTGATCTTTCGGATTGGCTATGGCCGGCGCGGCGCCGACTGGAGAGGAGTCGGCCTGACATTACTCGCCTTGTTCCTGATCCTCATGCTGAATACGCGATCGGTGCTCATCGTTGCTGGCGTGTCGATGCTGCTGGCGAGCCTGTTGCGAAGCGCCACTCGTCACGACGAGAGCACGGCTGCCCTCGTCATGAAGATGGCTCTTGCTATTATGCTTGTGCTTGGAACTGTGTTGATCTTCCTGACGGACAATCCGGTGGTCGGCATGATATCCGACCGGTTCGCATTCGAAGACGCATCAACGGAAAACCGCGTCGCCCAATACGGTTGGGCGCTTCAGATGATCGAACACAACCTGCTGCTGGGAAACGGTTACACCGAACATGACGGGCGTCTCATTCACAACCTGTTTCTCAGTGCCTGGGTGCAGGCTGGTTTAGTTGCTTTCTTCCTCGTGGCGAGCTTTTACCTGGCCGTGGCGGGTATCTGGATGGCTTTCGTCTTCAAGGTCACGAGCAACCCGCAGCGCTGGGTGCTCCCGATGCCCTTCGAATGGGTGGCCATGTTGCCCATCCTGCCCCTGTTCCGGGTTTGGCTCTCCGGTGATGCGGGACATCTGTTCCTTGGCGAGTGGGTAGCGCTGGCAACATTCTTCGGCTGCGTCCTGCGAAATGATCTGGCGATGCGTGAAATAGCGGGCATGCGCGGCCACGCCAATCGTGTACCCGTGTCGTTTCGGGCATCCCGAAGAGCTGGTCAGCTGATGCCGTCCACGCCCCCGGCAATCGGGCACTTGGAAACATGATGCGCACGGGTAGGACATCGCTTGCAAGCCGGCGTGCCTTCCTGGCTATGGCGAGCGCCGGGATCGGCGCGCTTTCGGCTGCTTCGCCCGCTGCATCCGGTGGCGCGGACCAGGAGATGTCCGTAACACCTGAGATGTTTGGAGCGCGCCCGGACAATCCATCGTTCGACAGCGCGGATGCAATCGCGGCAGCCTTCGCCTTAGGCAAAACCGTTCGCTTCGGCCAAGGCACCTATTATGTCGGACGGTCGGTTTCTCCAGGGCGGGAACATGCACGGGCTCATTTCGACGGCACGACTATTCGCGTTATCAAAGGCGCGGCATACGCGGCTTTCACGGAATGCCTGGGATGGGACGGCAAGCCGCTGCTCGGCCGCAATCGCCAGGGCAATCTTCCAGCGATTGGCACCGCTGTGCGCGTGCTGTTCGACCTGACCGGAACCCGCTATTCGCACTATAGTGGGCAACTCGAACTCAGGGGCGAGTCCTCCTTCGATGGACTTGCGCTGCTTGCGTCATCCAACCACCTGCTCATCTCAGGTGCAAAGGCAGGCGGCGGTGGATCGGTTTGGGACTGCAATCTGATCCTGTCGTTCGGCACCTATGGCATGTTCGGCACACCCCGCTTCGATGCCCCGACGAACGAATTTTATCCTGACCCGTTCACCGGCACCGCCTTCGCGAGAGTATGGATCCACAGCTGCCCCATCCCGCTGCTCGCAGGACAGAATACTTTCGACGACAGCTTCATCAACGTTCTCCAGCTTGCCCTGCTGGACGGCGCGCGGAGTTTCGTTAATGGTACTGCGGTCAATGCGGGTACCGTATTCATGCGCTGCAACGGGAGCGCCCAGACCGCTGTTGCCTTCGACGTCCAGGAGGCGACGCTTACCGCCAACACCTTGTATGCAGAGAATTCGCTGGATGTGCCCATCATCCTACGCGAAGGAGCCTGGATCGAGGGGGTGCTGCGTCATGGCGCCGGGTCCAAGAGCAATTTCGCCAGGCAGGCGATGGTCTTTACGGACGCGGCGACCGCCGGCGGAGTCGTCACGGCGCATGAGCGCTGCCAGGACAGCCCGCATATGCAAGCCTTGATAAAGCTTGGCGCCAGACGGGCCGAAGACGCCAGAACGTTTGTCGTCCATCAACCCTACCCTGAGCACCGGAAGGCGGCATTTGCATACGACGATCAATCGGCTGTCGTGGGGCAAACTCGCGACTCGCTGATATGCCACGCGCCAGGCGGGATTGTCCGCTACCGGCGCCATAAGGGCATGCTTCTGAAATACCAGCGTTGCGCTGGAGGCACCCCCTATCAGCAGTTGGTGGACGCGGACAGAAACCTTCCTCTTCCGAGCTTTGAAGCCTCTTACGGCACGATTGCGATTTCCACGACATCCTCCGACGCTCAGACACTGTTCGTTGATTGCGCGGATACCCGGGAGAATGGCTTCCCCGTAGTTTACACCGATTTCCGCATCGATGCTCGTGAGCCGCACCCGCTGATGCTTGCAGCACCCGCGCAATCGGATCTGGGGCGGCAGATAACCGTCTCCGCCCGAAACGCGGCGGTCACCCTCGTCCACGATGCCAACTGCCGCTTGCTCGGCAGAGCCGACCAGATTCTTACACGCGACGGCAACGAACGCGTTCTGCTGCAGTGCACCGAATATTGGACAGGTGCCGAACATCGGTCTGGTTGGGTCCAGATCGGCGCATAACCGAAATTCCAGAGGCAAAGCATGAAGCTGCTACGGTTCATCTCGAAGGAAATCATCAACTCGCTTGGCTACGAAGTGCGCCGCGTGCCTCGCGCGGCCGAGGTGTCTTCGACCGTGAGGTCCGGTATCGATCCGGTCACATTTCAATACATGCCCCGCATCAGAGGCTCGGCCGTAATCGAGATACGGCTGCAGGATACCAGGGGGCTGAACTGCCTGGGGCTACCATTCCATCCCGCATGCCACCCCTTTGTGCGTACCGCGCTGGCAGCGAAAACAGGCTTGGAAGCGACGTCCAAGATTCGCAGCATCCTGGAAGAGTTCTATGGATCCGTTCAGCCGGCCACCGCCCGCGAGGCGGTGGATGTCACTATGGGCGATGCACCTGGATTGCAAGGCGTTCCCGCCGCGGGATGGGTATATCCTTGGGCGGACAAGTCGGTCGAGGAAACGTTGCGCGGCAGACAAACCGCAATGGGGCTCGATGCTCTTCAATACGGCAAGATGTTATCTTTCTCCGAAGGGCTGACTGCGTTCGGCCCAGTAGGTGCGAAGAAGCTGAACCTCGAGGTGGAACGCATTCAGCGCTTAATAGCCTCGATTGCCACGAACGGCTTTGATCTGTTCAACAGAAGGAATCCCTTGAAGGTAATCGGACTGCGCAGGGGCGACAATTACAGGTGGATCGTCCTTGCGGGGCATCATCGGTTTGCAGCTTGTGCGGCTTTCTCCATCGCAGCCGTCCCGGCAATGGTTGTGGACATCGTGCGCTATGAGGATTGCAGTTACTGGCCTCAGGTTGTTTCCGGAATCTACACGGTTTCGGGTGCGCGCGCCGTTTTCGATCGGTTGTTCGAGGGCGTGCCGGCCCGCGTCTGCAACGGCTGGCTCCAAGGTAAAACGGCGCAGCACGTAAACGGGACCCTTTTCCCAACCGCCGCGCTTCACTGAACTCGGTCGTCTCGCATATCCTGAAGAGCGGCCGGCTGGGATGCCCGCGCGGCGCAGTCGTCAAACAAGAGGTCGAGGACCATGGATCTGCAGTTCGCTTGGCCCCAATCATACAGCGACGTGGCTCTGATCAGCCTGTCGTTGGCGCCGCCTCTTATCTTGGCCCGGCGCCAATCTTACGCCTTGTTCGGTCTCCTGGCGAACGGCGCCATCGCACTGCTATTCCTAAGTTCGGCACTGGAGCTCGTCACGACGGTTCTGTTCCTGTTGAGCGCCAACATGGTGTTGGGAACGTTCTGCTTGGCGGCGACGACGGATAAAGCTTCGCATTTGCAAAATGATCTCGCCTCGGCTGAATCCACTATTCAGGACTTGCATCTGGCCGAAGAACGCCGACGCGCGGCAAGCGCGAGAGTGGACATGATGGGCGCCCCTTCCTCGCTCCTCCCTCGACCTCAACCAGGAAGGCAGCGAGCGCTCAAACTGGCCGCCGCGGCCGGGAGAGAGTCAAGAGCTGGTAGTAGAGCTGGTTCGGCTCTCTAACTGCAGTCATCCGACTCTGCCGCGACCTAACCACAGACCGTGCGGTGGCGCAGGTATTCCGAAGAGCGATGCTGGTCGATCGCTCTGTTCGTCATCCTGGCCCGGACCGCCGTCGTGGTCCTGAAGTTCAGCGAGACCTGCTAGCTATAGATGCAGCAAGCCCCGGCAGGTGCAGCAAGTCCCGGCGGAAAATCATCCCTTGCCGATCGGCGATCTTGTTCCGCCAGAGAAGCGCCAGGGCCAAGCCGAGTAGATACAAGCACTGCAGAAGAACAGCAGCGTCCCAGCACGATGTTCTGGGCAGAAGCCGAGGACACTGCCCTCACCCCACGCTGGTAGCCACGACGACGAGCGTCACGACGATCAATGTCTGAACACGGAACTGGAAGCCTATTGCAATCCCAATGGCTCCAACCACTGCAAGGTTCCAGGCCAAATCCCGATCCTGCGCAAACGAAGCAAAACGGGGAGACGACGTCAAACAGAGCAGAGTTGGTTCCGGTTGAACACAAAAGAGTCGGTGGCCCGCCGCGAGCCGGCCGACTGGATCCGGGCGCCACGCGTATCGGATCGTTCTTCGACAGTCGAAAGGCATTCCAATGCATCTGACCATGTGGCACCCCAATGTGCATCACGCCGCTACCTTCCGTCGCGCAGGACTTGCGCGTTGGCGAACCTTGGGCCTCCTGTTCCTTGGCTTGCTGTTTGTTGGCACGGTTCATCCCGACGAGGCGGCCGCTGACGACTACCGCCTGGGTACCGGGGACGTGCTTCGCGTCTCCGTATATGGCGAACCGGTGTATCCGCTGCAGGTGACTGTGGACCCGGCCGGCATCATAACCTTGCCGCTATTGGGAGAAGTCAAGGCGCAAGGTCAGTCGGTTCGCAACCTCGTGAAAAGCATTGAGGCAGCATTCCGGGAACGCGAACTGCTCCTTGATCCGTTCGTTCAGGTAGACATTGCGGAATATCGGCCGTTCTTCATCAGCGGGGCGGTCGCCCAGCCCGGTGCCTACCCTTACAAACCGGGAATGTCGGTCCGACACGCGCTGGCGATTGCCGGCGGCTTCAAGGCAGTTCGGATCGGCGATAAGGCGCCCTCGCTTACAATCGCGGATATAAGAAGCGACCAGGTCGAGCGGATCATCGACATATTCAGGTACGAGGTCCAGTTGGAGCGCCTAAGAGCGGAGCTTCGGGATAGCAGTTCGTTTTCGCCACCGGCCAAAATCCCTGTCGAACTGGCGCCTGAAGTGGTGGCGGACATTATTTCCTCGGAGGAAGCGCAACTTCAGGTTCGCCGAGCCGATTTCGACCGGCAGGTCCGGGAATTGCAGGCGGTGATCGCCGAAGCAGCCCGCGAGGTGGAATCCATCTCGCGGGCTCGAAGCAACAAGGAAATGGTAACGGCCGACCAGCTCAAGGAAGTTGAGACCGCCAGGCAACTCAAATCCAAGGCGCTCATTAAGAACTCCGATTTGCTCGCGGCCGAGCGTGGTTACAACAACTACCTAGCCGAATTGGCCCAGCTCGAGGTCCAGGATAGCAAAAAGCAACAGGATCTCTTGGGACTGGAGAGCGAGGTAGAAAAGCTGACAGCTGCGCGGAAGGTCGCGATCATATCGCAAATCCAGGAAGCACAGATGGCCATGGCCAAGGCACAGAACAAGGCAAACTTCCTTGCCCAGCAGCTCACCTTTGTTTCCACCTATGGCGAACAAAACAGCCTTGATGACCTGCGCAACGTCGTGCGGATCACCATTCATCGTCCATCGGATAACAAAAGCATTCGCCTGATGGCGGACGAAGATTCACCGGTCGAAGCCGGCGATATCCTCGATGTGGCTATTCTGCTCAACAACAATTTCGACGCATCCGGCTCCTCTGCCGCTCTCACAACGCAATCGGCTGACTAGCCAGCCATATCTGAACCGAGACAATGAACCTCTTGAGCAAGGTGCGGAAACCAGTTGCCATCTGTCAGTTGGAAACACTCGCCGGATGTCTGGAGGGCACGAGTTCTTACCCAACTGATCTCGCCGGCATTACCGATCTCACGAACAGGCATCTGGTCACGCCGCAGCTCTTTGTTGCGATGGTCGGACATAGGCCGGATACGCAGCAGCAAATGGATTTCCTGAGCTATTGGCAGGAAATTCATCAATTAAATGAGGTTCGAAACAAGCGCCTGATGGAGCAGCTGGAAGACGTGCTCAAAACTCTGAACGCCGCCGGAATATCACCTATCCTTCTGACGGGTGCCTGCAGCTTGGTGAAGTCCGACGATGCGTTCTCGGCAGCTCGCATGATCGCCGATCTGGACATCCTGCTTTGCCCTCATGAATCCGGACGCGGTCTGCAAGCCCTCACGCAGGTGGGCTATCTTCGCTGCGAGGAGGGACCCAGCCGCCACACGATCGCAAAGCTCGTCAAGGACGGTTTCATCGCTATGGTGCATCTCCATGGCGCCGCGCCCGGGACATGGGAGGCGATGCCGGTAGAAGACATGTCGCGCGATGCGAAAGATGTCACGCTTGGATCCTTGCATGCAAGGATCCTTGCTCCGGCCGATCGGCTCTCCTTCCTGATCGGACACGACATGATTCAAGATCGGGGACTGTTGTTCGGAACGCTGCATCTAAGACATCTCCTCGACGCGCGCGAGATATGCCGCCGGGAACTGGTCGATTGGGAGCTGGTTCGCTACCGGTTCCAGTCCCGCGCCAGGAAGCTCGCCTTGGGCCTCTATCTGGAAAACTTGGCGCGGCTTTGTCGGTTCGACGACTATGCAGCTCCTCGTCGAGGCGCGTTCTACCACCTGCTCTACCACCGGCAGACTTTGCTTTTCGAGGAAAAGAAATACGCCGCGATTGACCGTGCAGTGCTGGTGCGGCCCGTTCGGGCAATGAGATACATCATGAGATTTAGCCGATTGGCAGGTGCTCCGCCCTATTGAGAAAGTCCCGCCGCAGTGGTCGCGATCGACCGTTCGCGGTCCATAGTAGCGGCGCCGGAAATACCGACGATATCGAACCCTGCATCGTGCAAGGACTTATTGGACCTCTGTGCTACGCCGTGAATCTCATAGCTCGGTCGACATTTTCATCTCAGAAAGCTCGGCTAACGGACACAACAGCCGCGGCCGCGCCGGGTCTGAGATATCGAGCTTATCCCAGGGAATGCGGTACAAGACGTCACGATGGCGGAGCCGAAAAAGATCAAGCAGCGCGACGCCAATGGTCGAAGAAAGACGCTCAAACGCAGCGTAGATACCGACGTGGAATTCGGGGATGACCAGCTCCTTGCCATGCCGTTTGGCGCACACCATGGCAGGCTCGATGTCGAAGCATTTGTGCCGACCGGGCAGGAAGCGGTCGGCCTGCGCATCCGCCGCCTCGTGGCAATCAAGATCAACCGCGTGCCGGTATGGCGCGAAGATCCGGCGTAGGACAAAGCAATGGCCAGAGGGAGGCTCGCCTCGAAGAACGGTTTGACCCCGGGACCTAGCCTGGGAGCTGATCGCGAAAGGCGGTGGCTTTAAAGCCGGATCGGTCCGCCTTTGGGCGGACATCGCCCAAAACTCACGTCACATTGACGTTGTCATCGGGCACGCTCAGCAGCTCGTGCGAACTGCGTCCCTTCAAGTGTTGCGCCGCGCGAGACACCGACAGGCTGGGTGGAATCGACACCAGCATGTGCACATGGTCGCGATTGATCGATCTGGCAGGCACAACCATCTCATGGGCCTGCGCCGTCTCGCGCAACGCTCCCGGCACCTGGTTTCCAACGTCGCCACCAAGCACTGGGTGACGGGTACTTCGTCACCCAAACCAGATGGTACTGGGTCCCAATCCGTGTGGCTTCCACGCTTATACGCTAAAGCCCTACGTCCTCAGAACGCTGTTTTCAGCGACCGTGATGATCAAGGAGCTTACACTTGGCCGGGAGGGCCAAGGTGAATATGGTTCTTGTCTCCCCAGCCGTTGCCCGGGCGTGATCCTCCCGATTTGGCGATCGCCTTTGAGCTCAAGCTTGTGCCGAGCAGAAGCGTTATGGCTGGCGGTGTCACCGCAGCAAAACGCCCCGCCTTCTTGAGAAAGTCCCGGCGCGCCTGAGACTCTGAAACCAGAGTTTCCTGCGTCAGTTGCGAGCGTTTTGTCTTTTCGGTTGGCATGTCAAACTCCCCACAAGTGTTCCAAGATTTCGCAGACTTACCCTATTCTTCCCGGTACGGGCGTACTAGTTCACCAAAAGGCTTAGACTTTCGTGCTGGGATTCGAGGGCGTGCGAGCGATGCGCCGCGCGAGATCGATCGAGCACGCGCGCCCGGCCCTCGGCCCGATTTGCCGGCCAGCCCGATGATCGGGGGGTCGCCGTGAACACGCGCCTCCACTGATGGAAACGGATCACATTTTGCCGAAGAAATGCTGCAGGGCGAGGAGCTGGGTATCGAGCGCATTGCGGGCGCCTTGATCTGCCATGGACGCCTGCAGCGCCGTCCAGTCCACATCCTCGCTTTCCGCCAATCGTGCCAGATCATGAAGGCGCCGCAGATCAATCCTTCCGCGCCAGTAATCCCCCTTCTTGAACAGGTCGTGCACGATCCAGTGCAGAGCGCGGACTGGGCCGGCAATATTCACCCGCAGACCGTTTCGCTGGACGAGCCAGGGCGGTCAAGGCTCGCCCGATGCGGCCGGAGTTCCAGCATTCCGGCGTCCTGCTGACGAACCATGCCTCGGCCACTCGCCACCTCGACGTAACCAAGCTCTTCAAGACAGGCTTGGGCAGCCGCCTCTTCCCACGGCTAGATCGAGGTCACTCGTCATCCGGCTGGGAACTCGGCGGGCCGGCGAAAGAAAAAGGGGGGCCGCACCCTTGAGCCGGAGCGGGACGATGTCATGGCGATTAAGGGCTGCAACGGCTTCGAGCAGTTGGGCGCGCAAGCGCAGGTTCCGTTCCCGATTGCAGTCGTGAACGAACCGAAGATACTCGCCCATATCCTGCGGCAGTTGATGGATCTGGCCGCACGTTTGCAGCGTGCGATTGGCCGGGGCAATCACAGCATGCCAGTCGGTCCTGTCGGCTGGACTGCTGCGCAGCCCGGCGATCAGCGCCTCAAGCGCGTTGCCTCATCGCATGCTTTCGTGATCAGCTCTACCGCATCATCGAGCTTCGAATAGGTCAGGCAATAGGTGCCCGCCGATCCGATGACTTGGGTCAATATGTCGAAGGCGGTGCCATTCAGCTCTTGGCCGCGTGCAGACGCGCCGTTGAGCAGGACGCGCAATGCGCTGGCTGGCTCGATCGGCTCCAGGCAAGCCTTCGCGTCGCGGCTTCGACGGAGCTGGATCACGCAGCCGATTGGCACGGGCGGGCGCGGCACGAACTCCTTGGGCACGGCAAACCGAACACGCCGGCCGTCCGGCCGGCGACAGACCGGAATAGCATCGAGATCGGGGTAGTATTCGGCCAGAAGCGGCCATGCTCCCGCTTTGACAGCGGGGGCAAACGGCAAACCCACGCCGTGCTCCCGGGAGTCCAGCAGCGTGACATCGTCGGAAGCAAAACCGAATCCCGCATGCATCAACGCCACGGTCAGCGTTGTCTTGCCTGCGCCCGGGTTGCCGCAAAGAAGCACGATGCGTTCATTTCTGAGAAGCGCAGCCGCGTGCAGAGCAAGCTCGTAGGCGCCGCGATCGAGAACCTCGATCAACAATTGCCCTTTCAGCATGACAGGCAATTCGTCGGGCGAGCAGGAGAGAACCCAGTCGTCATCCCGGAACAAGTGGACCTGCCCTTCATGCTCGACCGGCTGGAGCAGAACGTCGGCGGTCTCGCTTCGGACCTCGAGATGCCGGAATGTGGCGATCGCGGGAAAAGCGCAGGCTGCGGGGTAGACGATGCGCATGTTAAGGCCCGCAATGGCGACCACCTGGCTCACAGTCTCTTGAGCTGACGCGGACAACGGCGCCTGGGGCCGTATCAGGCTCAGCCGTTGCCAATCCCTTAGCGCAGCCTCGACGTGCCTGTTTGCCTCGAGCCTATCAACGCCAGCGCGCGCCATCTCGCCCGAGATGGCGTCCAGCGGCATGCCTCCTTCCAGGGAGCGCCAGATCTCGGCAGCAGTATCGTTGACGGCGAAAATGGCCTGCCGAGATGGACTGAACAGAATATTTTGCCCTCTGACGCGTACCAGCCGCCCCTGGGTCACAAACGTCGCACGACTGTGAGCGGCGGGGCCGAGCGCCGTTCTTTTAACCCGCTCATGCTGATTCATCGGATAGCCCCCCTCCCGTCTGCCGAAACGCCATGACGGTCCAAGCTGTTGTTGCAAAGCAGGTGTGTTCAACGGGTGATGCGGCAATGCCCTCTCGGCAGGACTTTCATTTTGTCCAATCGCCCACAGGTGCGACTTCTCACAGCGCTTCGTCGGAGAAACCGGGCCACGTTCTGATGTGCCGCGACCCACTGGAGATGCGCCTTGTTCCAGTATTCGCGCGCGTCGGCCCCGTCAGGATCCTGAAACCGGACGGCGGCAGCGACAATGCGGACAGGATTGGCTCATCCGGTAGCCACGCGCACCCAACGCGGGATTAAAGGCGCGCTGCCGCACCGCGGGTGAATGTTCCGCGCCCCTATTTCATGCAGCGTAGGCTGCGCGGATAGACAAGGAAATGAGCGAAAAAGCGTCATTGGGAGAAGATGTCCTACGCCTTTTGTGCAAGCGGCGGCGGCGCGGCGACTCCTGCCGTCTGATCAGGAGCAGGTCAGGCAGTGCTGTCGGATTGGGCGTTGGTACGGATTCTGAGATGTGCGAGACTTGGGCGTGGCACTGAGTCTTCCACACCATAGGAGAACGCCGTGCTTTGGGGCCTAATCGCCGTCGGCGGGATCGGCATTTTGCTCGGATTTCGTGTTCGAGCACCGGCACTCATCGTCGCGACCGCGGTGATTGTCCTGGTCAGCGCCGTTGCTGGCGGCATCGGCAGCTTGCTTGACTGGGACCGTCTGCTTTCGATCCTGCTTTTCGTTGTCACGCTGCAGTGCGCCTACCTGCTCGGCGTCCTCCTTGGCGTCGTGTGGCGTCGCGGCCTCACCCATGAGCAATGACGGACCGCAGCTGCCGTGTTGTCGCCGGCGCCGGACGTGTTCGACGCAGTCATACCGCTAGGGTTCGCTGCCTTTCTCTCGCTAATGCATGTCGCCCAAAAGTGCGCAGCGGTTTTGGAGAACGACATACATCAAACAACGCCTGAATCCGTTTCGCTGCGACGCGCTTTAGTCAAGACGCATGATCGAATCTCATCACGGCGAAGACCGTCCGAATGAGAATGAGAACATCGGCCCATATGGACCAGTTCCGAACGTAGCGGCTGTCGATAGAGACACGGCTGGGATAATCTATTGCGTCTCTGCCCGTCACTTGCCACAGGCCGGTCAGCCCGGGCCGGGTTCGAAGGTAATCGATCGCACAGGCTCCGTAACGTTGCAGTTCCTCGGGGACGACCGGCCGAGGGCCGACGCAACTCATCTCGCCGCGCACCACGTTGATGAGTTGGGGCAGTTCATCAAGGCTCGACTTCCTGAGGATGTGCCCCAGGAATGTGATGCGCGGGTCCTTCTTGAATTTCCAATTCTGCTGCCACTCCTTGGCGGCTTCGGGATTGCTGGCGAGATAGTCTGCCAGAACCTGCTCGGAGTTCGCGACCATGGTCCTGAACTTGTAGCAGGCGAAGCGCTTGCCGTTGAACCCGACTCGGGTGTGGGAGAATATCGCCGGTCGGCCGTCGGTCACCAATATCAGGAGAGTAACCGCCAGCATGATCGGAGCAGCAAGGACAAGGGCGATCAATGCAACCGTCACGTCCATTATCCTCTTGGGCCGGCCTCCAAGCGGAGGGAGGTTTTGGCCGATCTGGATGCCGGGGCTGCGACGCTTTATGTCAAATGCGCTGATTGTCACCGGTTTCACCAAGAAACGTTGTTGGTGTTGCCGTCCAACTTCACAGCGACTTGGGACTCTTGGCAAGAGAAGCAAAGGAGGTAGCGTACCCGGTGCGCGTTACTCCTAAGCCTGATCCGCGCCTCATTGGCGTCGTGTCTTTAAGCCTTCTGATCAAACGGCGTATCACCTAACATCCGTTTGCTGCGGTAGCAGTTTGGGCGGGTTCGGCTGTATTGCCAAAGTCTGCATTGGCTCAGCCACCAAGAGATCGGAGTGCCAAGCAAATAGAGGCCGTCGCACTAAATGCGCGAGGGGCCGCAAGGCGTCCGTCAAAACAATGCAAGAAATGCACGTGCATCGCCCCGAGATAAGATCCCCCTGGGCGATCGGTTCGCTTAAAGGAGCTCGCAGGTTTATTTGACAGTGGAGCCCGCAACGTGGTGCCCAGCATGATGCCTTTACCACGTGATTTTGCCGCAGCGTCGTTTGCTCGTGATATCCTCGACATCGACCTTGCCGAAGTGCTTGCTATCGTGCGCAAGCAAATAGCCTTGCTTGATCTCGATCTTTCCGGCCTCACCGTGGTCGTTGGCGCCACGACAGGATACCAAGCGGTGACGGCCACAGCGGCGGCGCTTGCCAACGCCAGCCATGTCATTGCGCTCACCCGCATATCCTCCAGACATCCGAGCCTGGCGGCCATCGCGGATACGACGTTGGCATTTGCCAAACACGCTAAGGTCTCCGAACGCGTTGAAGTGACAAACCGCATCGGCAGCCGCAAATGGCAGGACGTCGACCTCGTCACGAACTGTCTCCAGGTCGGCCCAATTTCGAGATCGCTTATCGAACTCTTACCCTCGGATGCGGTTGTTTCGCTAATGGCTGAACCATGGGAGCTTCGGCCGGGCGTTGTAGACTTCGACGCCTGTGACGAGGCCGGCATCAAAGTTGCGGCTCCCAATCTCAGCCACCCAGCCATAAATCTGCTGCCGGAATTCGCGCGGTTATGCTGCATCTTGCTCGGCGATGCCGGTGTCGATCCACGTGCCGCCAGGCTCGCCATCGTCTGTGACACGCCCTGTGCGCCGTCCCTTGAGCAAACGCTGCGCGAGAGCGGGGCCACAGTAAGTGTCTTTTCGCACCCCATGCTCCTGACCGACGATGCATGGGATGTGATCGTGGTCGCGATGAGGCCGTCCGACAAGCCACCAATGGACATTAATCGCCTGGGCCGGATTGCCCGGAACTCTCGCCAAGCGCTGCTGGTGCAGTTCAGCGGCGGGATCGATCGCTCGGCCGCAAGCTATTTCGGCCTCAGGGTCTGGCCACAGAAGCGGCCCGCCCGTGGTCAGCTAGCCCTTCCACTTGACGTACTCGGATCGGCGCCAATCGTCCGTAGACTGACGGGAGGGCTGAAGGCCGCGGAAGCTGCATATCGTGGCGCAGAGCTTGGAGGGGACAGCGTTGGATTTCTCGTGACGGCAAGGTCGGCAACGGTTGGCTGGGGACGTGCCTGAACATACGCCAAGCGTGCCGGTCGCGAAAAGGCTCGGACGATACCATCGACCTTCGGAGCCTTGGATCAGAACGCCGAGCTGTGGTCGCGCCCTTAGCGTGCCCGGCAGTTATATTGCCAGAGCCGGCCAGGCAAAGATCGATTGCACAGCCTTCAAAGCATCATTTGTCTAAGTTTATACGCCACCTCGGTGCGGTTTGTAGCCTTGAGTTTTTTCATGATATTTCGGATGTGGACCTTGACAGTGCTCTCGCAGAGGCTGAGCTCGTAAGCAATTATCTTGTTCGCCTTGCCTGTCCTGAGCGCCTCCACAACCGCAGCCTCGCGAGAGGTGAACATGCCGGTGAGCGGATGGGGCCCGTTTGCGGTCGAGTGGATGATCTCTCGAAGAGCCAGCACGCAGCTGGCGGGGACAAAGATCCCTCCGGCACGAGCGAGACCAATAGCCTCGGCCGCGACCTTGACCTTCACGCTTGTAGGAATATAGCCTCGGGCGCCGCATTCGAGAGCCGCGAGAATCTCCCCCGGCTCGTCGGAATCCACCACGACGATGACGGGTACGGTGCCAAACTCGGAAATGAAGTGCGCAAGTTCCGCCCGAACACTCTCGTCTGTGACCTTTCTGGCACCAAGAATTACAAGGACCGCGGATGGCTCCGCTTCTCCGGCAATATGTTGGATTTCGTCAAGCGATCCTACCGCGCTAACGCGCAAGGTAGGATTGTGTTCGACAAGACCGCGCGCAAGGCATTCACGTTCAAGTGCTCGCTTGTCGACGATCATGACAAAGCCATCGCTTGGACGTCCTTCGCCGAGATCGGACCTGCCAAGACCATTCGCGTCCGGCAGATATCCATCGTGTACCGGTCTTGTTGCGTCATTCCAAAAATCGGAAATTTGGGGATGTCCCATCGTTTACTCACTCCTCTCCGTCGCTTCCTTTGGTTTGGCTCCCTCGCAAGTTTGTCAGAAGCGTGAACTTTAGCCGATGATTGGATTCAAGGAGTGGCATACGCCGCCCAACGCACGGACGTATGGCTTCCCCGCCCTATGGAGGTAACCCAACCTGGAAGGCATACTAACGATGCTGTGGAAAAGGCGCATTAATCCTGGTTAACAAATTGGTAATTATATTTTAGATAGCTAATATACCCGAAAGCATAACAACCTAAAATTGTAAAATGTCACGAAACAGCCATATGGCGAGCTTGAGATCGTCTCGGCCTGACCGCGGAAACCTGCGATTCGCAGGAATGGGTTGCGATTTTAGGACCGCACTGAACTCCGCTGCCGGTGCCACGCAGCTCGGCTCGTTCTGGTCCCGCTGCATGGTGCGGCCATGTGTTGGTGCATTCGGACGGCGGAATTGGACGAAAAAAACGGGTCGTCCGCCAAGTTTACAAGGCACGCCAAACACTTGCCTAGCTAAGGCAACAGCCGGTCGTCTTCTGCTTCCGCCTCGGTGAGGTTCAGATGGAAGGTGCAACGCAGTCCGGCTTTCTCGAAATTCAGGACAACGCCGCCAGCGGACTCGTGGGCAAAAACCCGTTTCAGCAACTGTGTGCCAAATCCCTTGTCCACAACCCGGGCGACTGGGGGACCTCCTTCCTCACGCCATTCAAGCTCAAGATGGCGAACGCCGTCGCCGACAACCTTCCAGGCAATTGAAACCGTCCCGGTTGAATTCGACAGCGCCCCGTACTTTATGGCGTTGGTGGCAAGCTCATGAAGCGCCAGCGCGAACGAAAGGGTCATGTTTGGCGGAAGCCAGACGGCCTCCCCGCAAATCTGGAAGCGGTCTAACGCTGCATGCGGCTTAATCGAGTTCGTGATCAGATCACCAAGATCGGCGCCGCTCCAATTTTCGCGTGTAAGAATGTCATGAGCCTTTGCCAGCGAGACGAGTCTACTTGACAGGTTCAGTCCGGCCTCGGCGAGGTCGGTGGCGTTGCGAATCGTCTGATTGGCGATTGATTGGACAACAGCCATTGTGTTCTTCACGCGGTGGTTGAGTTCGTTGACCAGCAACTGGCGTTGCTCTTCGCCGCGCTTGCGTTCGGAAATGTCCAAACTGATCTGCACGGCGCCTATGATAGAACCGTCCGGATCGCGGATGGGACGTGCGCTGGAGAGCAAATGGCGTTGCATGCCCGATGGAAGCGTATAGGCGAATTCCTGATTGTCGATCGTCTCGCCCCGCATCGCCCTGCTCAAGGGACGGTCTTCACGCGCAACCGTATGGCCGTCCTTGACTGCGACGGTATCAATGACGCGGTCGGGCGTGCCGAAGGACTTGCGAGTGTCGGTCGGCAGCCCCATCAGCTCTGCTGCAAAGCGGTTGCGAATAACCTGGCGAGCCTGAGGGTCGTAGGTGAACCAAACAGCTGCTGGTACCGTCTCCAAAACAGTCTCCAGCTCGCGCGTTCGCTCCGCGATCGCTCGCTCCGCATCGACCATCGCCTTTGCAATCGTGGCGAATTCGGCAACTGATGTGGACATCGGTTCGACCTCACGGCCATGGCCAAGCGCCTCGGCGCGGCCAGCCAGATCGATGGTGGCTTCGGTCAATCGTTTTCCAACGACGTAGGCGAGAGCGAGAGATAACAGCAGCGCTGCAAGGCCTATTCCACAAATCGCCGCGAGCGAGCGCCAAAGCGGCGCCTGCACTTCCGCAAGCGGCACATTGGCCGCATAAAACCAACCGGAGTAGGTTGACCGATAATAACCCGCCAGCAGCGTCGTTCCCTCGAAATCACGAGATTTGAAGCTGCCGGTCAGGCCGACGATTTTGTCGACATATTCGGCCAGTCCTGGCTTGCCAGTCATCTTCTCGTGCTGCGTGGACCGTGCAATATAATTGCCGCCGCGATCGCCGATGCCGACCGTCCAGCCTGCCGGCACGGCAGGTAGCATGACATCGCGAATGCGCGCAGTCGGGACCGAGATCGAAAGAAGCCACTCTTCATTCTTGGGTCCGAGCACTCGCCTTGTAACAGCAACGCGATAGCCGCCCGACTGATGGCCCACAACGACATTGCTGACCAAGACACCAGTGAACTTCAGCTTTTCACTGTCTTCAGCCGTTGTCGGTTCGACGAGTGGCGAATTTCCACCTTGCGCGATGTCGGTGGTCGCCAGCTGATTGTGATCGGCATCGTTCAAAGCGATCACCTGATCCATGCCTTGCACAAGGCGAACAGCCTCATCGCGAAACGATTTCAGATCGCCGTTGGCGAGAGTGGCCGATTTGGAGAGACCGTCAAGAATCGTCTGCAGGTTAATCAGTTCTGCCTCGACCACCAGCGAGACGTGTCGTGCCGTCTGCAGGGCATCCTGTTCGAAGCGAGCTTGCTGTTGCAGTGCATACTGGACGAGCAAGTATGCCGCGAACAGCCAGACCGGCAGAACCGCCGCGGCGATAAGACCAAGCAGATGAGCTCGAGCCGATCGACGAAGCACGCCGGTGTCCTCTTTTTGAATCCGCTGGAGCATAGTGGCAAGCCGCGAAACGACAAGCGTTAGCTATGACGACCCGAAGGCGGTCGGCGCCAGGGTCTAATTCCGATGCAGCGATGTGCCAAATCAGCAAAACGTCCAGAAGGAGTACAAAAAACCGTATGGCATTCTAGCGCCGTGAAATGCGGGAAACGCGAAGCCTATTCCTACGCTGTCGCAGCCGCTCCTCCTACTCCCACTCTGTTTTAATCAGCACCGGTGCGGCTTCGCGCATATGGTCACGACGGCGGTCGTCACCGGTTGTCCCCCGATTGTTGCACTCGTACTTCTTTCGTATGCTTTGCGCCTAATTCAGCATGAGCGCATATAATCCCCAGCCCCGGCGCCGTTTCTCACAAACTGCCCGTCGGTTAGGCCCGGTGTCCTAGCCTCATCCCAACAAGGGGTGCCGGGCCGCTCGACTCAAACCCGTTCGTTCAAAGGCCCGCCGCCCCATTTGCGAGGCGACGGGCCCTCGCCCCAGCCCACACGTATCCACGCAATTGCGGTGCCAAGCGTATTGACCCGCAACGGGTCACATTGGGCCCAGCGGGAGATGGGCAATTGGTAGCTGGCTGCCATCGTGGCCCGACACCTGCCGTGACCTCGCCACGCCGAAGTACGCGACGGTGCTGATGACGATTTTGTCCTCGATCATCGTAGCCCTGTTGCAGCTTCAGGCGAACCTGACCCATTGATTGGACCATTTCATGGACGCGCGCCCATGCGGTATAATGGTCCAGCAGTCTTCTTGCCTGATCCGCGGAAGCGCAGATCGTGAGAAGGCAGCGGCGAGGACGAAATCGCCCGCCGTCATGCGCTGGTCGGTCACGCTCTACAGAGGGGCAAACTTATCGAGATGCAGGCGTATTCGCTGGCCTTCCGCGAAGGCTAGGGCGAGCGATTCCAGTTCGAATGATCGGGTTAGTCCCTGATCTTCCTCGACCACACGGACGAACCATTCGCCACAGGCTTCATCACTTCGATGCAAGGATGACCCTTGCCGTTGGGTATCTCGCTATCCACCATTGCCTCTCACGCCGAGGACAAATATCGCCAGCAGCACGACGAAAAGCACGGTGGCGATCACGACACCCCACATGAGGACCCTTCTGGTGCCGCGCCGTTCATCATCGCGAGATAAATTCTCCGCCATTGCAAGAATCCCTATCCTGAAGGTTACTGGAAACGTGGGATGTCGAGGCCGGTTCCCACAAGCCATCAGGTTCCCCGCGGGAGAGCGGCGTACACGCGGTCTAGAGCGCCTTGCCTGCGCGTGTCATGGCGCGCGCAATGGCTTTTTCGGTCTGGCAAAGACAAACGGTGCACGCTTCACGCATGCGTCAAACTCGCAGACGTGTTTTTTTCGATCCGCCTGACGCATGATGACGATGGTCTACGGCGGCGGGGTCGATCCGCCGAGCCTGAAATTCGATTGCAGCAACTGCAAGCCTCAGGTCAAGATCACTCTTTTGGAGGTTCATCCAGAGCATCTGCCGAAACGGCTGATGATCCACAAGCCCATGAAGATCGACGGCAAAATCTGCTTGCATACCGAGCGCTTCCGCGGATGAAAACTCTCGCTGATACGGTGGCCGCGCGCGAAACCATCAAACGTCAATTGCGCGCACCCGGTGTGTTTCAAGTCGACCAAGCTCGACCTCCAGGCGCTGATCGATCGGCTCGGCCCGGATCATGGTTCCATGCATTGGGATCTCGTCGGCTGTTCGGCTGCTCAGATTGTAACGTTGCAGGCCGCGACCGTCGGCCGGTGTTCTTCACGTGCATTCCTGACTACGAAGGCCAGCAGCGGGAGAGTAACAGGGATTGGA
>NZ_JAMYLL010000053.1:0-34496 GCF_040318045.1 Mesorhizobium sp. M1338 | reverse complement strand
TATGTTCGTCGCCTAGCAATTGCAATGCGCCGAGCACCCGCCCGCTGGGGTCGCCGAAAACACCAAAAAACCCTTCGACCGCGGGCGACATCCCCTCAGGAAAGAGCTCTGGCGAGGCGGAATTGCCCGCCCGCAAGCTGGGCGGAGCGAATTCCGGTGGCCTCATTGGCACCTCCTCGCTTGGTAGCAGGTTGCTCCTGTCCTGTGCAGCGATCCGCTCGTCCGGCGCGCGCTGGTCGCCGTCGCGCCAGATCAGGGGACGAAAGGACTCTGCGGGATCCGAGGCTTGGTGATGGTGCCCAGTTGGTACGAAAGACGATGGCAGAACAGCGGCGTCTTCATTAGCTTCCCCAGGGAGCTTCTCTGGCCGACCCAATGCCTTCTGCGGCCCGCTGTGCTGCGCAGCGGCGTCCCCAATGGCACGAGCCTCCATGCCGAGTGCGTCTTCCGGACGAGCAGCAAGGGCAATTTCGCGCCCGAGTGCGGCGGACGGCAGGAACTTCCGGAGTTGAGCTAGTGCAATGATCCTCCGGTCACCACTGGAGGCCTTATAGCGCTTGGCATCTTCATCCAGCGACTCCTCGTGAAGCCGAGCCGCAATCCCCGGCTTGTTGTTTTCAACCAGGTATTCACTGAAACGTCTAAGAGTAGCTCCATAGTCGTGAATGGTTTGGCGATTCGGCCCGGTCGCAGGCGCTCCCTTGTACTCTTTGATGAGAGCCGCTTTGTACTCTTTGATGAGCACGGCGTCGGCAGGGTCGGGATTCAGGACAGCGCGGCCCACCATTGGCACTCCGCCCGCCGACTCTCTGAGACGACGCAGTGCCACAGCCACAGTCGAGGAGCCACCACTGCTCTCGTACTCCTTGAGATCTTCATCCAGCGACTCCTCGTGAAGCCGAGCAGCAAATCCCGGCTTGTTATTTTTAAAGAGCCAACGACCAAAGCCGTAAAGAGAATTTACATGGCGCTTGACCGTTTCCTCCTTGGCCTTACCCGCGTAGAGTGACCTCAGCCCTTCGACAACGGTCGCATCGTTGGAATAAAGAGGACGCTTGCAGCCGCGACCGTCGGAGACCACTACTGGAGGATCTGGCTGCACCGCCGCCGGCACGGGGGAACGAGCATGGTCACGCAACTCGAACGGTGCGGAAGGATTCAGATCACCCACTGACGAATCCGGCGCATGATGATGGCGCGCCGTTGAGTGACCCGGCTGCAGCACCGAGGCACCTAGCATCGACCCACTGCCTCCGGCGTACGGCGCCGCGGCGTGTTCTTGTCCGCTCCCTTGCATCATGGGCTGCGCTTCCCATGGGGCCGCGCCTTCGATGAGGCTCAGGTCTCCGTGAGACGGATGAGGATGGAACGGGTCTGGCAGAGCCGGAACGCCGGGGGCGGGAATTTGGGCAGCGGCTTGGCGCGCCTCGCCCGAGCGCTGCTCAAAGCCCTCTTGCCCGGCCTGTGCCGCTTGCTCTTGAGATGCCGGGGGCTGCACCTGCCGCCAACCTGTTACATTGGATAGGTCAAATTTGTGCCGGTTCACGTTAGCCTCACGTCCACAGATCAGCTGAGCAACCTACTCGGGCATACTTACGAGAAGCTGACGAGGTCCGCGGTCCCGGAGCGGGTAGGCCTAATTTTCTGCGCGCCGCTTGCGCTGGCGCGACGTAGCCCGGCCTTTTGCCAGCTCGGCAGCTACGGCTCGCAAAGAGCGTCGTAAGGCTTGCGGAGCCGCCCCTCAGCTCCCGTCGAGGAGCAATCCACAATTCACATATTTGGAGATGGCTCGCTGGTTTACCGGTCTGCGAGCCCTGCAAGCCCATGCTTCAGATGCCGCCCGTGCAGAGGTATTTCATTTCGAGGTAGTCCTCGAGGCAATGGCGGGAACCCTCCCGCCCGATGCCGGACTGCTTCACTCGGCCGAAAGGCGCGGCTTCCGACGACATGCGTCCCGTGTTCATACCACTATGCCATATTCCAAGGCCTCGGCGACACGCCAAACACGCTTCCGTTTGAGGCACAAATGTGGGGGAAGGCCGTAGATCGTGTCGTTGGCCTCATGCACGACCTATCCGCATCGTCGAAGCAATCACAGGCGCCAGCCGCCCGAATGTCTCTTTCTTGCGCGATGGTCATCTCGCTGGAGACCGGACCGATAGTTCGACGTGCCATTCGCGCGATGCGTTTGCCCCCGCATCGATTCTGCGGCCTTTCGCGACGGCATGGGATTCGATTTTGGCCAGAGCCTGCCTGTCGATCAGCGCACCGATCGCCACTCCGGAGCAAAGCCCTCGCCAACGATAAGTGGCGGACTTTCTCCACGAACTCTCGACAAACACCTTCGTGAACGCCTGACTGGACGGGGGTAGCCATGCCGAACAGGTCGCATAACCACGCCATCGTTCGGCGACTGCAGCCGCGAAGCGTCTCGAACACATCGGCTCGATGCGGTTGCGTCCAGAATGCATCAGCGAGCGGCGGGAGTCTTCGCTATATTCGCCCCCGACATCCCGAAGTCCACCAGCTTGCCTGCCAAAAAGGGGTGTTGCATGAATAAACCCGCTTTCGTCGCCGTCAGCCGCGTGCCCAGGAAGGACGACAGTCTCCATAGCAAGAATGCGAGATGATCATCGTATTCAGCGGCAGCGTGCCGGCGAAATTGGGTGTTCGGCAAGCCAAATAGCGCGATGCAGAAGGATGGTGAGGATTTCGCGTCCGCCACTGCGATGCATAGAGCCACCCTTCGCAACCGACCAGCGCAACAAAGCTCGTTATGCGGCGCGTAGGTTCGTAGACGCTTATCCAGTATCGAGATAACAAGGCCGCTGCGCAGGAACGAACTCTGAGAGCGCACCCTGCGAGAGGTTGCGCTTGCTGACGCGGCTGTGGAAGAAGCAGGGGCTCGCGCCGAAGCGCATGATCACCGACTAGCTTCGCTCGTATGGAGCGGCAAAGCGACAGATGATGCCGGACGTCGAGCACCGGTCGCACAAGGGGTTGAACAACAGAGCGGAGAATTCCCATGTGCCGCCGCGAAAACGGGAGCGGATGATGCAGGGGTCCGATCGCCGGGAGGCCTGCAACGCTTCGTCTCGACCTTGTCAGCCCTCCGCAACCTCTTCGTCCCCCGCCCCAAACGTTCTGCTCTCGCCATACATGTTCATCGCTTGCAAGCCATCGCCGAATGGAAGGCCGTGACTGGAACGCCCGCAACAATGGATTGCTAACGGCGAACTCATGCTGGTCGGCAAGGCGATACTGGCTGGAGCATCAACTCGGCCGACGAGAGTGGCCACACCATCCTAGACAGGATCGGCCGATATGCCCGGCATCGCCGCTCTGCAAAAAGCACAGCGGGCATCCAGACGTTGCCGGGTTGACTATGGGTGTCCGAACCGCGAAAAGAGGCCGCTCTTTATGAGTGGCGTGCGCTGGCAGTCTAACCCCAAGCCCCCCGCCCGGGCTGCCGGCGCGCTTCTAGGAACATCGAGGTAGATGACGAGACTCCGAACTACATTTCCAAAGCTATCGGTGGATTCACATTTCAAGCCCAATCGATTTCCTACAGCCAGGCGCGAACGTTCGATTGGAACATTCAGAATTCACATCAAGGTGCACCGCTATTGCGTCCCGAACAGGTTCGGCTGCTCGATGACGACTACGAGATTGTTCTCATCAAAGGTCTGCCACCATTAAAATTGAGGAAGGTGCGATATTTTTCGGATCGCATTCTGAAACGCATCTTTGAAAGCCAGACAGGCGCCCTCCCGGAGCCGGCGCCCTTGACGGGAGCAGAGGAGGCGCTCTCCGCAGAATCTCAACTCGATGACCCGCTGTGTGAATTGGCGCAGGACTTTGACGATACAGTTTGATGTGAGGCTAGTATGAACCCGCGAAATAGTAATCCATCCCGTGTAACAGCTTTGTCGCAGGTGCAGGACGCCGGCTTGGAAGACGGGCAAGCGGTCCAGGCCCGGCGAGTGGGCTTTGAGCAGCACGTGTCCGAGGCGCTCCGGCCGCTGTTCGATGGTCGAGCTGACGAGCCGCCTACCGGTCCAGAGGAGCTTCTGCGACTGGAAAAGGGGTTTCGCGAGGTGCTTCAGCGAGGGCAGGATCATCAAGCCGCCTCGTCTTTTTTCAGCGATCCAAGAATGCCCGCTGGACGGGATGACCCCAAGGGAAGCGTGTCGGACGCTTTCGCAGCAGCCGGCTCTAGGCACGCCGTAGTTGAGGCCGCCGCCCCGCCAGTGTTAGCTGCCAGCCAACAGCAGATCCGGCCCTCGCCAGTTGCGTTTGACCGGCCGGTATCATCCTCGGCTGCTGCAGGCGTGCGCTTGTATGCCCCTTCGATGATCTCTCGGAAGACCAGTTCCGAAAACTGCGATCAGTTGCCCGCCTTGTGCTGCCGCCTCGCCGTCGAGGTCGAAACGCCCGCGAATCAATGGAAGGTCAGCGGGCCATGGGGGCAGAGTGCAACGGTGTCTACACCGCCTGTTTGAGGGGAGAGGTACACTTGGCTTTCCTGTTCCAGCAGCATCCGGCCGCACACCGACGCGATGGGGAGCTAGAATTCAACTCGGACCTTCGCAAGGCACGCACCGCGGCTCAAACGCCGTTCGTTTGGGAAAAATGGCTCAGTACCGACAAAGCTTCTGTAATGGCCCTAGTGGCCTCGGTTGCGCTCTTGGTCGCGATACAGTGGCAAGACCCCCAGATCAACGAGGCGGTCCTAAGCGAACTGCGGACGATTCAGATCAACTACGCATTGCTCCAGCGAGACGTCGCCCGCGCCGACATGGTATTGGACTTCCGTTCCGTTGCTTCTACCGGGCAAGCATTAAAAAGGAACCTTCAAAACTACCAACGCCTTGTTGAGATTTCGCCCAATGAGAGCTCCGGGGTGCACTCCAGGTTGGTTGCACAGCTCAAAAAGTCCCTCGAAAACACAGAAGCTGCCATCTCGAACTCGGCCGCGCAAAATGAGCTTCTGCAAAGCTCTCTCGTACGCTTTGCTCGCTCGGCTAATCGCCTTTGGGGGGGAGTGTCGAACAGGCCTGAATTTTCCAATCTGATCCTTCAATTTTCGGCCAGACCGGGATTCAGCCTCGCATTACAAATCGATCAGTCTCTCCGCCGACTTCCTCCTAGCCAGGACCAAGTCACGGAGGATGTTGCCCGCGAGGGCCGCGCTATCCTGTCCTCAATGTTGAGGTTGGACCGCGCTGTCAATCGGATCCCATCCTTCGACACGTTCGCCAAGGCTGCCGAATTGGAGCGAGAACATCTGAAAGCCTACAGCTTCGCCAGCGCGCAAGCGCAGCGTACACGGCTTTTCTTTGGCTTGGTGTCCATATGCCTCTGCTTGTTTGCGACCATTCGAGCCTCCACGCTGCATGTGCGGACGAACCGGTTGGAAAGGCGGTTAGAGCTTGAAGCGGCGATGAGTGAGATCGAAGCTTGTTTCATCGACAGTCAAGCAACGAAGGCTTCGCGGCGCTTCTCCACCGAAGCGGCGCTTAGACTCATTCAATGCGTTTTCGATGCGGATCAATGCGCGCTTGCTCTGGTGGATCCGAGTATCAGCAGGAATACCGAGTACTTTGTCGCGAACAAGCGCATGCGCGTCTGGAACGCCACGCTAATCCATGAAGTCGTCTCACTTGTACACCCGGAACAGCCAGTGTTTCGCGTCGTTCCGGCGTCGGAAGTGGTTCGGACTGCCGTAGGCACTACCGGTGTTTGTCAAATTGTTGGTTGCCGGGCCTCCGATCAGCAGGCTGCGGTTTGTATCCTTGTTTTTGAAGGAGATCGCTCACCACCCTCCACAGACGACCTCCTGGTTCTGGCGAGCGCTACTGTGCGTTTAGGCAACCATCTTGAAATGCAACGTGTACACACGGAACGTAACCTTTTTGAGAGTCGATGGGAGCATGCGGAAAGGCTGACGGCTGTCGGCACAATCGCAAGCGGCGTTACACATGAATTCAATAATGTTCTAGGAGCAATAGTCGGCTACGCAGAGATGGCTAAAGGTCTTGTGCGTCGCCCCTCGAGAATTCGGGGCCACATCGGCCAAATTATCTTGGCCAGCAACCGAGCCAAACTGATTATTGATCAAATTTTGTCACTAAGCCGAAATCGGAAGCGCGTGACGATGCCTTTCGACGTCTCGGAGAGTGTAATGGATCTCGCGCCATTGCTGCGGGTTACACTTCGTGCGGATGTTCAGTTGAACTTCAAGATCAACGAGTGGCAAACGGTGATCGAGGGCAGCCCGACCGAGATACAGCAGATCCTTATGAATCTATGCAAGAACGCGTCGGAGGCTCTCTTGAATGAGGGCCGTGTCGAGATTAGCGTTTCTCGCGCTCACGTCTGTCAAACGAAGCCCGTGGCTAAGGGCACCTTGAAACCGGGAGATTACGTTCTCCTCTCCATCAGCGACGATGGCCAAGGAATCGCAAGTTCGGTGCTTCCGCATATCTTTGAGCCCTTTTTTACCACGCGCTCTCGCGTCGGCGGGACCGGACTGGGTCTTGCTGCAGTGGACCGCCATGTGAGCGCGCTCGCAGGATGCCTTGACGTCACCTCGGCTGTTGGCCGAGGTACACGCTTCGATCTCTACTTACCGGCCTGCGCTGAGGAGCAGGTCAGAGCTGATAGCGCTTTCGGCCCATGCGATGGATCACTTGGCAACGGAGAAATCATTGCAGTCGTTGACCCCGATCCAGCAGCGTTGGAGATCTACAAGGATAAGATCGCCGCGCTGGGTTATAAGCCGGTCGG
Source organism: Mesorhizobium sp. M1338 (assembly GCF_040318045.1). Taxonomy (NCBI): domain Bacteria; kingdom Pseudomonadati; phylum Pseudomonadota; class Alphaproteobacteria; order Hyphomicrobiales; family Phyllobacteriaceae; genus Mesorhizobium; species Mesorhizobium sp. M1338. The sequence continues at coordinate 27,707 of NZ_JAMYLL010000053.1, read as the reverse complement.
CTTCGCGACCTTCGAGAGTCTTTGCGACTGGATCGAGAGCGGGAAGGCAGCCGACCTCCTAATTTTCGATAAAGCGACTTTCCTCGGGCCAGGACAGCCCGAAGCCGTACGTACCACCCTGATGACGGTGCCCATCATCGTCGTTGGTGGAAGCGACCCCATGCCGATCACATCTGGTAATCAGACCTTCGTCCTTTGGCTAGCCAAACCGGTCTCGTCCAGGACGATAGAGCATGCAATTCGTAGGATGATAATGGCATGATGCCGCCGACGCGCTCAGGATACCGAGCTATCGAGGCAGTCGGAGGCGGAGCCGGCTGGGATCCAGCAAATACAAGAGCGTCGGACGATCTCTGCGCACCCGGCTCATGGCGAGTTCCCCTCGAACACTGTCGTCGGCTTCCGCTCAAGGAAGGCTCCCCGACCACGGCAAACCTGCCGCCGTGCTCGTGACCGTCAAGGACAAGTCGCCGCGCGATGGGGTCTGCGGGCCTCCATCCTTGACAAGTCACTGCGCGCTGGCCGTCGGGACGAGGAGATGGTCGCCAATCGGTCACGCAAGATGGTTGACGAAATGACTCGAGAGCAAAGCTTGACAATCATCGCCCCATTCACGCCAGACTTCTCCTGTGCGTTCATCATCGGCCACGGCTCCTCGCTGCCCCGACAAGGCTATCGCCGCCCGGCCGGGCAAGCGATATCCCAGGTTCCGACGTGTTCCTTTCATGCTTGATGGACCTAGGCCCCGGCAGGCATGTGGCTGGGTTCTTGGTCGCGGATCTGTGAGGCAAGCACGGGGTAAGCGACGGCTCGACCCACCATTGGGAAGGCCGGCTTCGGCACGGAGGTGCGGCCTCGGCGTTGAGAGGCATCGGATCGGGTGTAGCAGGACTTTCGAACTAACTGCCGACAACACACTGGATAGGCCGTTCTCGTCGTTCGGTCCAGTTCACCAACGCCTATGTCGACATTTTACGGCGCTTCACTACTAACCGGGCACCGCACGATGGCAGCTCGTTCTCTCCGGCAAAAGATACTCCCTGTATTAGCTTCCGTGTTGTGTGCTTGCCCTCAACTGCGGGATACGTAAGGCCATCCCTAAAAGCATCGAATGCGGCAGCAACAGCGCGAATCCCAAAGTGATGCTCCCGCCGTACGCGGACAAGACCGTTTTCGAAGTCCACTATTCCGTCCTTGGCCAGCATCGCCAAACGCTCATCTGAACCGCGAAGACGGATCGGATCAGATCCGTGGGCGACACAGATTGCCGGCACGTCAGCCTCGAAATCGCACATTAATCGCTCGATGATTGCGGCTCGCACGCGGTCGTCGTCTGTGAGGCGATGGCCCTTCGATGTCGCCAGTCGGCCAACTGCGATGTGCTGGATGTAGATATCCCGTGTAACTTCGTTTTGAACGTACCCCTGGCCGATGCGGCCGATAGCCGACGCGCCGAAACCGATCAGGGTTCTGCAGGTATCGGCAGAGTAGCCCAACGAGTTACGTCGCAGGCGACCTGTTTCCTGTGCCAGCGCGAGCTCGTCGTGCGGCAAGGCGAAATGGTCGAGCCCGATCTCCCGGTAGCCGGCGGCAACCAGCGTCACGGCGACAGCCGCATGCTGTTCAGCGCGGGCAGCGCTGGCAAGCCGGTCGGGGCGCATGGCGACCGCTGCCCTCGCCGTCTCGACCCACGACACCACCGTAGACGCGGCAGGCGTCCCATGGTGATAACAAACCACCTTGCCGCTGAGCTCGCCTGTGTCTTTGCGTTATGCCAGTCCGTTCCGCTTAGATGTCTTGGCTGTTCCCGCCGAGACCTCACGCGCACCGTTTTGTTCCCACCATCCCTCCCCGTCAGCTCCGCCTGGGAAATTCTGCCAGCTTGCCGGATCCGACGAGATAATGCAGCGCTGGGACGGACTTTGCTCGCCAGCTAGCGACCGTGGTGATCTCTGCCAAAAGGACGAGGCCATGAACGCGATCGGCGCTAACGGTGGGCGTTTGTATAAGCCTTGGGGTGGGAACTGGGCCTTCTATGCTGGCGCCACATACAAGCTCAACGAGACAACTTCGTTCTACCTTCGGCTCTCCCGGTGACCAGCTCTCAGTAGCGTCGCGGCAAACGTTGCCTATGGGCTTCTTTTCGATTTCACAGCTACGGCGACTCCAAACTCAGCAGTCGGCAAGATGGAAGCTTCCAACGGGAACTGCCCAATGCGAACAAGAAGAGCAGTGTCGGCAGTAATCCTGCGCTTCGAACGCTCATCCTAACGCCGTGAAGCGTTGAGCTCCGAGGTTGGGCAGACCAAACCCGCAACACGCTCCAAGAGAACGGCGCATAGAAGCCATACGAGATTGCAGCCTAGCCTTCGGGGCCGGACGTTGTTTCATATCAGACCGGTGGGGATGAAGCCTGCCATCCAGCACCCGGTCAGTTTCAGGTCAAACTTGAACTCCCAGTCGGGTCAGAACGCGATCAACTGGCAGTCCGACGCACTTAAAAATGACAAATGGATCGCCTGCTTTTGGGCCATCCATGGGGAATTCGGGCGCGAGAGAACAAGCTCACACAGCATAAGCGAAGCTCCCGGCGAATCTTGCGCTGGCCGAGGCAGAACCATGTTTAAAGCTGCCTGTTTTCCACCTCGAACCTGCCTGAGTCCGGCCGATCGTCATAGATCGGCCAAAGCATCGGCCAGATGGCTCCCCCAATTACGGTTTGTGCATAGTTGTCAGTACGATAGGCCTGCCGAACATCGGCCATGATCATCATCGGCAGCATCGATTTGTGTCCAAGCCTGGCGACGTCGGCTGTTTTGGGCAAAAGCCTGCACTCGCGTACCGCAGCCAACCTCGCCCATCTCGTGCGCATCATGAACACCTACTACAGCAACCTGATCGAAGGCCACGATACGCGCCCGCGCGACATCGAACGGGCGCTGGTCGGAATTTCGATCGAGACGAGAACCGCCGCAATCTGCAGCTCGAGGCGGCCGCGCACGTTCGCGTGCAAGCCGAGATCGACCGCCTGGCTGCCGATGGGCAGTTGCCGGAACCGGCATCGGTAGGTTTTCTTCGATGGCTGCATGCGGAATTCTACCGCGATGCGGAATCGCCCATGCTGACCATCAAGGGTTCCGGCCGTGAGTTCGTCATGGCGCCAGGTGAGTGGCGATCGAAGCCAGAGCATGACGTCGCCATCGGCCGGCATGAACCGCCTTCGAGCGATCGCGTCAACGATTTCATGCAATACTTTGCCATGCGTTATCGCTTCGATAAGCTGGGCAAGGCCGGACGCATCCTGACCATTCCTGCCGCGCATCACCGCTTCAACTACATTCACCCGTTTCCGGACGGCAACGGACGCGTCAGCCGATTGATGAGCCACGCCATGGCCCTCAGGCCGGGGTCGCCGCGCACGGGCTGTGGTCGATCTCACGAGGCTTGGCACGTGGCGTGAAAAGCCGAACGGATTACAAGAGCATGATGGATCATGCCGATATGCCCCGCCAGGGTGATCTCGACGGACGTGGCAACCTCTCCGAACGCGCACTCGGCGATTTTACCTTATGGTTCCTGCAGGCGTGTATCGATCAGGTGAGCTTCATGACCGGACTGTTCGATCTCGACACGTTGGCCAAGCGGCTGTATCGGCATGTGGAGCGCAGTGGTCTGAAGCCCGAAGCCGGCCGCCTCGTGGAGGAAGCGCTCACGCGCGGTGAGTTTGACCGCGGCGAGGCATCCCGTATTAGCGGACTACCCGAACGTACGGCGCGTCGAGTGTTCAATGACGTAATCGCGCTCGGACTATTGGCGTCGGAAACGCCAAAGGGGCCCAGTGTCCCTACGCTTTCCGGCGGACGCTCTGGACGCGCTGTTTCCGAAGCTTTTTCCGGAAACGTAAGAGCATAGGGCGCTCACGATCTTAGGTCACTTCTCCTCGGAACCGGAAAGATTTTCACCGGATCACCCGCGGGTTCGTCATTCCGCGTTCTGAGACGCGGGAAAAGCCGGCGCACTAGAGCCGAGGCCGCCGATGCAGACATATTTGGTGTCGAGGTAATCCTCGATGCCCTGATGTCCGCCTTCCTTGCCGAGGCCGGATTCCTTGACGCCGCCGAAGGGTGCCTCCGGCGTGGTGATGAGGCCTTCATTGACGCCGACCATGCCGTATTTCAGCCCTTCCATGACGCGGAAGGCGCGGCCGAGATCGCCGGTGTAGAAATAGCAGGCGAGGCCGAATTCGGTGTCGTTGGCGAGCGCTATCGCTTCCTCTTCGGTCTCGAACTTGAACACCGGGGCGACCGGCCCAAAGATCTCTTCCTTCATGAAGCGCATATTGGGTGTCGCGTTGGCGATGACGGTCGGCTGGAAGAACGAGCCGCCGAGCGCATGGCGCTTGCCGCCGGCAACGATCTTGCCGCCCTTGGATGTGGCGTCGGCGATCAGTTCTTCGACCTTCTCGACCGCCTTCTCGTCGATCAGCGGCCCCTGCTGCACGCCGTCCTCGAGGCCAGAGCCGACCTTCAGCCCGTTGCTGGCGGCAGCGAGCTTCTCGACGAACTTGTCATAGACACCTGCCTGGACAAGGAAGCGGTTCGTGCAGACGCAGGTCTGGCCGGAATTGCGATATTTGGCGGTGATCGCACCGGCAACGGCACGCTCGAGGTCGGCGTCGTCGAAGACGATGAACGGTGCGTTGCCGCCGAGCTCCATCGACACCTTCTTGACGGTGACCGACGACTTCTGGATGAGAAGCTTGCCGACCTCGGTCGATCCGGTGAAGGTGATCTTCGACACCAGCGGATTGGCGCAGATCTCGTCGCCGATCTCGCTGGCCGAACCGGTCAGGATGTTGACGACGCCCTTGGGGAAGCCGACTTCCTCGGCGAGCGCGCCCCAGGCGAGACCCGAATATGGTGTCTGCGACGCAGGCTTGACCACGGCGGTGCAGCCGGCGGCGAGTGCCGGGCCAAGCTTGCGGGCCAGCATAGAAGACGGGAAATTCCACGGCGTGATGGCGGCGATGACGCCGACCGGCTCCTTGGTCACCAGGATACGGCGATCCGCCCACGGCGACGGCACGACGTCGCCATAGGTGCGGCGGCCTTCCTCGGCGAACCACAATATGTATGCCGCGGCGGAGCCGATCTCGCCCTTCGATTCGAACAGCGACTTGCCCTGCTCGATGGTCAGCAGTTCGGCCAGCACGTCCTGATTGTCCATCATCGCGTCGTGCAGCTTGCGCAGCAGCTTCGAGCGCTCGAGCGCGGTCGTCTTGCGCCAGGTCTTGAAAGCTTCCGCGGCGGCTTCGATGGCGCGGCGGGTCTCGGCTTTGCCCGACTTCGGCACGGTGCCGATCTTGAGACCGGTGGCCGGGTTGTTGACGTCGACCGTCTGGCCGCTGTCGGCCTGCACCCATTCGCCGTTGATGAGATTGGCCTGGCGCATGAAATGGCTGGTTTTCTGAAGCATGGTCTGGCCTCCGTTCGGATAAGACAATCAGGATCCTGTATGCTGGCTGCGGCTCGCGCTTGCCCAAGCGCCTTTCGCGCGGCCGGCCCCTCCAGCGACGTCTCGCCGCACGCCGGGCGGGTTCATGCCGACTGGTCAGTCCGCGCATGGGCCGCCGCGGTCTCATCAAGAGCCGCGCGAATGCCATCAACCATGTAATCGATCTCTTTAGGGGCGATGACGTAGGGCGGGCAGATTGCCAGCACGTCGCCCATGTTGCGGATCATGACTCCGTGCTCGCGGCACCGCCGCTCGACATCGGTGCCAATTCGCAGCTCCGGCGCAAAGGCGCGACGGGTGGCGCGATCCTCGACGATCTGGATCCCCGCTATAAAACCGCGGCCGCGGACCTCGCCGACCAGTGTATGGTCGTTGAGCGCGTCCGCGAGCGCTGCATGCAGATAATCGCCGAGACGGCGCGCCTGGCTCACGAGATCGATCTCGCGGTAGATCCTGATCGCCTCGGCGGCGACGGCGGCTGTCACCGGATGGCCGGAATAGGTGAAACCGTGGCCGAACACGCCGACCTTGTGGGCCTCGTCGGCGACGCACTGGTAGACCTTGTCGGAGATAATGACGCCGCCAATGGGCAGATGACCGGATGAAAGCCCCTTGGCGACCGACAGCATGTCCGGTTCCATGCCAAAAGTCTGGCTGCCGAACCAATTTCCGGTGCGTCCGAAACCGCAGACCACCTCGTCGGCCAGCATCAGAATGTCGTATTTGCGCAGCACCGCCTGAACCTTTGGAAAATAATTCTCCGGCGGTACCAGCACGCCGCCGGCGCCCATGACTGGCTCTGCGATCATCGCGGCAATCGTCTCTGGCCCCTCCGCCAGGATCAGGGCCTCGAGTTCCTGGGCCAGGCGCGTGGCGTAGTCATGCTCCGCCTCGCCCGGCAGACCGTCGAGATAGTGGAACGGCCGCGCGGCGAATATGACGGGAAGCGGCGGCAGGTTGAAGGACTTGTGCATGTGCGGCAGCCCACTCAGCGCCGCGCCCATGATCGTACTGCCGTGGAAGGCGCCAAACCTGCTGATGATCTTGCGTTTCTCCGGACGTCCCCGCGCGGCCTGGTAATACCAGGCGAGCTTGACCATCGTGTCATTGGCTTCCGAACCGGAGCCGACCAGAAAGACGCGCGCGTGGTCGAACGGCGCCAACGCGGTAAGCTGTTCAACGAGTTCGACGGTGGGCTCATTCGAGCGGTGATTGAAGGTGTGATAGACGGCGAGCTTGCGCATCTGGCGGTCAGCAGCGGCGGCCAGCCGGCTGTCGCTGAAGCCGAGCGAGGCACACCAGAGTCCGCCCATGCCCTCGATATAGCGGTTGCCCGCGTCATCCGTGACGGTCGCGCCTTCGCCGGCCACGATCGTCAACGGACCATGATCCTCATGCAGGCGTGGATCCGTTTGGGAATGAAAGTGCCTGGCCATGTCCAGCACGCGCGATTCGTTGTTCATCAAATTCTCCTTGCGACCAGATAGGCGGTTGCTTCGGCGAGGAATATCTTATAACTTATAAGTTGTCGAGAAAAAATGATCCTGAGAGTGACGTCCAATGGCCAACGCACCCACTCCTTCAAACAACACCCTGCCACCCGACGCGGAGCGGATCGCCCTGTTGCGCGACAGGGCAGAGTTCGTCCGGCTCGAGACGCTGCGCCTCATCCAGATCGCCAAGGTGGGCCACTATTCGTCGGTGTTCTCCTGCGCGGAAATATTCGCCACGCTCTACTACGATGCGATGCGGCTGAGGCGCGGCGAGCCGCAATGGCCGGATCGCGACCGCTTCCTGATGGGCAAGGGACATGCCGCGGTCGGCCTTTACCCGCTGCTGGTCGACTGGGGCTTCTTCTCCAAGGACGTCCTCGATGGCTACACCCGGCTCGGCAATCCGCTTGGCGATCATCCCGACATGCGCAAGGTGCCCGGCGTCGATTTCAGCTCCGGCTCGATCGGCCATGCCCTGTCCGGCGGCCTCGGCATGGTGCTTGGCGGCCGTGCGGCCAACCGGCGCTTCGATGTCTATGTCCTGCTCGGTGACGGCGAGATGCAGGAGGGCCAGGTCTGGGAAGCGGCGCTCTCCGCCGCCCACCATAAGGCCGGCAATCTGATCGCCATCGTCGACCGCAACGGATACCAGCTCGACGGGCAGGTCGACGACATCATCGGCATCGAACCGTTGGCCGACAAATGGGCGGCGTTCGGCTGGCAGGTGCACGAGGTCGATGGGCACGACGTCGTCGCTCTCGCGACGCTGCTGCGACAGTTGAAGGCCGAGGCAGACCGCACCCGGCCCGTCTGCATCATTGCCAAGACCTCCAAAGGCAAGGGCGTTGGTTACATGGAAACCGAACCCGGCTGGCATCTGGGCTATCTCGCGCCATCGGACGAGGCCTTGGCCGCCGAAGAGATCAAGCGTGGAGGCAAAACACAATGAACGGCCCGATCGATACCAACTCCTGGCAGTACCGCCAGATCAACGCGCGTGCGCCTGGCCTGAGTTATCTGGCCAACGCGCTCATTGATCTGGTCGAAGACGGTTATCCGGTCGTGGCCGGTACGGCCGACCTTCAATATTCCAACGGGCTGGTGCGGTTCGCGCAACGCTTTCCCGAACGCTTCACGCAATTTGGCATTTCCGAGCAGAACATGGTTTCGGCTGCTGCCGGCATGGCCAGCACAGGCGCCATGCCGTTCGTCGCTACATTCGCTTCTTTCCTGGCGCTGCTGTGCTGCGAACAGATCAGAACCGACGTCGCCTATTCGGCTCTGCCGGTGCGGCTGATCGGTCATCATGCCGGTATTTCACTCGGCTTCTACGGCACCTCCCACCATGCGACGGAAGATCTTGCCATCATGCGAAGCATCGCCGACCTCACGGTCGTCGCGCCGGCTGACGGCCCGCAACTGGCGGCCGCCGTCAAGGCGTCTGTCAATCATGCCCAGCCAATCTACTTCCGCATTGGCCGCGGCCAGGAACCGCTGGTCTATGAAGACGACAGCGTCGACTTCCAGTTCGGCAAGGCGATCGTTCACGGCGAAGGATCGGACCTGACCATCATCGCCTGTGGCTCGATGGTCCATCCCTCAAGGGAGGCTTACCGCGCGCTGCGCGCGGCGGGCAAATCCGTCGGACTGATCGACATGCATACGGTGAAGCCAATGGATACGAAGGCAGTGCTCTCGGCCGCGGCTCACTCCCGCTTCATTCTAACCATCGAGGAACACAATATCCTGGGCGGTCTGGGCGGCGCCGTGGCGGAAATCCTGGCGGAGGCGGGCAGCCCGGCACGGTTGATACGCCATGGCATCCGCGACGAATACAGCCTGATTGCGCCGCCAACGCATCTCTACAAGCACTACCGGCTGGACGCGGCGGGAATCGAGGCCACCGTTCTTGAAGCCCTCGGCTGAGCCGGCGGACCATAGCCATGCACGGACATTCCGATGACCGATCAGAATAACACCGCCCGACTCATTGAGCGCGCCGGTGCGGTGATGCCGGGCGGATTGCTCAGCCCGAGCCGCAGGCTCGGCGCGCCGCATGTATTTGCCCGGGCGCAGGGTGCGTTTCTCTACGACGTCGACGGACACCAGTACACCGACTTCCATTGCGGCTTCGGCGCCAACGTGCTTGGCCACTGTCATCCGGCGGTGCGCGAACGCATCGCTGCGGTCACGCAGGATATCGATCTTGTCGGTGCGGGAACGATGCGGCTGGAGATCGAGGTGGCGGAGGCGCTGGTCGACTGCATCCCTTGCGCGGATCTCGTCGCCTTCTGCAATTCCGGATCGGAGGCGACCTATCACGCCCTGCGCCTTGCCCGCGCCGCCACCGGTCGCAAGCGCATCATCAAGTTCCAAGGCGGCTATCATGGCTGGCACGACTATGTCGCCATGAACGTACAGTCGCACGCGCAGGCGATCGGCAAGTACGATCCCATCAGTGCTGGCATCCTCGAGGATGCCGCCCGTCACACCATCGTGCTGCCTTACAACGATGCCGGCGCCGTCGAGGATTATCTCAAGGCCAATCCAGGCGATGTCGCGGCGATCATCATCGAGCCAATCGCTCACAATATGGGGTCGGTGATCGCGACGGATGTTTTCCTGCGCGAGCTGCGTCGCCTGACCAGCGATCATGGTGTCGTGCTGATCTTCGACGAGGTCATCACCGGCTTTCGCCACGCGCTCGGCGGCTATCAGTCGATCGCCGACGTCACGCCTGATCTCGCGACCTTCGGCAAGGCGGCCTCGTCAGGCTATCCCGTTGGCGTGGTGGCCGGTCGTCGCGATCTCATGGCGCTCGTCGGCCGGACCGGGGAAGGATCCGTGTTCATGGGCGGTACTTTCAACGGCACGCCGTCGACGCTCGCCGCCATGCAGGCGACGATTGAGGAGCTGTCGAAACCAGGCTTCTACGACCGCCTGTTTGCCCTCGGCGCTTTCATGCGCACGCAGCTGGATGGCATTATCGATCGCCTCGGCCTGCCCGCGCAGAGCGCCGGGTTTGGCTCGGTCTGGCTGATCTATTTCCTCAGCGGTCCTTACCGCGACTACCAGGACTTGCTGGGCAACGACGATGTTTTCGATCTTGCATTCCGCAGAGAGATGGTGGCGAACCGGCTGATCGGCCAGCCGCTTCCGCTCAAGCGTCTCTACCTGTCAGGGAGCCATGACCGGGCGACAGTCGAGAAATCGCTGGATATCATCGAGACAATCCTGCGCAAGCTCTCCGCTGGGAAACCCGCCAGCTCCTAGCCATGTTTCGCAACGGACTTATAGGATATAAGAGCGTCTCGCACTATCCGTTGTCGATTCGGTGCGGCCAAGATTGCAGCGGTGGACCATGAGCACGATGCAGCCAATCGAGCAAGGCAGTCTGTCGGCGAGAACTTATATCTCGCTGCGCGAAGCCCTGATCGCCGGCAATTTCCGGCCCGGCGAAAGACTGTTGATGCAGGATCTGGCGCAACGGCTGGGCACCAGCGTCACGCCTGTGCGCGAGGCCTGTTTCAGGCTCGTCAGCGAGCAGGCGCTGGAACTGCGGTCAGGGCGGTTCATCACCGTTCCAGAGCTGACCCGGTCGCGTTACTGGCAGGTCCGGCTCATTCGCATCGCGCTCGAGGGACTAGCGGCCGAACTCGCCGTTGAGCATGTTTCGGAGAAGGACATTGCAAAACTGGTCGAGATCCATCGCGATTTCGTGGCCGGCGAAACGTCCGGCGATGCTGACCGCGCCCGTCGCGCCAATCGTGAATTCCACTTCGGCGTCTACCGCCTGTCCAAGATGGATATGCTGATCGCGCAGATCGAAAGCCTGTGGGTCTCGATGGGCCCTATCCTTAACGTGTATTATCTGCAGGCCGAGAACGATTACATCGGCGCGGAGGAGCACGAGACGCTGATCGAAGCGTTCCGGACCCGCAACAAGAAGGTGGCGCGTAAGGCGATCGAACGCGACATCGTGCGCGGTGGCATGAACCTGTTGCGGTATTTCGACGAGCAGGACGCGGCCGCCAAGCGGGCGTGATCGAAGCCGCCGGTCATTTGCTGGCGACCTCTCTTCGCGCTGGCTCAGGCCGCCCGAAGGCGCGCGGTGGCATCCTGGTCGACGGCCCAGACGCCCTGCTCGGCGTCCAGCACCAGGGCAACCTTGTAGGACTTGCGAGCCGCTTCGCTTGTTAGCCAGCCGCGGCCAACGCTGGCCGCGACACGGCGGACATCGCGCTTGGTCGGGTCGCCGTAGCCGCCGCCGCCACAGGCAACGAACTCGATGCGCTCGCCGGCGCGGCACGCCTCCTCATGGAAGGCCGGCAATTCCACCAGCTTGCCATCCGTGCCGCGCTTGGCACTGCGACTTGCTTTGGCGTCACCGCCGCCCAGCACGCCACGCGGCGGAAAGGTTGTGCCATCGGCCGAGTAGACCAGTGTCATCTCGTGGTCGACGGGATAGAAGACACCGCCCACCGCGGGAGCGCCCTCGAACTCGCCAATGCCTTGGGTATCCGCCACCACGCCGCGCGATTCAATGATGATGGGATACATGGATTCGTCCACTTCCACGGAATCCAGCGCGATCAGGCCGCCATTCGCCGGCCCGCAATATGTCAACCAGCCGTCATAGCCGTGACGCGCGCCGCCGCCGGCGTAGCCAATGAAGACCTGGTTGACGTAGGGCTGCCCGTCCTTGAACGGATCCTTGCCCGAAATCACCCCGATCCCCGCCGGCAGGTGCGAGCCGCTCTCGGCCTGGCCATAGGGTTCTCCCATCGTCGAGAACACGCAATTGCCGGCGATGATCAACCGGTCGTTGACATTGGTGGTCGCCACCGAGGTGCCTACTGGGTAGCGGGGCTTGCCAACCACGCTTCCCTCCCGCATCAACACCTTGATCCGGCTCTTGGCGCCCTCGTTGTGCGGGATGCCGTCGTCGAGATTGTTGAAGACGCCAATGCGGCACGAGCCCGTGCAGGTGTTTTCCGACAGGTTGAGACCGCCAGGGACGTTATCCATGTTGTCACGCACGTCGACCGTGATCTCGCCGGCTTCAGGGTCGACATCGATGGTGATCCGGACCGGGATGCCCTCCTCCGCCACGCCGGGGACCGGGTCATGGCGGACCTCGTAGGAGAACTTGCCCTTCGGCAATTTGGCGATCTCGGCCATGGCGCGACGCGCACCGTAGTCGAACCAGTCCTCGACGAAATCCAGCAGCGTGTCGCGGCCGTATTTTTCAAGCAGTTCCAAGAGACGGCGTCGACCGGTCCTGCAGGCGCCGATCTGGGCTCGCACGTCGCCCAGCCAGATGTCTGGAACACGGTTGCGCATCATGCCGATGCGCAGGATGTCCTGCTTCTCCCGGTGCTGTTCGACCACACGCACGCAGGGAAAGTGGATCCCTTCCTCATAAACGTTCTTGGCAAATGGCAGATAGGTCGAAGGTGTCGGCGCGCCAGTATCGGCGTGATGGGAAAGCGCCACGGCCCAGAACAGCGGCTTGCCGTCGAAAAAGATCGGCATCGCCATGATCAGGTCGGCATGATGGGTGCCGCCAGTGTATGGGCAGTTGTTGAGGAAGATGTCGCCGTCGGCGATATCGTCGAACAACTCCGTTATCGGACGGGTCGCCAGATCCATCGACATGACGTGGATCGGCAGCGCGTCCTCGGTGGAAACGAGGCGGTGATCATAGGTCAGGATCGCACAGCTCAGGTCGCGGGCGTTCTTGATCACCGCTGAGCGGCTGGCCCGCATCACGACCAGCGTCATTTCCCGCACCACCGCCTCGAACCGGCTTTTGAGAACCGACATCAGGAACGGATCGACGCGGCGCGTTGGCGTCTCCAGGCGAATGACAGGTGAATTCATTTTACGATGCCTTGTTCGGGAAGGTTTGAGTCTCAATCGACTGTCACGACAATGTTGCCTTGCGGGTCCACGCGCCCGCGATGTCCGTCCTTCAGGAAGGCGGTGAACGTCGTCGCCTCAACCAGGCATGGCCCATCAAGCGCCGCCCCCGCGCCCAGCTGGTCCATGTCGTAAACAGGCAGAGAGCTCGTCCCCCGGGTTTCGTGCAAATAAGCTGACCGATGGGTCTTGGCGACCGGCGCCGTCGCCTGGTCGGCCAGCCTGAAATCCTTCCAAGCATCCTGATTGGCCCGCTTGCCCACCGCGCGCAGCTTCCAGTTGGTGAATTCGACAATGTCGCGGTCGGATCTGATCGAATAGATGCGTTCGTGCATCTGATGAAACGCTTCGACGAGACTTGGGAGTTTTTCCGCTTCGAGGCGCGCCTCATTGGCCTCGAAATGGACCTCGATCTCCCAGGACTGGTACTCGTAGCGACCAAGAAAGGAGAACTCGAAACGCCGCAGCTCGGGCTCAACGCCGGCCTGTTCGAGGAATGCTTCGCCCGACACCTTCAACCGCGCCAGGATGTCGGAGACGCCGGCGGCGTCGAAGCGCCGGGTCGAGGTCAGGAAAACCGCGCTTTCCTCGCGCGTGATATCAGAGATCAACCCGCCGAACGCGCTCAGCCCGGCCATGAAGCGCGGGATCATGTAGCGTTTCAAGCCCAATATGTCGGCCATCTCGGCGATGTGGATGGCGGTCGCGCCGCCGCCGCAGACAAAGAAACTGTCGCGTGGGTTTATGCCCTCGCGAATGGTGATTTCCTCGATGGCCCCGACCATGTTGTGGTTGCTGGTGGTCTGGATGGCGTAAGCCGCGTCGAGCAGCGGGATGCCGAGCCGCGTCGCGATGCTCGCGACCGCTTTCTCGGCCAGATCGCGGCTGATCTTGATCCGGCCGCCGAGAAAATAATCCGGGTCAATGATGCCGAGCACGACATTGGCGTCGGTGACCGTCGGCGCGGTGCCGCCCGCTCCGTAGCATGCCGGCCCCGGCCGCGCGCCAGCGCTTTGCGGCCCGACACGAAGCAGGCCGCCATCGTCGACCCAGGCAATCGACCCGCCGCCGGCGCCAACCGATCTCACATCGACTTTCGCGATCCCCAGCGAGTCGTCGTGGATCATGCTGTCCGGGGTGACGATGATCTGGTGGTCACGCAAAGCCGAGACGTCGAAGGTGGTGCCGCCCATGTCACCGACGATGACGTTGGCTTCGTCGCTCAGCGCCAGCGCGGCCATCGGCGCCAGCGTCGGCCCCGACATGACGCTGTAGATTGGCCGCCGCAGCATCTCGGCGGGAGGCATCATTCCACCGACGCAGTTGGCGAGCAGCAGCTCGCCCTGGAAACCCGCCTGCGAAAGTGCTTGCCGCAAGTCCTCGATGTAGGTGCGCACGATCGGATTGATCGACGCGTCGATAGCGGCCGCGATGATGCGCTTGTACTCGCGCGACATCGGATTGACTTCATGGCTAAGCGTGACCGGGATCTCCGGCCATGCCTGCGCGATGATATCGCGCACCGTTGTTTCATGGATGGGATTGACGACCGACCAAAGCAGACCGACCGCTATCGCTTCGACCCCATAGCGCCGGAAGTCGGCTATCGCCGCCTCGACATCGGATCTCGACAGAGGCGTGAGCTCCCGCCCGCGCGCATCGACGCGGCCCCGCGCCGTCTTCGTCAGGTGGCGCGGGACATAGGGCTCGGGATAGTCGAGCCGCCACTGGAAGGCGCCCTTGCGCGGCCCCTCGCGCAGGACGAGGATGTCCTGATGTCCTTCGTTGAGGATCAATCCGACCTTGACGGTCTTGCGCTCGACCAGCGCGTTGGTCGAGACGGTCGAGCCGTGTACGATCAAGTCGATCTTGGTCATGAACGTCGCGGGATCGAGCCCGTATCCGGCCGCCGCCACGTGCAGCACGTTGATGAATCCCTTCTCGAATTCGCCGGGCGTGGTGGGCGATTTGAAGATCGAGATTTTCCCACCGGGCTCGGAAACCAGGCAATCGGTGAAGGTTCCGCCGATATCGATGCAGACTTGATAAGCCATTTAAGGTCCGAAGCTGTTAGCGTTTCTTGTGATCGCGGCCCAGTATCAGGCTGGCCAGAATGATGAGGCCCAAAAGAACCTGCTGCAGATAGCCGTCGACCTGCATGAGATTCATGGCGTTGGAAATGACCGTGATGAACAGGGCACCGAGCAGAGCCGCCGTGACGCCTCCCTCGCCGCCGGTCAGCCGCACGCCACCGACCACCGCCGCCGCTATCGATTCCAGGGTCAGGTTGCCGCCAAGGTTGGGCTCGCCCGACCCGGTGCGCGCGGTGAGCAGCATGGCGCCAATCGCGGCCAGCAGCGAGCAGACCACGTAGTCGATCGCAACGACACGTCCGGTGCGAACGCCCGCCGCCTTCGCCGCGCGCGGGTTGGCACCGATGAGATACAGGCCGCGGCCGAACACGGTGAAGCGCAGGACCAGGAACAGCAGTGCGAAACACAGCGCGGCGAACACGATGGGCACCGGAATGCCGATCACCCGTCCCTCCGCCAAGGCCTCCGTGAAGGCTTCGGGAATGCCCGGCACGGGAAAGCCGCCGCTGACGGTTGCCGCCAGCGCCATGACAATGTTGGCCATGCCGAGCGTCGTCACGAGTGGATTGATGCCGATACCGGCGATGAGGAAGCCGTTCAGCCCGCCGATCAGCAGCCCGACGCCGAGGCCGGCGGCGATTCCCCACAGGATGGGCATATCGCCGGTTCCGGTCATCACCATCGCCGATATGACGCTGACGAGCGAGACAGTAAAACCAAGCGACAGGTCGAAGCCGCGCGTCAGCAGCACCATGGTCTGCGCCATGGCGAAGAGTGCGAGATAGCTGGTCTGGATCGCGATGTTCCAGAGATTGCCGCTTGAAACGATGCGCGGGTCGAGCAGACCGAGAACTAGCAGGGCCAGGAATACGAGCCCCGGCAGCTTGGCCTGCGCCGCGAACTGGCGGATGTCCGGCCGAGCGCGGTCAAGAACAACCGGAGCCGCCATGTCTGGACGATCAGACATTGGCCCGCCTCCCCTGAACAATTCGGTCGAAAGCCAGTGCGCCGATGAGCACGGAACCGAGAACCAGCGTCTGGAATTTGCTGTCGATCTGCGTGAGGTTCATCGCATTGGCGATGATTGAGAGGCACAGCGCCGCCATGGCGACGTTCTCGGCGCGGCCTGAGCCACCGCGCAATGAAACGCCGCCGATCACCGCCGCTGCGATCGTCTCCAGTCCCAGCGTCCCGCCGATCGTCGACTGGCCAGAACCGATGCGAGCGGTGATCAGCACACCGGTGAGCGCGGCCAGAAAACCGGAGAGCACATAGGCGGTTATCAGCACACGGTGTGTGCGCACTCCCGACAGCCGGGCGGCGCCGACATTGCCGCCGACGGCGTAGAAGTGGCGCCCGAGCGCGGTCCGACGCTGCAGAATGATGGCGATGGCGATCACCACGATCGCCAGCAGCAAGACCGGCGGCAGGCCAAGCACCTGCCCTCGCCCGATGGCATCGACGAAGGCGTCGGAAACGCCATAGATCGGGATACCCTGCGTGTAATAGAGCGTAATTCCCGCGACGATCGACAACGATGCCAACGTCACCATGAAAGGTGATAGGGAAAGCCGCGCCACCAGCGTTCCGTTTACCAGGCCAACACAGGCGCCGCTGGCCAAGGCCAGCGCCACCGGTACCAGCAGCTGGAGCCCATCCGCGTCGGGCATCGCGGCCATCGCCGCGGCCGTGACCACGGACGCCAACGCCATCGTGGCGCCGACCGACAGATCAAAACCACCGGTGGTCATGACGATCATCTGGCCGATCGCCGGAACCGCCAGGAAGGAGAAATTGCGCAGGACGTTGAGGATGTTCAGGCGGTTCAGAAAACGCGGTTCGATGATCGCGGCCGCCGCCGCGACCGCGACCAGAAGCAGGATGACGATCCCGCCTGTTTCCAGAAAACGGCGCCGCAGCATGTCAGGGCTCATGCTGCCTCCGTGGCGCCGGTTTGGGCGTCGAAATAGTGACGCAGCACGGAGGCTTCGGTGATGCCGTCGGCTTTGAGTTCGGCGACTATGCGCCCTTCACGCATGACGTAGACGCGGTTGGCCAGGTGAACGAGCTCCGGCAGTTCGGACGATGACAGCAGAATGGCCGCGCCATTCTCCACCAGGCTTTTCATAAGCCGGTAGACCTCGCTTTTGGCGCCGACGTCGATGCCAACCGTCGGTTCATCGAAAATATGGACCGAGACTGGGCGCATCAGACCGCGCGCCAGCACGAGTTTCTGCTGGTTTCCTCCCGAAAACGACGACGCCGCGCGTTCCGGCGCCATAGGTCGCAAACCCAGTGTCTTCAGCGGCCCGGCTATCGCCCGGCGCTCGCGCCATGACTTGAGCAGTCCGGCGTGGGACAGTCTCGGGTCGTCAAGCGCGGCCATGGTCACGTTCTCGCGGCCCGGACGGCCAAGCGCCAGTCCCTCGGCGCCGCGATCAGCTGGATAGTAACAAAGTCCAGCACGCAACATGCCGTGCGGGACTGGCGCTCTTACCACCGCGCCATGGAGTTCGATCTCACCGGACGTCACCCGCTCCAGGCCGAACACGGCCCGGCAAAGTTCGCTACGACCGCAGCCAACCAGGCCCGCCAGGCCGACGATTTCTCCAGCCCTGACCGTGATGGAGGCATCTGACACGCTACCGGAGACACGCAGCCCTCTGGTCGCCAGCACGACCTCGGCGGGGCGCTGGCTGATTGACGGGTAGATTCGCTCGACCGGCTGGCCGACCATCATCTCAATGAGCGCAGCATCGGATGCCGCGGCGATGGCCACGGTATCGATCTTACGCCCTCCTCGCAGCACCGTGACACGATCCGCGAGCCGACGGATCTCGGCCATGCGGTGCGACACATAGATAATGCCGACGCCCCGGGCCTTGAGACCCGCGATGGCGGCGAAAAGTTTTTCCGCTTCACCGTCGGTGAGCGACGCGGTCGGTTCGTCCAGGATGAGTATCTTGGCATCCGAAAGCATGCCTTTGGCAATCTCGACCATCTGCTTTTGCGCCCGGGTCAGCGTTTCGATCTTGCTGTCCAGCTCGACGTGAAAGCCAATTTCGCGGAAGCGTTCCTCGGCGCGGGCGCGCATCGCGCGCCGGTTCAGGAAAAGCCGCCCTTTCAACTCGCGTCCAAGAAACAGGTTCTCCTCGACCGTGAGGTCGGGGACGAGACTAAATTCCTGGAACACTGCCGCGACGCCGGCATCGCGGGATTTCTGTGGGGTCAGCGCGGAAACGGTTTGGCCGTCGATACGGCACGAGCCTTCGGTCCAGCCATACGTTCCCGCTATCAGGTTGATGAGCGTCGACTTGCCGGCGCCGTTTTCACCGAGAAGGGCATGGACCTCACCGCTCAACAGCGAGAAGTCGACGCCGTCAAGCGCCACCACACCCCCGAAACGCTTCGTCATACGCGTAAGTTCAAGCATCGCTGACACCACCGAACTCGAAGCAAAACGGGCGGCAGGCCAAGGCCGAGGTCTACCGCCCATCGAAGATGTGGCTATTGTACCGAAAATTCAGGCTTCCACCCATCGGGCGCGAAAATCTGCGTCGGGTCGATTTTGTCGACGTTGTCCTTGGTCACGATACCCGGCGCGACCAGCAGAACCTTCTCATAGTCCTTCTTTTCCAAGGCGCGCACCGCGAGGTCGACGCTGATGCGGCCCATCATCACCGGATACTCGGCGGCAAAGCCAAGCACCTTGCCTTCCTTGACCAGCTTCAGCATCGTCTGGTTCTCGTAAGACGACATGATCACGACATCGTCGCGGCCAGCGTCGGCGACGGCGCTGACGGCCGCTTCCGCCGCAGCAGCCCCGCCCCAGATGACATTGAGATCGGGATAGGTCTGCAGGGCGTCCTCGATGAGGCGCAGGCTTTGCGGAACGCCGGGCTCACCATAGAGCTCGGCCGCGAGCTTGATGTTGCCGGTTTTGATGCTGTCGCGAAAGCCCGCCATATAGCTCTCCGCCCAACCCGATCCCTGCGGACCCGGCAGGCCGATCGCGGTCGTCTTTTTGTCGCCGAGATACTTCTTGAGGTACTCACCCTCCTGAAAACCCTTCTGGTAGGTATCGGGAGTGATGCGCGCGGTGATCGGAGTTTCCAGAATGGGATTGGCGACGGCGATCTGGACAAGGCCCTTGGCGTCGCCCTCCTTCAGCTTGGCCGCCAGACCGGCTTCCGAGATGGCGGCGACGAGGATACTCTGGGCACCGGATGCGACGCAATCGTCGTATTGCGACAGCTGCTTGGGCAGCGCGTCATAGCCGCCAGCCTGCAGGACCGTCACTTTGACACCCAGGCGCTTTGCTTCCTCAACGATACCATAGTCGACCGAGACCCAGTAGCTGTCCTTGAGGTGCGGAAACAAGACGCACAGGTTCCAAGGCTTCTCGGCCTTTTCCAGCGGCACATAGTCGAGTGCCTCGACTTTTTTCAGATCGCCGCCTTTGGCCGCGTTGATCTTGAAGGGCCACCAATCCTTGGCCTGGGCGGCGTTGGGCAGGACGGCCACGCCGGTGACGAAAGCCGCCGCGAGGATGGATCGGAAAGCGTGATTCTTGGTCATGTGATTCCCCATTTTCGTGTGTTCCCGGGTCCGGAGCCGGCGATTTCGCCGGCTCCGCGGTCTGCCTTGGGAGCAGAGGCTTGCTGGCGGATCGTAGTACCGTCTAGGCGAGTTCGCCTTCAGGGCTATCCGCGCCGTTGTTCATTTTCACAGCGCTACCGTACTACTTATAAGTTATAAGTCAATAGGGTTTTCATTAGCCGGTGCTCAGCCGGGAAAGTGTCTTCAATCGCGGTTTCGCTGCCTCGACCGGGATCACAATCCATTTGACGAAAGACGAGGTCGGAGACAGCAGCCATGCAACTGGCCGCGGCGATGTGGGCTTCCTCGCGACCGACCGGTATGCGGCTTGTCGATCGAGTTGCCTGACATCAAGCGCCGGCGAATAAGTCAAAGCGATCAGCGTGGCCTTCGAATACAGAGCCATTGGTCAGCAGCCGCACTTCGCTATCGACCAAATCGTCATAGTGTCTTTAGGGAGGAGATGTGCCCAGTGCATTCGCGTGCTGCAACAGCCGCGCTGAACCGCACCGCAGCGTGCCATAACACGCTGCGGTCGGATGATTGTTGAAATGACGGTTCCCCGCGCACGACCGTGCCGCTTTCCAACTTCTCTCGTCTGGCGCTTGCCAGCCTGAGTTCTTCCTAGAGGTCGGCGCCCGGATTGCGGGTGTTGTCTTGCGACTTCATTCTCCCGGCAGCCGGGCAAAGGCCCGCAACGTGGAGGCTTCTAAATGGAACGCGGGTTCCCGATGCTTAGTGGGTGGTGCTGCTTGAGCAGGGGCAGGGCAGCACAGCCTCCGCCGGCAAGCCGTCGCGGCCGGTTCCCTTGATGGCGTGCCGGCGCAAGTCCCGCGTCACCAGGCTCGCAAATCGCGATGCACGTCCAGCCATTGCGACATGGTTTTGCCAGCTGAGAGGCCGATCCCGTGTGCGGCGAACAGTCGAAACACTGATTGGTCGGTGTGCGTTCTTGGCGTATTGTGCAGCACTTCTGGCATTACTGGCCTTGCGGGGATGACGAGTCGGTCATGCGACAGTATGCATGTCCCTATCGGAATAGCCGGTCCGCCTTATCGGTCGTCACACCCGCATATCGCTCCGCTTCTAGGGAACACCCCATCACGCGAGGAAAGACATGGCCACATGCGCAGTATCGCCAATCCAGCCGTTGGGCCGACGGCCCGGCGCTTGGGCCAGTCCACCGGCTTTAACCTGCGTCACAATTGATCCACTGATCCTAGGTGACGACAACGTTGTTCGTCATGATTTGATGGGGCGGGGATTGGCCCAAAAGCGAGCCCCCCAAACTGTGCGGTTGCCAAATACGTAATGGAGTGAATTGGAATGATCATCGTAACAGGCGCCACGCACGGGATTGGGCGGGCCTGCGTGGAGAAACTTGCGTCTGCCGGTTCCAGAGTGGTGGCGACCGGCCGAGATGCAGAAGCGGGCGCGGCGCTCGAACGCGCCAATCACGGTGTCACGTTCGTTGCCGGTGACATTATCCGTGAAGACGATTGCCGCCGTGTCGTCGACCGTGCGCTTGAACTTGGCAACGGCCGGCTCGCGGGGCTCGTGAACAATGCCGGCATGTCGAAGCGCATTGCCTTCGCCACCGCCACCCAGGACGATTGGGATGAGGTCCTTGCGGTTAATGCACGCAGCGTCTTTTTCTTCATCCGTCATGCGCTGGACGGCTTGCGGCTCGGGAGGGGTTCAGTCGTCAACATGGCCAGCATCGCCGGAAAGACGGGCGAAGAAGGGCTCGCTGCCTACTGCGCCTCAAAGGCCGCGGTCATCGGGCTGACGCAGGCCCTCGCGCTGGAGTTCGGCGAGGAGATCCGCTTCAACGCTGTCTGCCCCGGCCAGATCGAAACACGCATGATGGGCAACATCATAAGCGATGCACTGCGCAAGAAGCAGCTCGAACTGCGGATCCCTGCCAACCGCTTCGGTGCCCCTGAAGAGATCGCTGATGTGGTCGCTTGGTTACTTTCGAATCAATCGAGCTATGTCAACGGCACGGTGGTGACTGTAGACGGCGGGGAAACAGCCGGCCTGCGCACACCGCGCGTCGCGCAGATCGATGGTGCTTAGGGCAATTCAGCTCAGCCGGAGCCGCGCTCGTCGAAATAGCGCAGAAAACCATGTGAGCCTCGCTGGATGTCGTTCTCGATCGCCTCGCGGGCCCTCTTCCTGTCGCCAGTCCTCAAGGCCTCGATGAGATGGTCATGTTCTTCCGCGCCGGTGTACCCGCGCGGAATTTCCCGATCGTAAACGTTAAGGATTGGACCCATCGAGGCCCACATGCTTTCGATCTGTCCGATCAGCATCGGCATACGCGACAGGCGGTAGACGCCGAAGTGGAAAGCGCGATTGGAGGATCGCGCTTCCTTGATATTACCGGCCTTATGGCTCTCTACAAATGAGGCGCGGAAGGTCTCAAGCTGTTCGAGATCGGCGGGGGCAAAATGGTCGGCAGCGTGTTCTGCCGCAAGCCCTTCAAGTGCCACGCGGATCAGCTTGATCTGAATGTAGCGGGCGCGGCTGAGGTCTGGCACCGCGGCGAACCTGCCGGAGCGCAACTCGAGCGCCTGCTCGCTGACGAGCCGCAGACAGGCTTCGCGCACCGGCGTAATGCTGGTTCCGAGCTGCCCGGCAAGATCCTGCATAAGGAGACGATCGCCCGGCGCGAAATTGCCGATGATCAAGCCATCCCGCACCTTGCTGTAAATCCGCGCGGACAGGCTGCCCATCTCCTCGGGCTGCATCTTCATAGGGCCCATGGGACTCCCCTCGCCTCTGCTGCAGCTCTATGGAAATGTCGATTTACGCGTTTCACTACGTTTATAAGTTATAATCGCTGCCTATATTTCGTTATGCAGCGGCAGACAAGTACGTGCACGTTAATTGTCTGCAGCAAACATGTCCGTTTTCATAATTATTTGTGAAATTTTGTTTCATATAAAAACAAGGAGACCCTTCTTTTCCGATTCTGACAATGGAATGTGACGACAGAAAAAGGCGCGATCTCATCTGCGTGGCATGAGTTGGTGTGCGAGAGATGATGACATCTGAAGGAGCCGGGAAGCTTACATGTCAATTTCCAGTCTGATGGGCAGAAATTTCCGATTCTGAGGCGACTCCGAACCGGCTGGACCGACGATGACGTCGGCACCGTCAAGATGATCCGGCAGGCCAGCACGTCCAAAAGCTGCGTATGGCGTTTGCAGAGCGTTTCGCCGCCGAAGGGCTTCAAGGGCTGTTGCGCGACAAGACGCGGCCCTCGCGCATTGCGGCTCTCGGGCCCGAAAGCCCGCCGAGCGCAGCTCTGACAAGGCCGCGACAGGAATCGAACGACGACTGGCCAGAATTATGAAATCGCTTGCGACACTCATGCAATTTCAGACATTTCAGTAACAAATAGATTTAACATTCTCTTCACTTGCACTTTGGGGCGCGTTACCCGAATTAGCTGGAGCGGCCGAAACCCCCGCAAGATCAAGCGCGTAGTCGAAATCCAATCTTGCTGGTGCTTGTCGAGGGATGCGACGCGATGGGCCGGCGCAGGTGCGCTGTGAAGCAGCACTGAGCGCGCCGAAAAACGGCTTCCCAACAGGAGATTGATTTGGATTATGTGCAGTATTTCGCCGGAAGAATCGAGCAACTCAAAGGCCGTGGCGGGTATCGTGAATTTGCCGATCTGGAGCGTCAGTCTGGCAACTTCCCAAAGGCCTGGCTCAATAGGCCCGACGGCCGAAAAGAGATAACCATTTGGTGCACTAATGATTATCTCGGTATGGGGCAGCACCCCAAAGTGCTATCGGCAATGAAGCGCGCCATCGATGCCAACGGCGCAGGATCGGGAGGATCCCGCAACATTGGTGGCACCAACCATTATCACGTGTTGCTCGAGCGGGAGCTTGCAGCTTTCCACAACAAGGAAGCAGGATTGATTTTTGTTTCCGGCTTCAGCTCAAACGATTCATCATTGAGTACATTGGCATCTTTGATGCCGGACACAATTATATTTTCTGACGCGCACAACCACGCTTCAATTATTAGTGGATGCCGCAACAGCCGGGCCGAAAAGCGCGTCTTCCAGCATAACGACGTTGCGCATTTGCGGGAGCTTCTGCGCAGCGTAAATCCTGCAAGACCCAAGATCATTGTTTTTGAATCGGTATATTCAATGGACGGTGACATTTCACCGATCAAAGATATCTGTGACATGGCGGACGAATTTGGCGCAATGACGTTTCTGGATGAAGTTCATGCATCGGGAATGTACGGTCCGAAAGGCGCCGGCATTGCCGCGGAACTTGGCATCATGGATCGTCCAACCATCATCGAAGGGACGCTAGGTAAGGCGTTCGGCTCGATGGGGGGTTATGTGACCGGACCTGCCTCCATTGTTGACAGCATACGAAGCTTCTCGATCGGTTTCATTTTCACCACGGCGCTTGCGCCAGCGCTAGCGGCTGGTGCGCTGGCAGCGCTGCGCCATCTTCGCGATTCAGATTCAGAACGAATTGATCTGCACCGGAAAACGAAACTTTTAATCGGATTGCTGAAAGAGGCGGGCATCCCCGTCATGCCGACCCGAAGCCACATCATTCCTGTGCCTATTGGTGATCCATTCCGTTGCAAGGAAGCGTCCCGCCAGCTTCTGGATCAGCATGGAATATACGTTCAGCCAATTCTGGCGCCGAGTGTTCCGGTGGGAACCGAGCGGTTCAGGGTGACGGTTACGCCTGCCCATAGTACGACAGATATTCGGACGTTCGTCGATGCGCTCAGGCAGGTTCTGCTGCGGGACAATCTTGGCAAGGCTGCCTAATGTAAATGCTGGGAACGACAGGGCGCGCAGCCTCAGACCTGATTATATCAGCCGGGCTCGCCGAGGTGGAAGCGGCGGTCAGCGATCCGGTTCTGACGCCCGATCGCATCTTCGAATGTCATCGGAAAGCAGTTCCGTAACCCGCAATGACAGCTTTCGCGATCTTAAATGATGTGACTCCATGATTGAATGGGGCCGTTTGACGACTCGCTGCTTACACATCGGGCCGGTTCCAGATTCAGGGCTCACCATGAGCCGGTATGACCAGAGCGCATGTTCTTGTGCTGCGAGTTTGATGTGGCTTGGCGTGCCCTACCCGAGGGGTAGGTCACGCCCAGGCCCACGGGATCACACACCAACCCCAGCTAACCTGGTTTGAACGGAGCAAGCCTCCGACGCCGCCCTAATCAAAAACGCTGCAACAGATCCTTCAAATCAATTTACAAGATTTTTACAACCGTCAGTCGTTGACAATGGTACGGCACCCCGAGTCTGAGGTCCGGCACGGCCACAAAAGTGACACCGGTACCCTCGGACCGCCGCCAGCACGCAACATCGGGATTAACAGCAATGGTAAGAAGAAGAGCGCTCATATTGGTCGAAGGCCATAGGGGTACTGGTCAGCTATACGTCCAAGCGGCTCAGTGTCTTGGTCTTCATCCAATTACTCTGACGGCTGATCCACCTCGGTACGACTATCTTTCGGCGGAAAACGTTGAGGCAATCCGTGTCGACACTGGCAATCTCGAAGCGTTGGTCCGCGAAAGTTCGCGGCTGCGTGCTACCCACGACATTGCTGGCATTACTGGCTTTGCCGGGGACCATGAATCGATCTATGCGACAGTTGGCAAGCTTTGCCGGCATTTCGATCTACCGGGACCGAACCCTGAATCGATTGAACGAAGCTGCGACAAATTCAAGCAACGCCAACTCCTCGCGCAGGCCGGCGTTCCAATACCGGCCTATCGGTTGGCAGCGAATGCGGCGGAAGTAGAAAGCTCGGCTGCAGAGATCGGCCTGCCCGTGATTCTTAAGCCGGCAGTAGGCAGCGGCAGCATGGGTGTCCGATTGTGCCGCAGCCTCGAAGACGTAGCCGAACATACGACCCATCTATTGGGCGGAAAGCACATATGGCGGTCTACACCGAAAATACTCGTCGAAGAATTCGCACAGGGCCCGTTCTATAGCATTAATGTTATGGGGAATGAGGTCGTTGCGATTTGCGCCAATGACTTTGGTCCCCTCCCCCATTTCGTCATACGTGAGGTGACGTATCCGGCCCTGCTAACCGATCAGGAGCGTGAGCGCATCGCCGATGTTTCGCTGAGCTGTTTGCGGGCTCTCGGCCTTGGCTGGGGGCCAACTAACATTGAACTCCGGTGCACGAAACGCGGTCCAGTTGTCATTGAAGTCAATCCGCGTCTTAGTGGCGCGCCCGACCCTCAACTGGTCCAGTTAGCTTACGGTGTCGACCTCGTCACCGAGCACATCAAGCTTGTCATTGGCGAGGAATGGGATCTGCGCAAAAAGCATTCGCATACTGCGGCCGCGCGATTCCTGCTTCCTGATCAAGATGGCACCCTCGACTGGATTGGTGGCGACACTCAGGCAGCTGCTATATCAGGTGTGGCCGAGGTCAAATTGAATGTTGAACCCAAGACACCGATCGTCAGGAAGGGGGATTTCCGAGACTGGATTGGACATGTCATTGCCACTTCGCCCAGCCGTGCTGAAACCGAGGGCGCCCTTCAGCGAGCGGTCGACTTGATCGAATGGTCGATCACCCCTTTTCCGGCGACAATAAGAGGTGATCGAGAGCACGATGTTTGTGGGGCGTTCGGGCGGCCCACCAGTTCTGTTCCGATCAGGCATTGACGGCTTAAGATCCTTGAAACGCAGCAGTTCCGTCTACGTCAATGTCACATCAAGTTTGACGAGGCAAATGCAGCTTTGGCCACACCTGCCTTGTCTCCCGCGGAACTTCTCCGCGACCCATGGCGAGGCCGTCGGCCCAATTTGGGCCCAATTTGAATGCCGCCCACCGCCGCCGCAGGACGAACATGCGCTTGACAAGACAACGCCGGCCCGTTCAACTTGAGGCATTCACCAGGGGAGTCCCGGCAAGGGGCTGAGATACTGCTGGCTTTCGCGGCGCAGTGACCCGTTGAACCTGATCCAGTTCATACTGGCGTAGGGACGGTGCAAGCGCTCTGCGGGAGTTCACGCCCGAGGTCCTGTTTCGGCAGGTCGACAGAAGCGTCTTTTCATCCTTCCGGCACAGAACTGGGTCTCCAATGCATGAGCAAAGGAGCCTCAAGATGAATGCCCTCACCCCAGCCGTCTCAACGGGGCCGCTGCCTGCTTCGCGCAAGATCCACAAGCCCGGTGCCATCCACCCGCAGATCAGGGTGCCGATGCGCGAAATCTCCGTCCATCCGACAGCCGGCGAACCGCCCGTCACCGTCTACGATCCGTCGGGCCCCTATACCGATCCGGCTGTCGAAACCAGCATCGAAAAAGGCCTGGCCCGGCTTCGCCACGAATGGATCTTGGCGCGCGGCGATGTCGAGGTCTGCGACGGCCGCCATGTCCGGCCGGAGGACAACGGATTCGCGACGGGCGAACGCCTGACGCCAGAATTTCCCATCCGCCACCGACCGCTCAGGGCCAAAGCAGGCAAGGCGGTGACGCAGCTTGCCTACGCGCGCGCCGGCATCATCACACCCGAAATGGAGTTCGTCGCCATCCGCGAGAACCTTGGTCGCGAGATCCTGCGCGGCAAGCTTGAGCGCGACGGCGAGGCTTTCGGCGCGACGCTGCCCGATTTCGTCACGCCCGAATTCGTGCGTGACGAGGTGGCGCGCGGACGGGCGATCATCCCCGCCAACATCAACCATCCCGAGAGCGAGCCAATGATCATCGGCCGCAATTTCCTGGTCAAGATCAACGCCAATATCGGCAACTCCGCCGTCACATCGTCGATGGCGGAAGAGGTCGAAAAGATGGTGTGGGCGATCCGCTGGGGCGCCGATACGGTGATGGACCTGTCGACCGGCCGCAACATCCACAACATCCGCGACTGGATCGTGCGCAACGCGCCGGTGCCGATCGGCACGGTGCCGCTCTACCAGGCGCTCGAAAAGGTCGGCGGCATTGCCGAGGATCTGACCTGGGAGGTCTACCGCGACACGCTGATCGAACAGGCCGAGCAAGGCGTCGACTATTTCACCATCCACGCCGGCGTGCGGCTGCATTATATCCCGC
>NZ_JAMYLL010000052.1:0-35545 GCF_040318045.1 Mesorhizobium sp. M1338 | reverse complement strand
ACGCCATCACAGACGGCTTCGTTCTCGCCTCGCAAAATCAACCCGAAGCAAATGTGTGCGCACGCTAGCCCACAAGGGGAGAAGGGAAGTCCGCTCGCCTAAAGATCAAACAGTGCAATCTTGCGATTGTCGAACTTGATGCCGATCTCGCCGCGCACCAGCTTGAGCGCTGCCTCGCCGAACACCGCGCGCCGCCAGCCCTGCAGGGCCGGTACGTCGGCGTCCTCGCCTTCGGCCGCGATGCGATCGATGTCGTCGCTGGAGGCCAGCACTTTCGAGGCGACACCTTCCTTTTCGGCGACGATCCGCAGCAGCACCTTCAGCAGTTCCGCAGCAGCGTTCGAGCCCTCCGGCGGCTGAAAATTCTTCGGCAGTTTCGGCATCTGCTCCTTCGGCAAGGCAAGGGCGGTATTGACCGCGCCCAGCAGCGCGGTGGCCGTCGAGGAGCGTTCCCAACCCTTCGGCGTGGTGCGCAGCTTGCCAAGGCCTGCCGTGTCGCGCGGCGCCTGCTGCGCCACCTCGTAGATCGCATCGTCCTTGAGCACGCGGCCGCGCGGTACGTCGCGTTCGCGCGCCTCGCGCTCGCGCCACGCGGCCACGGCCTGCACGATCGCCAGTTCCTGCGGTTTGCGCAGCCGCATCTTCAGCCGCTTCCAGGCGTCCTCGGGATGCGGATCATAGGTCTCGCGCGAGGTCAGGACATCCATTTCCTCGTTGAGCCAATGGGCGCGGTTTTCCCGCTCCAGCTCGGCGCTGAGGTGCTGATAGACCTCGATCAGATGGGTGACGTCGGCCAGCGCGTAGTCGAGCTGCTTGTCGGAAAGCGGCCTGTGGCGCCAGTCTGTGAAGCGCGACGACTTGTCGAGCCGCGCACCGGTGATCCGCTGCACCAGCTGGTCGTAGGAAACACTGTCGCCGAAGCCGCAGACCATCGCCGCGACTTGCGTGTCGAACACCGGGTGCGGAACCAGGTCGCCGAGATGGACGATGATTTCGATGTCCTGCCGCGCGGCGTGGAAGACCTTGACCACCGCCTCGTTGGCCATCAGCTTGAAGAAGGGCTTCAGGTCGATATCGGGCGACAGCGGGTCGATCAGCGCCGTCACGCCGGGCGCGGCCATCTGGATCAGGCACAGGATCGGCCAGAAGGTCGTTTCCCGGATGAATTCGGTGTCGACGGTGACGAACGCCGACTTTTCGAAAGCGGCGAGAACGGTCTCGAGTTCTTTCTGGGTGGTGATGACGTGCATCAAATCGCTTTTGGCAGGAGTAAGGTCTTCCTAGATTTCAGCCGGCGGGGCTTTCGTCAAGCTTTGGCGCCATCTTCACGAGCCAGCCGGCTCGTCGGAATCGGTGTTTCTTCTGGCTAGCCGTGAGAAAACCGTCGAGGTGCGCAACAGCGCGGTGAAACGGCGGCGCCTGCCTGCCGGCACGCCGGACCGGGCCTGCATCCGGTAGAGGATGACGGCGATGAAGATCGCATAGACCACCGCGCTGAATACAAACAGGGCGCCCGGTCCGAAATACTGCATCGCCGTCGAGGCGGCGAACGGGCCGCCAATGGCGCCGAAGGAATAGAACAGCATCAAGGCCGCGTTGATCAATACGAACTCGCCGGTATCGGCGCGGTCGTTGGAGTGCGCCGCCGACAGCGAATAGAGCGGCATGGCGAAACAGCCGAAGATGAAGACGAGGACGAAGTTGAGCGCCGGATTGCTGCCGGCGATGAACACCAGCGCCAATGCCGAAAGCATCGCGCAGCAGGTCGTCATCAACAGCACCCTGCGCCGGTCCCAGCGGTCGGAGAGGTAACCCAGCGGATACTGGATGATGGCGCCGCCGAAAATGCCGACGCTGACGAAGGTGACGACATCGGCGACCGACATGCCGATCTGCTCGGCATAGACCGGCGACAACGTGCGAAAGGCGCTGTTGGTGACGCCGACGGCGATGCAGCCGAAGCAGCCCAACGGCGAAATCCGCCAGACGCGCGCCAGGTCGAGCTTGACGTCCTCGGGCGGCGTCGGATTGGAGCGGTCGCCGAGCGAGACCGGCACAACTGAGAACGTGATCATCATCGACATGATGGCGAAGATGGCGAAACCGCCGGCGCCGAAGATCGGGATCAGGAACTGGGCGCCGGTCACCGAACCAATATCGACCATCCGGTAGATCGCCAGCACGCGCGCGCGGTCATGATTGCCGACGCCGGAATTCAGCCAGCTTTCGACGATCGTGAACAGCCCGGCGAAACAGAAACCGCCGGCAAAGCGCACCGCGCACCACATCACCGGATTGAGAACCAGCACCAGCAAAAGGGTGCCGACAGAGGCGATCGCAGCCAGCGCCGAAAATGCCCTGATATGGCCAACGGCCTTCATGATGCGGGTGATGGCCAGGCAACCGAGCAGGAAGCCGGCGAAATAGAACGTGCCCATCAGCCCGATGCCGGAGGCGGAAAAACCTTCCTGCGCGCCGCGCAGCGCGATCAGCGTGCTCTGCAGCCCATTGCCGCCAAGCAGAATGCCGGCGGCTAGAAGGAGCGGGATCATCGGGCGGATGGAGGACATGAAGAGGCAATCACGTGTCGGTGATCCCTTCTTGAACCATCGCCTTGCCCAATGCCAGCGGCAATTCCCGGCAAGACCTCTGCCGCCAGCCCGCTTGCCTTGACAAATCCGGCCTCTCATGCGCTTTTCGCGCAAATTTTCCGGCCGGGCTGTAATGCTTCGGCCCGCAACCCAGCACCCCGGACCTTACCAATGACAATGCACCGTTACCGCAGCCATACCTGTGCCCAATTGAGGAAGAGCGACGTCGGCTCGACCGTTCGCCTGTCGGGCTGGGTGCATCGCGTGCGCGATCATGGCGGCCTGCTTTTCATCGACCTGCGCGACAATTATGGCCTGACCCAGATCGTCGCCGATCCGGATTCGCCGGCCTTCAAGGTTGCCGAGACGGTGCGTGGCGAGTGGGTCGTCCGCGTCGACGGCGAGGTCAAGGCGCGCTTGCCCGACACCACGAACGCCAACCTGCCGACCGGGGAGATCGAGATTTTCGCCCGCGAGATCGAAGTGCTGTCGGCGGCCAAGGAATTGCCGCTGCCGGTGTTCGGCGAGCCTGACTATCCCGAGGATATCAGGCTGAAATACCGTTTCCTCGACCTGCGCCGCGAGACGCTGCACAAGAACATCATCGCGCGGACAAAAATCATCGCCGAAATGCGCAGGCGCATGGGCGAGGTTGGTTTCACCGAATTCTCGACGCCGATCCTCACCGCCTCGTCGCCGGAAGGCGCGCGCGACTTCCTGGTACCGTCTCGCATCCATCCCGGCACCTTCTATGCGCTGCCGCAGGCGCCGCAGCAGTACAAGCAGCTGATCATGGTGTCGGGCTTCGATCGCTATTTCCAGATCGCGCCCTGCTTCCGCGACGAGGATCCGCGCGCCGACCGTCTGCCCGGCGAATTCTACCAGCTCGACCTCGAAATGAGCTTCGTCGAGCAGGACGACGTGCTGTCGACCATGGAACCGGTCATGCGCGGGGTGTTCGAGACCTTCGCCAACGGCAAGCCGGTGACTGAGAAATTCCAGCGCATTCCCTATGATGTCGCCATGCGCAAATATGGCTCCGACAAGCCGGACCTGCGCAACCCGATCGAGATGCAGGCCGTCTCCGACCACTTTCGCGATTCCGGCTTCAAGGTGTTCGCCAACATCCTGGCCAACGATCCGAAGGCCGAGGTGTGGGGCATTCCGGCAAAGACCGGGGGCAGCCGCGCCTTCTGCGACCGCATGAACTCCTGGGCGCAGGGCGAGGGCCAGCCGGGGCTCGGCTATATCTTCTGGCGCAAGGAAGGCGACAAGCTCGAAGGCGCCGGCCCGCTCGCCAAGAACATCGGCGACGAGCGCACCGAGGCGATCCGCCTGCAACTCGGCCTTGCCGAAGGCGACGCCGCCTTCTTCGTTGCCGGCGATCCGAAGAAGTTCGTCTCCTTTGCGGGTGCGGCGCGCACGCGCGCCGGCGAGGAATTGAACCTTGTCGACCGCGAGCGCTTCGAACTGTGCTGGATCGTCGACTTCCCGTTCTTCGAATGGAACGAGGAAGAGAAGAAGATCGACTTCGCCCACAATCCGTTCTCGATGCCGCAAGGCGGCATCGATGCGCTGAACGGCGAGGATCTGCTCGGCATCAAGGCGTTTCAGTACGACATGGTCTGCAACGGTTTCGAGATCGCCAGCGGAGGTATCCGCAACCATCTGCCCGAAACCATGGTCAAGGCGTTCGAGACGGTTGGGCTCGATCGCGCCACGGTCGAGGAGCGCTTTGGCGGCCTCTACCGCGCCTTCCAGTATGGCGCGCCGCCGCATGGCGGCATGGCTGCCGGTATCGACCGCGTCGTCATGCTGCTGGTCGGGGCGAAGAATCTGCGCGAAGTGACCATGTTCCCGATGAACCAGCAGGCCTACGACCTGTTGATGAGCGCGCCCTCGGAAGCGAGCCCGCAGCAGCTTCGCGAACTGGCCCTGCGCGTTGCCGTGCCCAAGAAGGATGCCTGATCGCGTGCTTCGGGCAGTGCTTTAAAGAACTGTCCGAACCGACTCTTTCGATTCACTAAAAAAGCCCGGCATCGCTGCCGGGCTTTTCGCATCTTGAGGTCGCTTCGATCAGTCTTCGTTGGCCTTGACGGTGACGCCGAGCGTCTTCGGCAGGTCGAGCGGGTTGGACATGGCGCCCGCCATGATCAGCGCGAACGGCACCGATGCCGGCGGCTCGGCCGAGATCTCGAGGCTCTTCGGATCGTCGAGATATTTGCCGACCGCGGCCGTGACCTGTGCCGTCAGTTCCGGGTTGTTGAGCTGCGCCATGCCGAACGGCACGATCGCCTTGGCCTGGTTGGCAATGTCCTTGCCGGACATGCCTTGCTGCTTGCCGACATAGTCCAGCACCTTGTTGGTCAGCGAATCGTCGTCGAAGCGGATCGAGGCGCTGTTGAACGAAAGCTGCTGCAACAGGCCGAGCATGGCCATGCCCTGCGCCGAATTGTCGGCGCCTTCCGGCTGTGCCGCCATCTTCTTCTGCATTTCCTGCAGCGACTTGATGAAGTCCATCGTGTAGCCGCCGAGATCGAAGGTCATGCCGAACGTGCCGGCATTCTCGACGGAGATGTCGTATTTCGACAGTTCCATCTTGCCGTCCGAGGGCTGCCAGGTGCCGGCCATCTCGAGATTGCCCGCGATGTTCTGGTAGCCGAGCGCGTTGATGACTTCCTTGGACTTGGGATCGTCGACCAGCGTCAGGTCGGCGTTGAACTTTTCCGTGGTGGCGCTGAATTCCATCGCCTTGCCGTCCGCCGGCGGGGTGATCTCGATGGCGAGCCCGTCCATCGAGAAGGCGGTCTTGTCGGCGACCTTGACGGTCATGTTCGAGAGTTCGGCGGACTTGTACATCATCAGCGATCCCAAGGGGCTGGTCGCGCCGTCGGCCGGAACGGTCATGTCGTGGATGACGAACGGGCTGAGATCGAGGGTGACGCCGTCCTTGCTGTGTTCGAAGGCCGCCGTCGACACGGTGGCGATGTCATAGCCGCCATTGGCCTCGGTGACGCCTTCGAGTTTGACGTCGCCGATGGCGAGGGCTTCCTTTTCCGCCGCCGGCTTGATGGCAACGCCCTGCAGCACCATGCTGGCGTTGTCACCGGTCACGCCGGTCCAGGAAATGTCGACACCCTGGGCGGCAAGGGCTGCCTTCAGCCGGTCGGCGACTGCCGCGTCCTGTGCAAGGGCGGCGTTCAGCGGCAGCGTGAGCAAAAAGGTCGAAAAGGCAAATTTCTGGAGAGTTGAGCGTTTGATTGTCATCGCAAGGTCCCTGAGAGTGTTCTGAAATTCTTTTTCAATTCTTTGCGCCATCACCATTCCGTGACGAACTGGACCGGAAAAAGGCGTATCCCGGCACATTGGTCGAAAATCCCGGCGAAAGGCAAACCCGATCCCACCGTCTTTGCGCAAACCGGTGAATTTGTCATGAAGAGCCGGCTGCCGGATATCATCGCGCTTGGCCTTAGAACCCGCATGTAACAGGCTGATGTTGGTCGACATCCCTTGGCCTACGGTTTCATGTTGCAGAAGGGCCGGCATAGCCGTCTGCCTCTTGCCGCGAATCACCCGCTCGGCTAGTCCCAGCCCATGGGAAAAAGGCTTTTGCCGCCTGAAAATGGCGGTGGCGATCATATCGAGCCGGTCGATCTGAAGAAGGCGCTGGAAGAGCGTTATCTTGCCTATGCGCTGTCGACCATCATGCACCGGGCGCTGCCCGACGTGCGCGACGGGCTGAAGCCGGTCCATCGCCGCATCATGCACGCCATGCGCCTGCTGCGCCTCAATCCCGACCAGGGCTTTGCCAAATGCGCCCGCATCGTCGGCGAGGTGATGGGCAAGTTCCACCCGCATGGCGACCAGTCGATCTATGACGCGCTGGTGCGGTTGGCGCAGGATTTTTCGATGCGCTATCCCCTGGTCGACGGGCAAGGCAATTTCGGCAACATCGACGGCGATAACGCCGCCGCCATGCGCTACACCGAAGCGCGCATGACCGATGTGGCGACCGAACTGTTGTCCGGCATCACCGAGGACGCCGTCGACTTTCGGCCGACCTATAATGAAGAAGACGAGGAGCCGGTGGTTTTGCCCGGCGCATTCCCGAACCTGCTGGCCAATGGCTCGTCCGGCATCGCGGTCGGGATGGCGACCTCGATCCCGCCCCACAACGCGGCCGAGCTCTGCGACGCGGCCCTTCACCTGATCGAGCATCGCGACGCGCCGGTGGCGAAGCTGATGGATTTCGTCCAGGGCCCGGATTTCCCGACCGGTGGCATCATCGTCGACAGCCGCGCCTCGATCCTCGAAGCCTATGAAACCGGTCGCGGCGGCTTTCGCGTCCGCTCGAAATGGATCCAGGAGGACCAGGGCAGGGGCACCTGGAGCATCGTCGTCACCGAAATTCCCTATGGCGTGCAGAAGGCGCGGCTGATCGAGAAGATCGCCGAGCTGCTGATGGCACGCAAGCTGCCGCTGCTCGAGGATATCAGGGACGAGAGCGCGGAAGACATCCGTGTCGTGCTGGTGCCGAAGAGCCGCTCGGTCGATCCCGGCATCCTGATGGAATCGCTGTTCAAGCTGACCGAACTCGAAAGCCGCTTCCCGCTCAACATGAACGTCCTGTCGCGCGGCAAGGTGCCCAACGTGCTGTCGCTGAAGGGCGTGCTGCAGGAGTGGCTCGAGCACCGCCGCGAGGTTTTGGTCCGCCGCTCGAAACATCGGCTTGGCGAGATCGAAAGACGGCTGGAGATCCTTGCCGGCTACCTGATCGCCTACCTCAACATCGACGAGGTGATCAGGATCATCCGCGAGGAGGATGAGCCAAAGCAGGTCATGATGGCCCGTTGGTCGCTCACCGACACGCAGGCCGAAGCCATCCTCAACATGCGGCTGCGCGCTCTGCGCAAGCTGGAAGAATTCGAGATCCGCAAGGAATTCGACGGCCTTAGCGCCGAGAAGAAGCAGATCGAGGCGCTGCTTGCTTCGAACGAGAAGCAGTGGGCGACGATCAAGTGGGAAGTCACCAACATCCGCGACAAGTTCGGTCCGGAGACCGAACTCGGCAAACGCCGCACCCAGTTCGCCGACGCGCCCGAGCACGATCTGACCGACATTGCCCATGCCATGATCGAGCGCGAACCGGTCACCGTGGTCGTCTCGGAAAAGGGCTGGCTGCGGGCAATGAAGGGGCATCTGGCCGATCTCTCGACGCTGACCTTCAAGGAGGGCGACAGCCTCAAGCTCGCCTTCCATGCCCAGACCACCGACAAGGTGCTGGTCTTCACGACCGGCGGCAAGTTCTACACCATCGGCGCCGACCGGCTGCCCGGCGGGCGCGGCCATGGTGAGCCGATCCGCATCATCGTCGACATGGACAATGATCAGGACATCGTCACCGCCTTCGTTCACGATCCGAAGCGCAAGCTGCTGTTGGCCTCGCATGACGCCAACGGCTTCATCGTGCCCGAGGAAGAAGTCGTCGCCAATACCCGCAAGGGCAAGCAGGTGATGAACGTCAAGTCGCCGGACGAGGCCAAGCGCTGCATTCCAGTTACGGGCGATCACCTCGCCATCGTCGGCGAGAATCGCAAGATGCTGGTGTTCGCGCTCTCCGAAATTCCGGAGATGGGCCGCGGCAAGGGCGTACGCCTGCAGAAATACAAGGACGGCGGCCTTCTCGACCTTAAGCCGTTCACGCTGGAGAGCGGTCTCACCTGGCAGGATTCAGCCGACCGCACCTTCACCCGGTCGCGTGAGGAACTGGCCGAATGGATCGGCGCCCGCGCCTCGGCCGGCCGCATGGTGCCGAAGGGGTTTCCGAGGACGGGGAAGTTTGGATGACGCTGCTGCTCTCCCCCCTCGAGGGGGGTGAGAGTCC
This sequence comes from Mesorhizobium sp. M1338, assembly GCF_040318045.1. Lineage (NCBI taxonomy): Bacteria > Pseudomonadati > Pseudomonadota > Alphaproteobacteria > Hyphomicrobiales > Phyllobacteriaceae > Mesorhizobium > Mesorhizobium sp. M1338. The sequence continues at coordinate 27,070 of NZ_JAMYLL010000052.1, read as the reverse complement.
GGTTTGCCGAAGGCAAATTGAAAGGTCCAGTGGACCTTTCAAAGGGCTCGAACGCCCGAGGCCATAGCCGAGGGCCGGCTGGATCGCCAACTGACAGAGCCCTGCCGGGTCCCCGCTGCTTTGCAGCGTCCCGGCGTTCGCGGGCCTTTCATCGTGCCACCGGCACGATGAATTCGCCTTCGGCGAACCGGCTGCTCACCCCCTCAAGGGGGGAGATCCCAACCATTTGGACTATCGTCACGATTGCTGCACTATGTCAGTGCATAAGCGGGAAGGGTGTTCGGGAGAGGCAGGCGTTTGAAGGAAGCAAAAATCCAGAAACCGGAACGGCAGCAGCGCCTGTTCGGCCTGTCGACGCCGCTGCGGGCCGCCGTCATTCCGCCGCTGTCGGCGGCGCGCTGGCTGCTGGTGCTGATCGTCGCCGCCGGCGTCTATTTCTTCCACGGCTTCCTGTTTCCGGTGCTGGCGGCGCTCGTCATCGCTTTCGCCAGCTGGCCGCTTTACCGCCGCCTGCTTGTCGCGGTCGGCGGCAACCGCACCATCGCCGCGACCTTTGCCATCCTCTTCATCCTTGCCTTCCTGGTAATTCCGATCGCCTTCGCCGGCACCTATGCGATCAACGAGGTCCGCGAGTGGGTCGCCTGGGCGATCGAGACCAACCGGCATGGCGCGGTGACGCCGCACTGGATCGCCACCATGCCTGTCGTGGGCGAGTGGCTGAACGAGCAATGGACGACCAATTTTGGCCATCCCGGCGGCATTGGTGAACTGATCCAGCTGGTCAGCGGCGCTAACATCGGCAGCATCTACCGCGGCGTGCTGGCGGCTGGCGGCAGTGCCTTCGGCCTGCTCCTGACGCTGCTGTTCATGATGATCGCGCTGTTCTTCGCCTATCGCGACGGCGAGCACTTTGCCGGCCAGGTCGACCGCCTCGGCGAACGCATCTTGCCGACCAGATGGGAGCGGATCTCGCGCGTCGTGCCGGCGACGATATCGTCGACCGTGACCGGCATGACCGTCATCGCCATCGGCGAGGGGCTGGTGCTGGGTATTGCCTATTGGCTGGCAGGCGTGCCGTCGCCGGTGACGCTCGGCGCCCTGACCGGCGTCATGGCGCTGATCCCCGGCGGTGCGCCACTGTCCTTCACGCTGGTCTCGATCTATCTCGCCGCCAGCGGATCGCCGATGGCCGGGCTGGCGCTGTTTCTATGGGGCGCGGTCGAGCTGTTCATCGTCGACAAGACACTGCGCCCGAAGCTGGTCGGCGGGCCGATAAAACTGCCCTTCCTGCCGACGTTCTTCGGTCTGATCGGCGGCGTCAAGACCATGGGGTTCCTCGGCCTGTTCATCGGCCCCGTGCTGATGGCCCTGTTGGTCGCAATCTGGCGCGAATGGCTGCGCGAGGTGGAACTGGCCGACGAAATCGCGCTTGGTTCGCCGGCCGAAATCGAAGCTGGCCCGCAAATCGAGGCCCTGCCGGAACCCGACCTGGCCAAGAAGAAGGCCAGTGGCTGATCCCGAAAGGTTGCGCTACACCGGATGATGCACCGCAAGGTCACTACGACGCCTGCGGCCCTCGTTCAGTTGCCAGAACGAATGCGCGATCAACGTGACGATCAGGATCCCGCCGCCGATCAGGCTGTTGCGGGTCGGTGTTTCGTCGAAGATCATCCACACCCAGACCGGCGCCAGCACCGTTTCGAGCAGGTAGAACATCGCCACTTCAGGTCCCGAAATGTATTTCGGCCCGTTGGCGAGGCAGAAGAACGAGATCGGCATGATGACGGCGCCGTTGAGGATGATCCACCATGGCGCCTCCACCTGAAAGCCGGTCTTGGAGACCATGAACGCCGCCAGCCCGAAAGGCAGGATGACGCCGATCAGCGCGGTAAAGCCCATGTCCTTGCCGCTGGCACGCGAGATGGTGATGGCGCAAGCGATCAGGAAGGCCGAACACAATGCCATCAGGTCGCCGAACAGATATCCGGTGCCGACGGAATCGCCGACGATGATGGCGACGCCGACTATCATCGTTGCCAATGCCGCAAGGGTCAGTGGCCGCGGCCGCTCTTTCAGGAATACCCACGACAGCAGCGCGGCGAACATGGTGGTGAATGCCAGGATGAAAACCAGGTTGGCGGTCGAGGTGTTGTAGACGCCGGTGATGAAGGCGATCGCGCCGAGCCCGTAGATCGCGGAAACGATTAGGCCCGACCAGCCCGGAATGAGCTGTGGCGCATTTTTGCTGAACGAGCGCCAGATGGTCCACACGATCAGTGCGGCGGCCAAGGTGCAGGCGGTGCGCAGCAGCAAGATCGTCCACGCCTCGCCGTGGGCGAGCCGGATCAGCGGGATGTCCACGGTAAGCGTCAGCCCGCCAAGCGCGGTGAGCAGAAGTCCTTTGGTGTGAGCATCATGAGACGACATGCGGCGGGAGTAACTAGCGTAAAACCGCTTCGTTGGTGTAGCGCTCCCAGCCTTTCGGGCCGAGATGCTCCTGCGGCATGAAGCGCATCTTATAATTCATCTTGCGCGAGCCGTTGACCCAGTAGCCGAGGTAGACATGGGGCAGGCCCATCGCCCTGGCGCGGGCGATGTGGTCGAGGATCATGAACGTGCCGAGCGATCGCTCCTCGAAATCGGGATTGAAATAGGAATAGACCATCGACAGGCCGTCGGCCATCTTGTCGGTGAGCGCCACCGCGATCAGCTCGCCCTGGCCCTTGCCAGTGATGAACGTGTCGGGGCCGCGCCGCCTATACTCGATCACCTTGGTGTCGACATGGGTATCCTCGACCATCATGGCGTAGTCGAGCACGGTCATGTCGGACATGCCGCCACGGCGGTGGCGGGCATCGAGGTAGCTGCGGAACAGGGAATATTGCTCGGTCGAGGGCTCGGCATTGTGCATGTGGCCGACGAGGTCGGAATTGTGCTGCAGCACGCGTTTCATGTTGCGGCTGGCGACGAATTCCTGGGCGAGGATGCGTACCGAGACACAGGCGCGGCAGGTCTCGCATGCCGGCCTGTAGGCGATATTCTGCGAGCGCCGGAAGCCACCTTGCGTCAACAGGTCGTTCATCTCCGCGGCCTTGTCGCCGACCAGATGCGTGAACACCTTGCGCTCGAACTGGCCGTCGAGATAGGGGCACGGCGATGGCGCGGTCAGGAAGAACTGCGGCGACTGGGTCGGATGCTGCGTCATCGAGCCTTGGAAACACTCCTTCGAATCGCTCTACCTTTGGCGCGGACGGCGAAAAATTCAACAGGATTGTGAGGGCGTGGTCGACTCGACGCCTTCACATTTGCGCTTAATCGATTGCGACTGCTCTTCAGAGGGCCGTTTCAGCGGTCGGTGCGGCTGACGACGGTACCAAGCAAAAGGTCGTGCAAGGTGCGCTTGCGGTCGGAAAACAGCGTCACTAGCAGCACCAGCGGCGACAGGATGACGTTGCCGGCCCAGAACAGCACCGAATGGACGACCGCGGTGAGACCGTCGATCGGCCTGCCGTCGAGCCGGTCGAGCCGGATGCCCATCAACTTCATGCCCGTGGTGGCCTGGTCGGCGCTGCCCAGCGTATTCCAGATGTAGAGGATGGCGACGGCCGGCACCAGGATGCCGAACAGCATCCAGCCAAGGCCGAGCGTCAAAAGCCCGAGGAAGAACACCAGTATGGCAAACGGAATGGTGAGCAGCGCGACAATGATATAGTCGATCACGAAGGCCAGGACACGCTTCGTGCGCACGCCGTCATAGGCCCTGACATCGTCGAGCCTGCTGGTGATGATTTCGCCGTCGAGAACGCGCGCGTTCATGTCATTTCCTCGTAATAGGGCCTGGCATAGGGTGCGGGCCGCTCACCAATGAAATGGTGAAGACTTGTAGCGGAATCAAGATCGGGCTTTTTGCGGCGCGCAAGCTCATTCGGCGTCAGATGCAATCCGAATTGGTTGAATTTGCGGCGCGGATGGCATTAGCTTGCTGCGGCGCAACAAAGCGCTCAGGGGCGGGGGAACGGGGCAATATGGATTACGACATGCTGGTCATCGGCAGCGGCCCCTCCGGCCGCCGCGCCGCGGTGCAGTCGGCCAAGCTCGGCAAATCGGTTCTGGTGGTCGACCGCGGCCGGCGCCTGGGCGGTGTCTCCGTGCATACCGGCACCATTCCGTCGAAAACACTGCGTGAAACGGTGCTCAACCTGTCCGGCTGGCGCGAGCGTGGCTTTTACGGGCGCGGCTACCGGGTAAAGCAGGATATCTCGGTCGGCGATCTGGTCGAGCGCCTCCACAAGACGCTCGACCACGAGGTCGAGGTGCTGCAGCACCAGTTCATGCGCAACACGGTCAAGAGCGCCCGCGCCGCGGTAAAATTTCTCAGCCCCAACAAGGTCAGCCTGACCACCGACACAGGCGATTACAGTGAGGTCGGTTTTGCCAATGCACTGATCGCGGTTGGCACAAGGCCGCACCGGCCAAGTGAAGTGCCTTTCGACAAGGCCCGCGTCTTCGACAGCGACGAGATGCTGGAGCTTGACCGCTTGCCGCGCACGCTGACGGTGATCGGCGCCGGCGTCATCGGCGTCGAATACGCGACGATCTTTTCCGCGCTCGATGTGCCGGTGACCTTGGTCGAGCCGCGCAGCTCCATCCTCGATTTCGTCGACCGCGAGATCGTCGATGATTTCATCCACCAGATGCGCGATCGCGGCATGACCATCCGGCTTGGCAGCGCGGTGAAGGAAATCCGCTCCAAGCCGGACGCTGCCGAGGTGGAACTGGCCGATGGCCGCACCATCCGTTCCGAGGTCGTGCTCTACGCCGCCGGCCGCACCGGTAATGTCGGCAGCCTGGGCCTGGATGTCGTCGGCATCGAGGCCGACTCCAGGGGGCGTATCAAGGTCGATCCGCAATCCTTCCAGACCAGCGTGCCCAACATCTACGCCGCCGGCGATGTCATCGGCTTTCCGAGCCTCGCCTCGACTTCGATGGAGCAGGGCAGGGTGGCGGCCTGCCATGCTTTCGGCGTGCCCTTGCCGCCGCCGCCGGAGACCTTTCCATACGGCATCTACGCAGTGCCGGAAATTTCGACGGTCGGCCAGTCCGAGGAACAAGTGCGCGAGAGCGGTGCGGCTTATGAGGTCGGCGTGGCGCGTTTTCGCGAGACCTCGCGCGGCCACATCATGGGCGTCAACACCGGCTTCCTGAAGCTGTTGTTCTCGATCGAGACGCGCCGCCTGCTCGGCGCGCATATCGTCGGCGAGGGCGCCACCGAACTCATTCACATCGGCCAGGCGGTGATCAATCTCGGCGGCACCGTCGACTTCTTCGTCAACAACACCTTCAACTATCCGACGCTCGCCGAAGCCTACAAGATCGCCGGGCTGGATGCCTGGAACAGGATGGGACGGGCGTAAGCAACCTCCATTCGGCGGCAGGTGTATGTACCCACCGGCGCGGCCCGGCGGCGAGTGGCGGCACACCGGCCCCTTGTGTAGCCAGGATCGTGGACACTTGGGCAGCACTATCGGCGGGGATGGCCCGGATGGCGACCGCCCGCTGATCGAGACCCGCAATCGTTTTCGAGGGCCCATCAGCCTGCCTTCGCCACCGCCGCCGATTTCGCCAGCCACTGCCTGACGATTGCCGCGTCGGCGCTGCCGAATTCGTGACCCGATGGGACAATCCGGGCATCGATCTCGGCGCCGTGCTTGCTGAGGAGCGTGACGAGTGCCGGCGCGAAGGGCGCGTAGGTGAGATCCGCGGCACCGGCGATGATCAGCACCCGCGCCTTTGACAGATCCGCCGCCGGCACGTCATCGAGCACCGGCATCGGCCGCAGCAGTGCGGCGCGTTCGACTAGGCCGGGATGCAGCAGCATCAGGCTCGAAACCAGATTGGCGCCGTTCGAATAGCCAAGGAAATTCGTGCTGGAAAGGTCGAGATGGTGGCGCGTGGCCGCGTCGGTGACGAAGCCCGCAAAGGCATCGGTCTCGGTGCGGATGCTGTGCTGCTCGAATTGGGTCGGCGTGATGCGTGCGAACCAGCGGAAACCATCATCCTGGACAATGCGGCCGCGCACCGCGATCAGCATCGCACGCGGCGCGATCTCTCTTGCCAGCGGTACCAATGTCGTCTCGTCGACACCCGACCCATGCAGCAGGAAGAAGCATTCGCCGGTAGAATCCGCCGGGCAGTAAAGGCGGTAGCGGAAGGCAAGATCACGCTGTAACGCACCATCCTGTGAGGTCTCTCCAGTCATTGCCTCATCCTTTTGATTTCATGATGATTTCGGTCAGTTTGCCGGCTTCAAAACGCAATATTTTCAAGCTCCGCGAAAGTTGATTGAACCGGGCGCATTACAGTCCGTTTCCTCGCCGATAACATTCTCCGGGAGGAATCGATGCGGTGCGCCGGGGGTCGCATTGCCGGTATGAACAACCAGCTTTGAGGCCTTTTTTCCGATGACCACCCAGATTTCCCCGGACCGCCATATGCGTGTCCCAGACCGCGATTCGCGTGTCCCGGACCGCGATTCGCGTGTGCCGGATCGCGCTGAGCGCATCTCGGAGCGCGACACGCGTATCGATGTGTTCCGCGCTCTCGCGCTGCTGACCATTTTCGTCGACCATGTGCCGGGTACCGCTTTCGAGTATCTGACTTACAAGAATTTCGGCTTTTCGGATGCGGCCGAGGTCTTCGTTCTGATATCCGGCATGGCGGTCGCGCTCGCCTATGGCAAGAAGTTCCAGCCTGGAAACCGGCTGCTGGCGACGTTGAAGATGTGGCGCCGCGCCGGTGTGCTTTATACCGCCCACATCGTCACCACCATGGTGGTGATGGCGATCTTCTGCGCGGCGGCGGTGTTCGCCAGGCGACCGGAGCTGTTGACGATGATCAACATCGAGCCGTTGATCAAGAATGCGCCGCAAGTGCTGATCGGCATCGTGACGCTTGGCCACCAGCTCGGCTACAACAACATCCTGCCGGTTTATGCGGTGCTGCTCTTGCTGGCGCCGGTCTTCCTGCTCTGCGTCAGCTATCGGCCGGTCTTGGCGCTGGTCGCATCCGGCGCGCTGTGGCTGGTCGCGGGGATTTACCAGATCGCTCCGGCGAACTATCCGGAGCCCGGCTTCTGGTTCCTCAACCCGCTGTCGTGGCAGTTCCTTTTCAACATCGGCCTGGCAGGTACGCTGCATGTGCGTCGCGGTGGCACAATTCCGGTCAATCGCTGGCTGGTCGGCGCTGCCTTGGCTTACACTTTTGTGGCGCTGGTCTGGGTGCACAGCCCGCTCTGGGGCCATATCTCCTGGTTTGGCCTGCCCCCGGTGCTGACCGGCTTCGACAAGACCTTCCTGTCACTGCCGAGGCTGCTGCATATTTTGGCTGTGAGCTATCTGATCGTTGCATTCCCGGCCGTTTCGAACCTTTTCCGCACCGGCCGCGATCATCCGCTTGCCATATTGGGCAAACGATCGCTGCCGGTTTTCATCGCCGGCACGGTGCTTGCAATGGCGGCGCAGGTGCTGAAGCTGATCAATCCGGGCGGATTTGCCTATGACAGCCTGCTGATATCAGCCGGCATCGCCATGCAGTTCGCGCTCGCCTACTATCTCGAATGGATTTCGAGCCTTGGCTGGTCCGGCAAAAGCAGGCCGGTTCGCAACGCGGCACCGCCCGTCCATCCGTCCTTCGGCATGTCGATGGCGGCAAGAATGGGCCGGTGATGGGGCTCGAGGCGTCAGGCGGGTGAGGGGCCGGATGAGGCCCGCACCACGAGGTCGACCGGCAGCAATCGCCGGCTGAACGAGCCGTCATTTTCAAGGATCGCCTTGACGGCAAGGCGGCCCATCTCGGCGATCGGCTGGACGATTGTGGTCAGGGGCGGCTTGGAAACCGCTCCTTCCGGGACGCCGTCGAAGCCGACGATCGAAACGTCGCCCGGCACCGTGATGTCATGCTGCCGCAGCCAGTCCAGCGCATGGAGTGCGATCCTGTCCGACATGGCCAGGATGGCGGTCGGTGTCTCGGCGTCGGCGAAAATATGATCGAGGCCGGCCCACACACTCTCCTCGTTGTTTTCCGTCTCGTAGATCGGCACACGCGAGACATCGATGTCGACGCGCGAGAGTTCCGCGAAGTAGCCACGCAGGCGGTCGCGCGTCCCGGAATAGAGGGCCTTCTCCATCTGCTCCTGCGTGGTCGGACCAAAGCCGGAATCGGCGCATGGCAGGGCAAGCACGGCAAAGCGGCGATGCCCGAGCTCGGTCAGATGGCGCGCCGCCAGGCTTGCCCCGGCGATATTGTCCACGCCGATCGCCGCGACCGCCTCGTCGTCGTCTGAATCGAGATCGAGTGCGACAAAGGGGAGTTTGCGGTCGCGCGCCAGTTCGACCAGCTTTGAACCGCCCTCGACGCAGAAGACGATGAAGCCATCGACAAGCGCACTCTGGATGTTCCAGGCGAGCTGTTCGCTGTTGGCGGCCGAGACCAGCGAGATCCCCGCGCCGGTGGCGTCACAAGCCTGCGAGATGCTGGCCATCATCACGCGGGCGAAAGGGTCGTCGAAGAAATACGACAACGGTTCCGCGGTGGCGACACCGATGGCGTTGACCTTGCCGGCGCGCAGCAGCCGACCCTTGGGGTCGGGTCCGCCATATCCCATCGCCTCGGCTGCCGCCTTGACCCGTTCGCGAACCTCCTCGCGCACGATCTCCGGGCGGGCAAACACATTGGACGCGGTGCCGTGCGACACGCCGGCCGCTTTTGCAATGTCCGCCAGCCGAACCGGTCTTGTCTTTGCAGAGGTCAATGGCGCCATCTTCGTCTCCTGACTCCATCCCATCTAACACTTTCGTTGGATCGGTTCAAATTTTGGCTTGATAAGCAGGCCAGGCGAGGTGTATGTTTGAATCGATCCAAATGAATGACTTTGCTGCTCGATTGGATCGATTCAATCCCCAGGGAGACGTATCATGCATCCCGTCAATTTTCTATTCGAAGACATCTACCGCAACGACTGGAGCGTCTCGTCAAGCGCCGCGACGCGGAGGCGCCGTGGCAAGGCCAGCCCATGGGTTCGCGAGCCGCGGTTCCTCGTGGAGCGCAAGCGGAGCTGATCGGCGCTGCATTTTCGTGGCGACGGATTGGATCGATTCAAGTTTTGAAAGGAGTGCACATCATGCATCCCGTGAGCTATCTGTTCGAAGACATCTATCGCAACTACTGGGGCATCGCGCCGGCCTCCGAGCGGCCGGAGGGGCGTCGGTTGGCGAGGCTGCGGCGGCGCAATCGCGAATTGCTCATCCAACCCGGGCGCCGGCAGGACTAACCGCATCACAGAACGATGTTTGACGGGCGCAGGCTCGGGTATCGCGCACGGCGCCGAGAGGCGTCAGGAACGCGCCCGCACCAGCGCCGAGGCAGCAATCGCCAGCCAGCCGGCGATGAGCAAGGTGCCGCCGATCGGCGCCGACAGCGGGAACAGCCGTGAGCCGAGGAAATCGCGGGCCAGCAGATCGCCGCAGAACAACAGAACCCCGACCAGCAGGACCAGGCTGCCGGTGCGCAGGATCCGGTTCGCCCCAAGCAATCCGGCGGCAAGGAAGACCGGCGCATGCATGAGCAGGAAGGAAGCGGCGGTGCCGACGAAGGCACCGCCCAGATGCGCCGCCGCGGCTGACAGCGCCACGCCGGCGGCACCGCAGAGGCCGCCGGCCAGGACGAGGATACGGCCGCTGTTGACGGAAGATTGCTCGGCCATGTCCAGGGCTCCGTGAGATCAGAGAGATACGCCAACCCCGTCAGGGCTTGCCGACGTTGGCGAGCATGTCCTGCTCGCGGCGTGACTGCGCCAGCCAGTTATACACCGCACCGCCGGCCATCAAGACGGATGTGCCCAGAAACACCGAGCGCATGCCGAAATGGCCGCCGGCAAAGCCGCCCAGCAAGGGGCCGGCGACCTGCCCGACATATTGGGCGGAGATCGACAGCCCGAGCACATTGCCGCCGACACCGTCGGGAACATTGTGGCGGATGACGCTGGTGATGCAGGGCAACAGCCCGCCCAGCGCCAGGCCCATCAGGAAGCGCAGGCCGATGAGTTGCCAGCTCTGCGTCACGAAGGCCTGCGGGATCAGCAGCAGCGCCGAGACGGCAAGCGCGCCGATGACGACGTTCCAGTGACCGATGCGGTCGGCGAGCTTGCCAAGACGCGAAGCCGACAGGATGGCGCCAAGCGCGGCCGCCGACATGACGACGCCTGAGATCAGCGTCACGCGGCTCTGGTCTTCGATGAGCTGCTGCACATAAACGGTGATGATCGGCTCGATCGACATGGTGGCGAAACTCAACAGCATGCCAGTCGCCAGCATGGCGATAACAGGACGCTTGTCCTGTATTTGTGCCCAGCCGCCTTTCGGCTTCCGCTTCGCAGCCGCATCTGCTGTTTTCGGCCGGGGATTTTCCTTGATCAGAAAGGTGGTCGCCAGGAACGCCAGGAAGATGACGCCGCCGGACAAGAGGAAGGTGGCGCGGATGCCGATCAGCGGAGGCAGGGCGCCGCCAACCAGCGGGCCGACCAGTGCACCACCGGTGATGCCGGCCGACAGCAGGCCCAGCGCCCAGCCGGAACGCTCCTTTGGTGTCTGCATGGCGACGAGGATGGTCGATCCCGAGGAATAGCCGCCGGCAAAACCGATCAGCAGCCGAAGCAGCACCAGTTGCCAGACCGTCTGCACCATGCCCGTTAGGGACATGCATATGGCCATGCCGAAGCTGGCGCGTACCAGCATCACCTTGCGGCCATAGCGGTCGCCGAGACGTCCCCAGAGCGGCGCCACCAGTGCCGCCGCGAAGAAGGTCGCTCCATAGGCGATCCCCGACCATTGCACGATCGCCGCGTGGCCCTCGGCGCCGAGCTGCTCGATATAGAGCGGCAGGAACGGCAGGAGCAGCGTCATGGCGACAAGCGTCGAAAACGAACCGGCAAAACACACGAACAGATTGCGCCGCCAGTGGATGTTGTAAGCGCTGTCGGTCGCCGGGGGCGCGTTCTGCGGCATGTCATATGTCCTGTTCCGAGCAACGCCGAACCGCGGGTTGCTGCGGATACCAATTTGGGATACCAAGATGGTACTCGTCATGGACGCAAGCCTGGCCGCTGTCAATGCAACCCTGTCAAACGTGAACGGGAAACGCAGTCGGCAAGCCCCGCAAACGGTTCAAAGCCGTAACGGCCCGAAAATGGAAACGACAATGTCGCAGATGCAGAGCGTCGAAAAACAGCTTCGACAAATGATTCTGGGCCTCGAGATCGGTCCTGGCGAGAAGCTGACCGAGCGCTGGATCGAAAGCCGCTTCGGCGCGTCGCGAACCCCGGTCAGGGCAGCACTTCTGCGGCTCGAGACCGAGGGCTTGGTCGGCAGGGACGGGCGGGGCTGGACGGTGTCGCCCATCAACCTGGCCGAGCTCCAGCAGATCGCCGTCTACAGGGAGGTGGTCGAGGTTGCGGCAGTTCGCCTGACATGCCGCCTGGTGGACCGGAGCGCCGTCGATGTCATCGAGGCGATGCTCGACTCCTGCGACAACGGCACGCCGCGCGAGGAATGGCATCGCGTCGGCATGGATTTTCACATCGAACTGGCGCGTCTGTCGGGCAACGAATTCCTGTTCCGGGCGGTCCGCGATGCCATGACGCGCCTGTCGCGGGCGCGCTGGCTGGAGGTTCGCGACGAAGCGGCCCTCAACCGCGCCTGGGCCGAACATCGCGCCATTCTGGCGGCGGCACGCCTCGGCGATGCCGATGAAGCCGCCCGCCTGCTTTCGGGCCACATTGTCGGCAGCCGCGACCGGCTGGTGACGTCGCTCGCCAACGATCGCCGTGGGCTTCGCGCCAGAGGCTTTGCCGTCGTCGGCGGTTAAAGCGCCTACAGGGCACTGGTCGCTCAAAAGGCGTCGTCTCGCCCTACGCGCACTTTCGGCCTCGCTTCACAGACGCCGATGGCGTAAGGAGCGGCGATGGAAAACAACCGATTTGAAACACCTGTGACTGTAAAGTCAGTCGCGGCGGGAAGCACTCAGCTCTTGCGGACGGCGCGTGAGGCTTCCGACTACCTCCTCAACAGCTGGCCCGGCAAGCGGAGCCCCAAGCATCGCGCTGCCCTGCAAGCCTGCCATGACGCGCTGGCCGGCGACAAGCCGGCGATGAACGCCAGGCGCGCCTTCATCGCGGCAGCACGCGAAGTGGACGTCTTTGTCAGCGACAAGGCGCCCGCCTGACACAAGCCAGCCATCTGGGCGGCGATCTGGATTGAGGCATGGCCCGCATCCGCGGGCCTTTTGCCGTCACTTTGCCGTTTCGGTTTCGCCTTCGGTGTCGTCCTCGGGCTTCGAACGTTCCCTCGCCGCAACCTTGGCCGCCTGCTTCTCGGCCTTCTTGGCCGCTTTCTGGCGGTCGCGTTCCTTGCGTTCCTGATCGTAATTTGGTGGTCGCGCCATATCGGCTCCTTTTCACTGCTGGACCGGTTCGTCGTTTCACGGAAACGCAGAATCGCTCCATCTCTTTGTTTGACGCAATCCCCTAGGGAAAGCGCTACGCGCTTTTCCCGGGAAAACCGTTTCACACTTTTCCTGGAATTGCTTTTAGCGGCTCTGACCCTGCCTAGGAGCATTAGCCGTCAAACACAACAGCTGAAGCGATAGTGCCGGCCGTTGGCGTCGATGATGGTCCGGGGCTTGCAAGATGCGCGGCACAATGGTGTAGGGGGAGCCGGGGCGCTGAGATGGCGCGATCTGCCGTTTGTTTTGATAGTGAATTATGGCCACCATACAACGAACGACGGCAAGGGTTTTCTACTATGCGCGAAACGTCTTGCGCGATATCGCACCGCAGGCTCTCTTCCGTTGGCGGTTGGCGGGCCGTCTCGAACGGGCCAGGCTCTCGGATGAAGCGGTGCGGCGGCGGCTGAATTACTATAACGAGTTGCAGGACGCGTTTTCGCCCAGCCCGGCGGCGGTGCGTCTCGACAATTTGCCCCCCACGCCGACCATGTACTATTACGACCTCAGGGAGTTCGCCCGCTATTTTGACCCGGCGTTGCTCGTCGACGTCGAATTCGGCGACGTCATCGAGGTGCCGAAGGTGCCGACGCTCGTCAAGGATCGGCCGATCCGCGCCGACAACGGCAATGCGGTCATCATGAAATTCAACAAGTTCCGACACTTCCACATGCCGGCCGACGCAATTGCCTTCGCCGACAAGCGCCCGGTGGTGGTCTGGCGCGGCGACCTCAACAATCCGAAACGGACGAGGTTCCTGGACGCCGTGCGCGATCTGCCGTTCTGCGACGCCGGGTCACACAAGTCGTACGCGCCGGCTGAGTACAGCAAGCCTTTTCTCAGCATCAGCCAACAGCTGCGTTACCGCTACATCGTCTCGCTCGAAGGCAACGACGTTGCGACCAACCTCAAATGGATCCTGAATTCGAATTCACTCTGCCTGATGCCGTCGCCGACATACGAGACATGGTTCGCGGAAAAGCAACTTGAGGCTGGTGTCCACTATGTGCCGCTCGAAGCGGATTTCTCCAACCTTGCGGAACGCGTGGCATATTTCGAGCGGCATCCGGCCGAGGCGGAACGCATTATCGCCGCGGCCAACGCCTATTGCCGCCAATTCTCCAACGAGCAGGCCGAACAGGCGATTTCCCTGCTCGTCCTCTACAAATACTTTGTCCTCAGCGGCCAGATCGACCCTGATCCCGAGGTCTGGCGATTTATCCAGGGTTAATGCATGTCGCCCAAAAGTGGTCCCGGTTTTGGGAGAACGACATGCATGAAAACGAAGATCTAAAGCGCGGTGCCTCAAACGCGACGCGCTTCAGGACGTCGCGTGCCTCGGGGCCCGCTCGTCAGATGCCGCTGCGGTCAAGAACCAGATCGGCGGGGCCGAAGCGGTCCTTTGCCGTCAGCTGCTGGTGCCAGTAGGGATAGAGCAAAGGCGGCCGGCTGACCGCGTCGAGGCGACCGCGTTCCTCGCCGGTGAGCACCAGGCTTGCCGCCGCGATGTTGTCCCTGAACTGCGTTTCGGTCCTGCCGCCGATCACCAGCGAGGAGACCGCAGGTCGGCCGAGCAGCCAGGCCAATGCCACCTGCGCCGCCGAAACGCCGCGTTGCGTGCCGATCTCGACAAGCACGTCGACGATCCGCCACAGCCGGTCCTCGTCGCGGATCGGCGGTTCGGACCAGCCGGCAAGCTGGCGGGCGGTGGGGCTGTCGCGGCGGTATTTGCCGGACAGCAATCCGCCGGCAAGCGGGCTCCAGACCAGAACGCCCAGCCCCTGGTCGACGGAAATCGGCAGCAATTCATATTCCGCCTCGCGCGCTTCCAGCGTGTAGTGGATCTGCTGGGTGACGAAGCGTGGCTGGTGATGGCTGTCGCTGATGCCGAGCGCCTTCATCACCTGCCAGCCGGAATAGTTGGAACAGCCGACATAGCGGATCTTGCCCTGGGCAACCAGCGTGTCGAGCGCGGCGATGGTTTCCTCCAGCGGTGTCACGCCATCCCATTCGTGCAGGAAGTAGATGTCGATGACGTCGGTCTTGAGCCGCTTCAGGCTCTTCTCGCATTCGCGGATCAGGTGATGACGCGACAGGCCTTCATCGTTCGGACCGTTGCCGATCCGCATCCGCGCCTTGGAGGCGATCAGCACGTCGCCCTTGCGCTTGCCGCCGAGCGCTTCGCCGATGATCTCTTCCGAAATGCCGTTCGAATAGACATTGGCGGTGTCGATGACGTTGATGCCGGCATCGATGCAGAGATCGATCATCCGGCGCGCCTCGTCGAGATCGGTCTTGCCGACAGCCGAAAACGCGCCGGCGCCGCCGAAAGTCATCGTGCCCATGGTCAGCGTCGAAACCTTCAGGCCGGAACGGCCGAGAGTGCGGTATTCCATGTCAGTCCTCGCTATTGCATTGGGGAAGGGGCGTTGGGGAAGGCCGCCCCGAATGTGGCCGCTATTTGTAGGACAATTTGAGCGGTTTGTCGCCATGCCACGACAACGGATCGATCATGCCTCACGGGATTTGCAGCGGCGACTTCATGTTCCAGGCTGCAATAAAACCGTCATTGCCGGCCTATATTGAAGTCGGCTCAGGTGTTGGCGCTCCGAGACGCAAGCCAGGGGTTTGGGGCGCGCCGGACGTGGATCGACAGGGCTTGCAGGTGGAGCAGCTGATATGATCGAGCTAAAACAGAATTCTCCTGCCAAGGACTGGCTTGAGGCCGAGCTCGCCGACACGCTCGACGAGGACTATGAGCTCGAAATGTCGGAGCCGGCGCTGTCGATGGAGATCGCCAAGATCTACAAGAACGCGCATCCGCCTTCGATCGATCGCATGCAGTATTTTCGCGACCTGATCACCTTACAGTCCGAACTGATCAAGCTGCAGTCCTGGGTCGCCTACCACAAGAAGAAGCTGGTGGTGATCTTCGAGGGGCGCGATTCGGCCGGCAAGGGCGGCGTCATCAAGCGCATCACCCAGCGGCTCAATCCGCGCATCTGCCGTGTCGTGGCACTGCCGGCGCCGACCGAACGCGAGAAGTCGCAATGGTATTTCCAACGCTATGTCCCGCATCTGCCGGCCGGTGGCGAAATCGTGCTGTTCGACCGCTCCTGGTACAACCGCTCGGGCGTCGAACGGGTGATGGGCTTTGCCCAGCCCGATCAGGTCGAAGAATTCTTCCGCGACGTGCCGGAGTTCGAGCGCATGCTGGTTCGCTCGGGCATCACCGTGGTCAAATACTGGTTCTCGATCACCGACGAGGAACAGCAGATGCGCTTCCTGATGCGCATCCACGATCCGATGAAGCAGTGGAAACTGTCGCCGATGGACCTGCAGTCGCGCATCCGCTGGGAACAGTACACCAAGGCCAAGGAAGAGACCTTCATCCGCACGAACATCCCGGAAGCCCCTTGGTTCATCGTCGAAGGCAACGACAAGAAGCGGGCGCGACTGAACTGCATCGATCACCTGCTCAAGCAGATGCCGTATGAAGAGGTGCCGCACGAGGAGATCACGCTGCCGGAGCGCGTCTTCAACCCCGAATACGAGCGCCAGACCCTGCCGCGCGAGCTCTACGTTCCGGAGAAGTACTGAAGGTTCTCCCTTCTCCCCGTCACTATACGGGGAGAAGGTGCCGGCAGGCGGATGAGGGGCAGCGCTGACTTAGACAGTTGAACTCGGTGAAATCGCTGCATGGGCGAAACTTATTCTGCCCCCATATTGCCATCGGTGGCATTCTCGGCAACACAATATTCAACATTCAACCGATTGCGCCGCCCCTTGCCCTGCCGGGCATTTCTCCCCGTATAGTAACGGGGAGAAATGGGCCTGCACCGAAGGTTTCGCCACCTTGATAACCTCGGGGCTCAAGCACGCTTGATGACGACGTGCGTGGCGAGCGGCGTCGCAACCTGCTCGCTGCAGACATAGCCGAGCTTGACCATGTCGAGGCCGGCAAAAAGGTTCTCGCCCGCGCCGAGCAGCACCGGCGCGATCGCCAGATGCATCTCGTCGATCAGCTTCTCCTGGAGATATTGCTGGATGGTGGCGACGCCGCCGCCCACCCGCACGTCCTTGCCGTCCGCCGCTGCTTTTGCCTGTTCAAGCGCCGAATGGATGCCGTCGGTGATGAAATAAAAGGTCGTGCCGCCCTCCATGACGATCGGTTCGCGCTTGTGGTGGGTCAGCACGAAAACCGGCACGTGATAGGGCGGGTTGTCGCCCCACCAGCCTTTCCAGCTATCGTCAGGCCATTCGCCGCGGATCGGCCCGAACATGTTGCGGCCGAGGATCCAGGCGCCGACATTCTCGAAGCTGCGCGCCGCGAAGTTCTCGTCAGTCCCGTCCGCGCCGCCTTCCTCGCCAAACATCTTGCGGAAGGTGCGGGTGCTAAAGGCCCATTTGTGCAGGGATTCCCCGCCGACACCGAGCGGATTTTGCAGGTCCTGATCAGGACCTGCGCCGTAGCCGTCGAGCGACAGGCTGAAAGCGTTGACACGTAGTTTGGACATGCGAGCCTCCTCGATAACCAGTTGTATTTTGCAAGCAGTTGTTTCGTAGCAGACTGATTGCGAATTGCAAGCGGTATTTTTAGGGCGACGATCGGACTGTCGGCTCTGAAGACAAGCCAGCAGCCTCGCCGGCGAGAACCCGCCGTTGCTGCCGCGCTAGTTACATGTGCGGAGAAGAAAGATCCGGCGAATCGGTTCGATCCGGCGCACTGCCATCAGAATATGCGCATAGCAGATCGTTCGATATCGGCCTTCAACATGGGATTGAGGCTGTCGCGGGTGGTGATATCGATCTCCGCTGACATCTTCTCTTCAAGAAATTGCTTGATGCCGACCAGATCGATCAGCGAAAAGCGCCTTCCAGGATCATAATCGATGAAGAGGTCGAGATCGCTGTCGGCCCCTGCGTCGCCCCGCAAAGTCGATCCGAAGAGATAAAGCGAAGTCGCGCCCATGCCTTTGATGGCATCTGCATTTCTCTGCAACCGCTCTATGACCTCATTCCTGCTCATGAATTCATTCTAGCGGATTGCGCTAAAATTCCAAACGACCTAGTGGCCTATCCCTTCAGCATCATCGCCACTTCGGGGGCGAAATAGGTCAAAATGCCGTCGCAACCGGCGCGCTTGAAGGCGAGCAGCGATTCCAGCATCGCCTTCTCGCCGTCGATCCAGCCATTGGCGGCGGCGGCCTTGATCATCGAATATTCGCCCGACACCTGGTAGGCGAAGGTCGGCATCTGGAACTCGTCCTTCAGCCGCCGGATGATGTCGAGATAGGGCAGGCCCGGCTTGACCATCAGCATGTCGGCGCCCTCAGTGATATCCTGTTCGGCTTCGCGCACCGCCTCGTCGGAATTGGCATGGTCGATGTAATACGTCTTTTTGTCGCCCTTGAGCAGGCCGGCGGTGCCCACCGCTTCGCGATAGGGACCGTAGAAGGCCGAGGCGAATTTGGTCGCATAGGACATGATCGCCACGTCCTGGAAACCGTTGGCGTCGAGCGCGTCGCGGATGGCGCCGATGCGGCCGTCCATCATGTCGGACGGCGCGATGATGTCGGCGCCGGCCGCCGCCTGGATGACAGCCGCGGCGGTCACCTGTTCCACCGTCTCGTCGTTGACGATGATGCCGTCGCGCAGGATGCCGTCATGACCATGGCTGGTGAACGGGTCGAGCGCGGCGTCGGTGATGATGCCGATCTCCGGCACCGCGTCCTTGATCGCGCGGGTAGCGCGGTTGATGACGTTGTCGGGGTCGAGAATGTGCGAGCCGGTCTGGTCGCGCAGCGAGATGTCGACATTGGGGAAGGTGGCAAGTGCGGGAATGCCGAGTTTTGCCGCGCGTTCGGCCTCCTTGACGGCGAGATCGATCGACAGGCGGAAGACCCCGGGCATGGCGGCGATCGGCTCGCGCACATTTTTGCCGTCGACGACGAAGATCGGCCAGATCAAATCGTCGACCGAGAGCCGGTTCTCCTGCACCAGACGGCGCGACCAGTCTGCCTTGCGCATGCGGCGCAGGCGGCGGCTGCCGGTGATGTCGTCGACGCTGCGAGCGCCGGCTGGCTTTGCGGGGGTGAATTTGTTCATCGCCAAAACTCCAGATCGGCGGCTTTTATCACGAGCCCTTGCCGCTGACCAATGCGATACGTTTGTGCCAGCAGTCCGTTCCAATTCTATTCCGGTTGGCCGTTGCCCGACAGGATCTGCGCCGCGCCTTTGACAGCAACGCGGAACGCCTCGTCGAAACTGACGCCGCGCACTTGCCACTGATATGTCTTGCCGGCCATCGCCAGCCGCCAGTCGGCGATCCAGCCCAACTCCTTGTCGCTCCACATGAGGCTGCCGCCCAAGACCTGGCGGCTGCCAATACTTCTTGCAACACTGCCTAGCAGTTCGGGTGAGATAGGCCCCACCTCTTCGAAAGTGAGTCCGGCCTTGGCGAGCGTGGCCTTGTTCGGAACGACAATCGACATCGCCATGGGGTCAGCGGCCGATTGAAAAGACTCTATCATGTACGGATTTTCGTCCCCATCATTGGCAAGGACGAAATGTCGGCGCGAGTCGTCCACAGCCAGGACGACCGAGAGCGTCGGCCGTTCGGCCAGCCAGGGCTTGCTGCCGAGCGAAGCCAGAACCGGGTCGATCGTCGCCGGCGTGTACTGGCAAAAGAGATCGTGAGGCCTGTCATGGGTGCCCTGTTCGTCATGCACTGGAATGCCTTCCATGCGGTCGCGGTAACGGAAGCCGGTGACGAAGCTGCCGGCCTTGTCGCGCAGCGCTGTCAGCTCAGGTTTTGCCAGCAGACGCTGGTCGCCGGAAACCCGGACCAGGACCGCGTCGAGGCAGATCTTGAAACCTGCCTGGCGGTTTGGCTCGCCCTGGCCGGTGACGATGGTCTGGGATCTGTAGAGATCCTCGACATCGGCCGCCCTGGCCAGGCCATTGGCGGAGCAGATGGCCAGGAAGCCACCCAGAACAAAGGCAAGGCGCAAAAAGTGCGGCATGGCTCACCATCCGGTTCGAGGCTTGGCGGCCAATCTCTAACACCGAGTGCCGCTGGCGGCCAAGACCGCGCGAAGCTCAGTTCAAGCCTGCGATCTAGGAAGCGGCTGTCGGCGGGCAGGCCTCGCCCGCCGGTGTTCCTGACCATGCCCGCCGCTGGAAGGCCTTGGCGTGACAGCGCGGCAAGCGCCTTTCTCCCGCACCATTTGGCCGGGACGCAAAGGATGGCGTCTTTCCACTTCCGAGCCCAAACTGATACACGCCCGGCAGGGCTTGGCATTGACGCACCCATGCGCCACCCTTTAGCACTTCAATCCCGGCGGCGCGGGGGAGGGATTCTTTCACGATGGATTTTGGCGGAGGCGACGAGATCCGCTTCGAACATCTGGGCCGGGCCGGCGTCGTCACCTTGACGCGGCCGCTGGCGCTCAATGCCTTGACGCACCGCATGATCAGGGCGCTCGACGTTGCCCTTTCCGCCTGGGAGACCGACCAGGGCGTCGATGTCGTCGTCGTCAAGGCCGAGGGCAGGGCCTTTTCGGCCGGCGGCGACATCCTGCACGTCTATGAGGCCGGCCGGGCGGGAAAACCGCCGGTCGAGTTCTTCGCCGACGAATACCGGCTCAACGCCCGCATAAACAGCTTCAACAAACCCTATGTCGCCCTGATCGACGGCATCGTCATGGGCGGTGGCGTTGGCATTTCCTTCCACGGCTCTCACCGGGTGATGACCGAGAATGCCCAGTTCGCCATGCCGGAGGTCGGCATCGGCTTTTTCCCCGATGTCGGCGCCAGCCACCTGCTATCCGATCTCGGCGGCTCCTTCGGCATGTATCTGGCGATGACCGGCAATCGCATCCGCTATGGCGATGCGCTGTGGTCGGGGCTGGCCACCCACACCATCAAGGCCGAGGATCAGGGCGGCTTTCTCGACCGGCTGACGCTGACCGGCGACCCGGAATCGGTACTGCGCGGCTTCTTCGTTCAGGCAAGGCGAGAGACCGACAGGCCGACGCTGGAGGCGATCGTTCGCCATTTTTCACAACCATCCCTCAAACGCGTCATCGACAGCCTGGAGCGCGCCGCGGACGCCGACGAGTTCGCCGCAAAGACGCTGGCCACGATCCGCACCCGCTCGCCGACCAGCCTGCACGTCGCCTGGCGCCAGATCAGTGCTGGGCTGACACTGTCCATGGACGCTTGCATGAAGATGGAGTTTCGCATCCTCAACCGCATGCTTCTCGGCCATGATTTCTACGAAGGCATCCGCGCCGCCATGATCGACAAGGGCTCAAAACCGCAATGGCGTCCGGCGAGCCTCGATGCGGTCAGCGAGGCGGATGTCGACGCCTATTTCGCTCCGCTGGGCGAACGGGAGCTCTTGATATGAGCGAGGTGACCTCGAGACGCGTCGTGCTGCAGCCCTCCGGGGTGGAGGTGATTTTCGCCTGGTTCCAGCGGGTCATCGCCGGTTACTGCCTGCTGTTCGGCATTCTCTACTGGATCAAGCTGATCGGCTTCTATCCGGGCTCGCTGTGGCGTTTCGACCTGATGCCCGTGCACTGGCAGGTGGCCGCGGTGGTGCTCGCCGTGTTCTTTCCCTTCGCGGCTGCCGGCCTGTGGATGCTGGCGTCCTGGGGGCCGGTGATCTGGTTCATTTGCGCGGTGACCGAGACGGTCATGTATGCCGGCTTTCCCGAGCTTTTCGGGCATCGCCCGCTGATTGTCGTCTCGCATGCCGCGGTGGCGGTGCTCTACATTGTCTTCCGCGTCGTCATCTACCTGCAGAAGCGCCCTGTCCGCCACTAAGCCCTTGAGCACATTGGCGACCTGGCGGCTGCATGAATTCAGCCGCGAAATCATTGCCGAAATCTTTAGGTTAATTGTCCTTGCTCGGGTGACCGTTCGTTAAGGCTCTTTCGAAACCTATTACCGGTAAGCTCTTGTTAGCCCTAGCGTTTAAGTCGAATTTTATGAGTATTCGATAGTGTCGCGATCAAGGTGAAAAACAAAAAATCACCAGGGCGACAAACGAGAGGCAAAGACAATGATCAATTCGCGTCCGGCGGCGAAGACCGCCAACGTATCCGACGATCGCCGCGAGGCTATCCGTTCCCTGTACATGGAATCGCTGCAGCTTGTTGAGCGGCTGCACCGCCGCCTGCTTGATGTGATCAAGGACGAATTCGACCGCAACGGCCGTTCCGACATCAATGCCATCCAGGCGCTGCTGCTGTTCAACATCGGCAATTCCGAGCTGACCGCCGGCGAGCTGCGCTCGCGCGGCTACTATCTCGGCTCCAACGTCTCCTACAATCTGAAGAAGCTGGTCGATCTCGGCTTCATCAACCACCAGCGCTCGCGCATCGACCGCCGTTCGGTCCGCGTCTCGCTGACGCCGAAGGGCAACGAGGTGGCGGAGGTCGTCGCCGGTCTCTACGAGCGCCATGTCGGCTCGATCGAGCAGGTCGGCGGCATCAACACCGACGAGTTCAAGCAGATGAATCGTGCCCTGCAGCGGCTCGACCGCTTCTGGAACGACACCATCGCCTACCGGATGTAGGACATCCGGCGCGTCGGATACGGCCCGCGCCACAGAAGCGCGGCCGAAATATCGACCTTCAGTCAGGGCCGGTGCCGAAAAGCATCGGTCCGTTTCTTTTCGGAATGCCGGCCGGTCGGATTTGGGAGCAAGGCCACGTTGCCGCCATATTCCAATGGAACCGAGAGTGGCAGTGATGCTGTGGTGAAGACCATGCGTTCACCCGCAATCCGTATCGCGCCCGTGCGTTGTCACGCCAAGGGGATACGGACCATGGTTGGCTAATTGTTAAGATTGCCAATTTTAGAGTGCGGGCGAGATCGCCCGGTGATCAACGCAGCAAGTGATCGAACTGCTACAAATGTCTGGAATGTCTATGAGAACCAGCCGTCGTTTTTTCCTCTCCGGAGCCTCCGCGCTCGCAGCCGCGATGGTTGCCGGCGGCGCCAATGCGCAGGATGTGATCGGTGATATCCTGAAGTCCTCGGCGCGCGGCAATTGGGACGATCAGTTCGACGCCCGCGCCAGCGAGGGCGGCAAGGTGGCCTCGACGCTGCCGATCTTCAGCCTGCAGACCGTCGCCTTCACGGAGCAGGCGGTCGCGCAATATCAGAACATCGTCGGGCAGGGCGGCTGGGTAGAGGTTCCCGCGACCAAGAAACTGCAGCTTGGCGTCGATGATCCCGATGTGGTGCCGTTGCGCAAGCGGTTGATGGTTTCCGGCGACCTGGCACAAGGCGCCGGCATTTCGACGGCCTTCGATTCCTATGTCGACTCGGCGGTCAAGCGTTTCCAGTTGCGTCACGGCCTGCCTGCCGACGGTGCGCTCGGCAAATACACGTACGCGGCGATGAACGTTTCGGCGCAGATCCGGCTTGGCCAGTTGCAGACCAATCTGCAGCGGCTGCGCGAAAAGGCCGGCACGTTGGGCAACCGCTACGTGCTGGTCGACATTCCGGCGGCACAGATCGAAGCCGTCGAGAACGACCGCGTCGTGCTTCGCCACACCGCCATCGTTGGCAAGATCGATCGCCAGACGCCGATCGTCAATTCTAAGATCAACGAGATCATCGTCAATCCGTACTGGAACGCGCCGGTCTCGATCGTGCGCAAGGACATCATTCCGCTGATGCGGAAGAATCCCGATTATCTGAAGGACAGTCACATCCGCCTGTTCGCGCCGGACGGCAGCGAGGTCGATCCTCTCAATGTCGACTGGTCGACCGACGATGCCGCCAAATATCGCTTCCGCCAGGACCCGGGTGCGGGCAACGCGATGGCTTCGGTCAAGATCAACTTCCCGAGCCCCGACGGCGTCTATATGCACGACACCCCGCAGCAGAGCCTGTTCGGCAAGATGATGCGTTTCGATTCCTCGGGCTGCGTTCGCGTGCAGAATGTGCGCGACCTCGTCACCTGGATCCTGCGCGACACGCCCGGCTGGGACCGCCAGCATTTCGAGGCGGCGATCAAGACAGGCGAAAACACGCCGGTCCAGGTCACCAACCCGGTGCCGGTCCACTTCCTCTATCTTTCGGCCTGGTCGACTGGTCCGGGCGTCGTGCAGTTCCGTGACGACGTCTACGCGCTCGACGGCGCCAACGAGCTGCAGATCACGTCTTCGCTTTAAGCAGCTGATGTTTTTATAAAAAAGGCCGCCGTTCAGGGCTAATGCAGTTCACTTAGGCACCTTCAGTGTTCTGACAGGATATTTGGCTGGTAGCCTTTTGACGACACGGGGGCATGATCGCCCCCGTGTTTTTGGGAGGATGAGGTCTCCCAGCCTTTGTCTTAATCGGATGAGGTGTGCGGGGAGTTTTGCTGGCGCTTCGATCGCCATCCATCCCCATTCGTGACGAATGTAGTGCAGGGCTGTGGTGAAGCTCAATTCGGTTGGCTTGACCTCGGCTTCAGAGGCAACCTCGGCCATTTCCAGCCGCACCAGATTGTAAGCCAACAAGGCTCCCCAGACTTCCTGATAAACAGTTTGCGGTGTGCCGCTGCGCAGCGTCAATTCGCTGCCAAGAAGCTCCTGTTTCAGCTCCCGATTGCTGGTTTCGATCCGCCAGCGGTCTTCGTATTGCTGCACGATCTCCTGGGCAGGATAGGCCTTCTTGTCCATCAACGAGGTTAGCAATATTCGCTTTTGCCCGTGCCGGTTGACGGTCTCGATCGCCCGGGCTTCCCAGAATGGCGGCAAGTCGGGCTCGGCCTCGCGGGCCTGCGGCGAGACTTTCATGCGCACCCGATAGTCGGTGGCGTTCTGGTCCAGGCGCTGCCATGCACTGTTGCCTTTGGCGGGCAGCAGCCAATGACGTTGCTTGCCCTTCGATTGAAGCTGCAGCAGCAGGCTGGCGCTGAAAAAGCCCTTGTCGAAGACCGTCAGGGAATGATCCGGCACTTGGTCGAGCAAGCTCTTGGCATAGAGCATCTCGTTCTTGCCGTAGATCCCAAACACCGCATCACGCACCAGATGCGTGGCGAGCGCCGTCAGGGTCAAGAGCCGTAGCTGCGGATAACTTGCAACAACGCCGGATGCATAGGCTTGCGCTCCAAAATGCGCGCGGTTCTCCACGCTGTCGGCGACACGCAGTGTGCTGCCATCCACGGCATAGCGCGCAAGACCCCGCCAGGCTCGCCCGCATTGGTGGCGCGCGTCCCAGCATGTCGCGCTCATCGCAAACAACTGCGCCAGCGGCGCCTGGCCCAAGCGCTGGCGGGCCTGCGTCAAGGCGCTCTTGGCAATGTCCGGGTTCACCTCATCGGGCAACACCAGATCCAGATGGGCCACCACCTCAGGCATCGACTGATGACGATACAAGGAAAGCGCAATCACCAGCCAGACAACTTGCTCGGCGGGGAGCTTGCGTTTGCGGATGCTCGCCTTGCCGCTGCTGGCAAGCGCCTGGGCGATCCATTCCGGATCAATTGCACCCGAAAGTGCCGACAAATCGGCTGAATGTCCTATGCGACCTGGCATCTCAAAACACGAACAGGATGGAAACGAATCTCCATCCTGCTCGATAGGTCTTACCAGATCCTCATCCAGCCCAACTTAAGTGAACTGCATTAGCCGTTCAGGGCGGCCTTTTCGTTGCTCGGGTCCCACTGCGCTTTTCGCGGGATGAAGCGGATGAGGCCCGCGCCGAGGCTCGCGAATCCGGAAGGCTGGAGCTGGAATTGCGGCTCGCCGGCATCGAGGCCGAGCGCGCAGCCGTGCGTGACACGTTTCGCGTCGGCGAGATCAACGACCATACGTCGCGGGCGCTGTTTACCGAGATCACGCTCACCGAGGCCTTCTGAAAGGTCGGAAGGCGAGGAAATAGCCCCCTGTTGCCTCGCTGGCGCAATCCGACCAGCAAATTTCGCGCCGCAAACGTGGCGGGGCGAAAACAACTGTGTTAATGGCCCGGCAAATGCAAGTCGCCCAAAAGTGTGCAGCGGTTTTGGGACAACGACTTGCATAAATCAAAAATTGCCCCGAACCCCGAGGATTTCAGCCCATGGCAACAGCAGCGGCAGTGTCGAACAAGTTCGAATCTTTCTTCGAAACCACGCTGGAAGATGCCGATCCGGAGATTTTCGGCGCCATCCGCAACGAACTCGGCCGCCAGCGCCACGAGATCGAGCTGATCGCCTCGGAAAACATCGTCTCGCGCGCCGTACTGGAAGCGCAGGGCTCGATCATGACCAACAAATATGCCGAGGGCTATCCGGGAAAGCGCTATTATGGCGGCTGCCAGTTTGTCGACGTGGCCGAGGAACTGGCGATCGAGCGGGCCAAGAAGCTGTTCGGCTGCAACTTCGCCAACGTCCAGCCGAATTCCGGCAGCCAGATGAACCAGGCCGTGTTCCTGGCGCTCTTGCAGCCCGGCGACACTTTCATGGGCCTCGACCTCAATTCCGGCGGCCATCTGACCCACGGCTCGCCGGTCAACATGAGCGGCAAGTGGTTCAAGGTCGTATCCTACGGCGTGCGCAAGGACGACCATCTGCTCGACATGGACGCCATCGAGAAGACCGCGCATGAGACCAAGCCGAAGCTGATCCTGGCCGGCGGCACCGCCTATTCGCGCGTCTGGGACTGGAAGCGTTTTCGCGAGATCGCCGATGCGGTCGGCGCCTATCTGATGGTCGACATGGCGCATATCGCTGGCCTAGTCGCCGGCGGCGTGCATCCGTCGCCGCTGCCGCACGCGCATGTCGTGACGACCACGACACACAAGTCGCTGCGCGGCCCGCGCGGCGGGATGATCCTGTGCAATGACGAGGACATCGCCAAGAAGATGAATTCGGCGGTGTTCCCCGGCCTGCAGGGCGGGCCGCTGATGCATGTCATCGCCGCCAAGGCGGTGGCCTTCGGCGAAGCGCTGAAGCCGAGCTTCAAGGTTTATGCCGAAAGCGTCGCCGCCAACGCCAAGGCGCTTGCATCCAGTCTCAAGGAAACCGGTCTCGACATCGTCTCCGGCGGCACCGACAACCATCTGATGCTGGTCGATCTGCGGCCCAAGAACGCCACCGGCAAGCGCGCCGAGGCGGCGCTCGGCCGCGCCAACATCACCTGCAACAAGAACGGCATTCCGTTCGACCCGGAAAAGCCTTTCGTCACCTCAGGCGTGCGTCTCGGCACCCCGGCCGGCACCACGCGCGGCTTCGGCCAGGCCGAGTTCCGCGAGATCGGCAAGCTGATCGCCGAAGTGCTGGATGGTCTCAAGGTCGCCAATTCCGACGAGGGAAATGCCGCTGTCGAAGCGGCGGTCAAGGCCAAGGTCGTGGGGCTGACCGACCGTTTCCCGCTCTATCCCTATCTCGGTTGACGCGATAGGAGGTCTCATCGTCTTGGCGGCCCCCAGCGCCGCGCGGGTCCCGCGCCGCGTGCTGGGGCGGACGCCCAAGTATCGACAGATAATATTTTGAGAGGCCACCCGGAGGGCGCCCGGTGTGGAGCCC
>NZ_JAMYLL010000051.1:0-36190 GCF_040318045.1 Mesorhizobium sp. M1338 | reverse complement strand
GTGGCGGCCTGAAGATCGCCGCCGTCAAGGCGCCGGGCTTCGGTGATCGCCGCAAGGCCATGCTGGAAGACATCGCCATCCTCACTGGTGGCCAGGTCATCTCGGAAGACCTCGGCATCAAGCTCGAGAACGTCACGCTGCCCATGCTCGGCCGCGCCAAGAAGGTGTCGATCTCCAAGGAGAACACCACCATCGTCGACGGTGCCGGCAAGAAGGCCGAGATCCAGGGCCGCGTTGCCCAGATCAAGCAGCAGATCGAAGAGACCACGTCGGACTACGACAAGGAGAAGCTGCAGGAACGTCTGGCGAAGCTCGCCGGCGGCGTTGCGGTGATCCGCGTCGGCGGTGCGACGGAAGTCGAAGTCAAGGAAAAGAAGGACCGCGTCGATGACGCTCTCAACGCGACCCGCGCGGCCGTGGAAGAAGGCATCGTTGCAGGCGGCGGCGTTGCCCTGCTGCGCGCTTCGGCCAACATCAAGGCCACCGGCGCCAATGCCGACCAGGCTGCTGGCATCAACATCGTGCGTCGTGCGCTGCAGGCTCCGGCCCGTCAGATCGCGGCCAACGCCGGTGCGGAAGCTTCGATCGTTGCCGGCAAGATCCTTGATAACAAGGGTGCGACCTACGGCTACAACGCCCAGACCGGCGAGTATGGCGACATGATCGCCATGGGCATCGTCGATCCGGTCAAGGTCGTTCGTACCGCTCTCCAGGACGCGGCCTCGGTCGCCGGCCTGCTGGTCACCACCGAAGCCATGATCGCGGAGGCTCCGAAGAAGGAGTCGGCTGGCGGCGGCGGCATGCCTGGCGGCATGGGCGGCGGCGGCATGGGCGGCATGGGTGGCATGGGCTTTTAAGGTCCACGCATCTCGACAATTTCGAAAGGGCGGCAAGCAATGCCGCCCTTTCTTCGTGCCCTTGCGACGGTTGTCGGCGACCCGCAAGCCGGGGTATACGCCCGCCAAGGGTATGCTTATGTTTGAACGGATTCTGCCTTTTTTCCTGGGGCTGGCCTTACTGTTGGGCAGCGGCTGCGCGCACAGCGATGATGGTACGGTGATTATTCCGAGATCGCTTGATGCCAGGCGATTCTTTGACAAAGAGCCGCCACGCCTGCAGCAGCCGCGGATCGAAGCCAGCGTGTTTCCGGTTGCGCCACAGGCGCCGGAGAGACTCGAACCGCGCCATTCGGCAAGTCAAAAGACATCAAAGAGAGTCGTTTGGCGGGCCGCAAGTCCGCCGCTCTCCTCTTCCGAGCCACACAAGCCGCTTGTCTGCAAGAACATCAGCGAGCCCGGCAAGCGGTACCGTGTGGTTTGCGAATAGGACACTTGGTTTGGCCAGCATTCTACCCTTGGAGCGTCGCGGTGCCTTTCCGGATCTGGGTCCAGAGCGACGCCTCCCTTCTTTCCCCATGATCCAGTCGTTCTAGCATTCCCAGCTTCACGAAACGGAACGAGTTTTGCCGGCGGCTTCCCGCGAAGCGCTTGGCTACCGATCAGAACAGTCTTTGAAAGAAAAGGCCGCGCTCTGCCGCGATCGCAACCGCATGGGCCAAGCTTTTGGCACCAAGCTTGGCCCGTGCCAGATCAAGATGAAATCGGACCGTGCGAGGGGATAGCGACAGTATCTCTGCGGTCCGTTTGACCTTCTCTCCCCTCGCGTACCATTTCAGGCATTCGATCTCTCTATCGGAGCAGACCGTCGGATGGCGTGGCCTTCCTTGGATTCGACCGATAGCATTGTGAAATTCACCGGCGAGATGCTGGAAGTCGCGAACCTCGGATTTGAGAAACGTCTGCCACGCCGCTGCGTTCTCGTTGCTCGTCACGGTCAGAATGCCGCGGTCGCCGTCGACACCCCTAACCGGGAACGTGACGCCATGCTTCCCGACACCATGTTCCCTCGCTTCACCGAAGAACGTGCGCACGGGCTTGTCCGATAGGTCGATCTCCTTCCAATCAACCAATTTCACAGCACGCAACCCATAGCGAAGCACGGGATCGATGTCGAAAAAATCCTTCTCGATGTAGCGTTTCACCCAGTCAGGCGAATAGGTGGTCACATAGAACGGCTTACTCGGTTCCTCGTAAACCGGCCTGAGGGTAAGAAAGGCCGCCGTCTCAAGACCGTAACTTTCGACAATTGTGTTCAGAAGGTCCGCCGCGTCCGCAGGAGAGGCAACTGCGTGAATACCCTCCGTCACGTCGTGAAAGTTTGAGTCAAATCTCGCCATATCCAGCTTACCTCCTTGCTATCGACGCGCCTCTCCAAGCCATTCGCGCGGCTATCGAACTAGGTTGCTCCTCGCTGGATTCCAGCGTCTCACGACCTGTCAAAAGTGACAGGCAAAACCGCCAGTATACATAGGTTGCAACCCGCATTATTCCAGATTGGATGACCACAACCCGGCGTGGAGGAAACGCCTTGGATACGATTTTACTTTCGTCGAACGATGTGGGTCGGCAGACTAACCCTACGCGTACCTCGCGCCGTGCATCACATCGGAGCTCCGGAACGGACGACCACGAAATTTGCCGTCTCTGCTCGGAGCTAAAACAATTAGACGCTGATCGGGAGGCTCTTTTTGCTTTCTTCCCCCCGCCTGCGCCGGGCAACCCTGCGCAGAGCAGGCAGTTTTTCACAAAGCTGAACTCGATTACGGCTCGCTATTTAGCGCTCGAACAGCGGCTTCGAAAGGCTCGCAGCGATATCAGGCAAGGCCACCCACGAAGCCGCTGAGTTCCTCCAGCGGATGCCGCTGGGACCGCCACGGCATAGCGCGCATTCCGAGTATCGATTGCCGGATGGTCCCGCGTCAACTCGACACCGAGGCCCTACCCGGCCCATCGGGCGCGGATCCGGATACGAGCACCCTCCTCCCCTCGCGGGATATGATTCAGAGACACTTGCACAGCGATTTGCAAGATAGTTTACTGACTCAATGAATCTGACGAGGAGTGATCCATGGGAACCAGCAATCAACTTTTGCTTCGTGCACCTATCGCGGCGTCGACAGCTGCGACCTGGGCCAGACCGCGACGCTGGGAAAGCAGGCGTTGCCTTGTGGGGTTGTCGCCATGGCATGGCTCGTAACCGCCACCTTGAAACAATGGCTTGTCTGCTGCCGATCCGGAAAGACGAGGGCGTTGTGCAGCCAGCGAAATGGCCGACGTCGCCGGCGAAAGGCGGAAAGCAGGCGTAGCCGTCACCCTCCCCGATGAACTCGATCGTCGCATCCCCCTCTACGCCCAGATCGAGCGTCAGGCTCACAAAACCCATCGCGGCATTTGGGCCAGCACCTTCCAGATGCCTTGGCTTCACCGGAAATTCTCACCTGCAAACCCATGACCCCCGAGCACGATATGCGTTCTTTTCGTCACATCCTCTACCTCGTCGCATCCGCGGCCTTGCTCGCTGGTTGCGCCGAGCGAGTGCCGGATGCTTCACATTCGGCCGGCCCCGTTTCGGCCACGGACTCCTATTGGAAGCCTGATCGGGTCAGGCGCAGCCGGCAAGAATATGCGCCAGACTGGGGGCGCTTCCCGCCGGTCATTACCCGGCGAGCCGGCTACCCAACCGAAGCTCAGGCGAATAACGCCTTGCGCCGCTCGCATTGGAACTCCGTGCCTGTGCGCACGCTCATCACCAAGGAAGGCGTCAAGACGATCTCCGTCCCCGCGGAAGCCCCGGACACGATCGCTGCAGGCGTTCGCGTCTTTGCCTGCCGGCCAGGAGCGCTCAACGGCTATACTGGCCGCGTGCAATTTTACGACGGCCCCGTCGTCGCCTGCGCTTCCGACCTCCTGTCTGCCGATGGTCGCGTGCTCGCCCGAGTACCCCTCAATTTCTACTACTGGCAGAAGGCTTGGCGCGTCCAAGACCCGAGGCCGTCCTACAAGTCTGTCCCGTGGGCCTATCAGGAACCCTCGCCGCCCAAGAGCAAGGGCTGGTTCGGCGACCGCTACTAAGCGGCGGCCGTCACACTGCCGCGTGTCGGCTGGCCAGATGCGCACAGAAGCCGACGGCCAAACCAACGGCGCCGGCGTCGGCAGATTGTCCGCGGGCGTATGAGAGATACGCTGCGAGCGGCTTTTACGACGCTCCGGATGTGTCGTCACGCAGCGTGCCAATTCACTACTGCGTCTCTTCGTGCAGATCCCAGTTCGAAGATTGCGACGACCGTCTTCGGCAACTTCGAGCGTATTGCGTGTGGTCGCGCCAGCAGTCATGGCGACCTTCACGCATGGAGGCCGCATCGCTCACCTCCGACCGAAAGATCATGCTTCCCTATGCGAGACTGATCCTGTCGTTCGGCCAAAGCGTTTCGCAAGGCTTTAGTTCAATCTCTTTCCTGGCGAAATCATTGTCAGTGGCATTGCTGACGGTCGTCCACGAAGATCAAACTGCGGATATCGTGCATTCAGCATTCCGGGGGATCGAGCGGCAGGCCGCACAGCCCCCCAACATGGTAGCTAGTTCGCGGTCGAAGTCATCTACCGGTCAGGTTCTGCTCTTCTGCTGGGAGCTCGCTTCGCACGAACACGTCCAGCACTAGCGCGATATCGACCCCTGACGGCGATCCGTTGCGCACCATACCCCTCGATACCGCCGAGCGCATGGCTCCAATGACACAGCATGCCGCGACGAGCGCTGCCACGGCATCGCCGTCGGTCTCGGTCAAAAGCTGCTCCGCCAGCGCCCTCGCTCCTCGCGGAATTTGATCGACATCTTCACCACCAAGCGACCACTGACGATTTTCTTCCGTCACGGCAACACCTCCCGGACTGTTCGATTTGACCACTGGCGGCCGAGCTGCCGGAGCGGATCTCCGATTGCCACCGTCAGCACATGAGACAGCCCGATCGCGACCGCGATCGAGAGCGTTGCCGTCGCCGGAGCGTCCAGGAATTGGCCAAGCGACCAGTTGAACAGCGCCAGCACCGGCAGATGGATCAGATAGAGGGCATAGGAGATGCCTCCCAAGCGGCGCAGCATCCGCCCCGGCCAGTTCACAGAATCATCCCGCAAGGTCGCCCTTGTCACGATCCACCCGCACATCAGCGCCAGCATGGCAGTCGCCACGCCATGCATCGCCGGCGGCAAGATCGCCAACATGAAGGCCGCGATCGACATCCAGAACGCCGCTTCCATGTTGCCGATCACCCGCAGGTGTTCCGCCAGACGGGGCCATGCGCTTGTGCCCATGGTTGCTCCGATCGCCAGCCCGACCGCGATTGCATCGATGCGGAACGTCCAAAGCGTCCCGCCCCAGGGCCGCAGCGTGAACGTCCCGACCACGAGAACGAGTCCGGCCAGCGCGAGGAGCGCCCGCCGCGGTAGCAAGAACACCAGGAGCGGAGCCAGTAGATAAAATTGCATCTCGGCGGCAATCGACCAGAATGGTCCAAACGCAAAGGCGTTCCCGCATCCTGTGGCGCCCCCGAAACAGGGTGCCCAATGCGCATTCGAGATGAAGGCGAATGCCGCCTTCGCGTCTGCAGGCTCAACGCCGCTTCCCGGGATGATCAACCCGATCGAGAGGATGGCGCCGACGCACCAGGCCAGCGGCACGATCCGCATAGCACGCCTGACATAGAAGGCGGAGGCCGCCTCGAGCGCACCGCGCTCGAGGCGCAGGCTTCGCAATGAGCGTTCCACCACCAGGCCGGAAATCACAAAGAACAGGTCGACCCCGACGCTCCACGCCGGCGCAAACAGCAGAGCGGCGACCGTCCCGCCTTCTCCCGAAGACCGGCCCGACATGCGACAGCACCACCAGCCCAATCGCCAGGCCTCGCAATTCATCCAGCCCCGATAGGCGGGCTTTTTGTCCCATCCAAATATCACGCTCGACAATCATTACAACATTGATTTAATCATAGGGCACACAAGCGAGGCAAGGAATGCATGCACGCCTGACATTTGTCGCAGTCGCGGCTGCCCTTAGATTGGCGCCCCACGCTTCGGCCCAGTCGCTCACGCATGATCCGAACGCCTGGCGCGCCGTCGCCTATGCCGATCTCGAGCTCCCGAACTCGGAAGCCGTGCCCTACGCCTCCCTATGGGCCGACCGACTGAAGAAGAACAACGACGCCTACGTGGCCAAAGGTGATACACGCTTTGCGGTCGCCAACGCGCCGGCTTCCGAGAGTCACATCGTCGTTCGCAGCCCGACCAAAACCGTCGTCCTCTCGGTCCTGCACACGCTCACCGAATGCTCGCCGATCCGCACCGATCCTGTCGGCAATGCCACGCTGAAACGATGTCCCATGCGCTTGGCGATCTACCAGAACGGCCGATCAACGGTCGCTGACGCTGGCTCCGGCTGTTTCATCGAATATGGCGCGCAACCGAATAACGTCCGCCCCGACCTCGCTCGGAATGGTGCGATGGGTGCATATGATGTTCAGGCCAAAAGCATTCGGGCCGGCATCATATTCCAAGGTGAAATCGCCCAGGAATGCCAATTCCGGATCCCTGTCCCGCAACCCTAGAGGAAGCAGCCCACGCCGTTGTGTTTCGGCAACCTCGATATCCCCAAGGAGCGCAATCATGATCGACACGGAGAACCTGACGTTATTCAGGACACCAGCCTGCCACCGGCCATCGCCAACGGATCAATGCTTCCCTGACGGCGCGCGATGCGCGGCCTTCACCGCGGCTCCTGCCGGCGGCCACGGCGGGATGATGTTCCGGAGATCTGCCATGGCCAACCGGACAATCTTCGCAACTCTAGCCGTCTTGATCTCGCCGGCAATCGCGCAAGAACTTGATCCGCTCAAGGCTCCGCAGGGATCATATGTAGCGTCCACGCACACATGTGCCGATCTCGACCATGGCGTCGGCGCTCTCGAACTTGCCGAATTCGACGGCGACGCAATCACCGTCGGCGCAAGCACCTGCGAGATAGCAGGCACCCGTCATGCAGACGATGCGTTCCAAGCCTCATGTACAGAGCGTGGCAGCAGCTCCCCGGTCGTCACGCCGATGAAGATTACGCGCCCATCCAGCGACGCGCTCTCCATCAATGGCACCATCTATAATTTCTGCCCGGGGAAGTAAGATGCTGCGTCCCTTCCCAATACTCCTTTCCGCGCTCCTGGTCGTTGGACAAGCGCCTGTTGCGCAAGCGAATTCCTTTGACCAGGATGCAAATTCTTGCGACCTCAATGACAACACAACCTTGCGTTCCCTTTGTACGAACGGAGCGGGTCTGCCGAGCTATCCGCCCACGCAAGAGATGATGGAGCGCAGCCCGAACATCGCCAATATGATTGTCGACGCCGCCAACAAGTATGGTGTTGATCCCAAGCTCGCTCTTGCCGTGTCCGCTCACGAAGGCGCGATGTCAGCATGTGCCGGCTCCTTCAGTGGCGTTCTTGGACCGATGCAGCTTACGGGGGCGACCGGCCGGGCCTACGGAATGGATCGTGGCATCTTGTCCGAAAACATTGAAGGCGGCGTAATGACGCTTCGCGATGCCGTCAAATCGTGCGGCGGCACGTCAAGTATTCGCTGCCTCGCCGATCGTTACAACGGCAGCACTGAAAGCCAGCGCCGTAACTGGACGAACGACGTAAACCGCCGCTATGCCGCCCTCAATTCGGCCGGCCAATTCATTCCTCAGGGATGCGGCGCGCAAGCGGTCTGCCAAATGGGACCAGGCGACTTTCCGACGCCCAATGGTGGTGACACAAAACTCGCTTCATCCGCTCCCGGTCCCGCCGGCAGCGACATCAACGTTGCCCTTGGTCAGGTGTAACCCCGCCTTCCTATTGAGGGCCACGCCGTTGGCCCGCCGCCTTCAATGGGAGAGATTGCGCGACGAGAGCTTTCCAAATCCCCGTTTCAGATGGCTTGCCAGCTCCTGGCGCACATCATCAGGCCATTGCTCCATCCCAACGCAGTTCACTTCGGCGGCAACCAGCGACCAGTACAGCAGATCCGCGTGTCGTCCTTCGAACAGAGCCGCCACGATGAACTGTCCGATCACCAAGGTGATCGTCTCGGGCTTGCCTTTCTCCCGTAGAAATTCCGAAACCTCTTCCACCGATGGTTTCGGGTGGCAATCGACGAACGCCGCCGCTTCCCTATAGAGCGCATTGTCTCCTGCGACTTGCCAGATATTCGCTTGCATCGTGAACCCTTCAGCAATGATGCCAATGCATCGACGCTGGCGGATTTTCTGATGCTAGTCAAAGAAATATAAGATAGATTTTTTGCCTATCGCAGCAAATAAATCTACGCTGATTGTTTAGCATCTTCTACTTTTCTTGTATCTACTGGCTTGTCCTGCGTCCCTTTTTGGCCGGAGGCAGCCGCTTCTTCTCGGAGGTTGCCCCAGCGGGGCTGGCTGCCTCTCTCAAAGAAGGAACACCACTGAACTCCGTCATCGAGCGCTTCACGGCACGCGTGGCCTCAATATGCCGCGCAATCTCGGTGAAGCTGAAGCCGAACGTCTCGATGTCCCGCTTCACGCTGTCGTCGTCACCAGTCCGACCAATGAGCGTCCACACCGGAACCTTCAGGTGCCGCGCCAGCCGCTCCAGGGTGACGAATGTCGGGTTCCCCTTCCCCGTCCGCAACTGGTAGAGCGTGCCGCGCGATAGCCCCGTAGCGTCGGCAAAACTCGCATAGTCCGGGTACTCGTTCTCGATTTGGCGAAGTCGCAGCGCGAGCAGGATCGAAAGCCAACCATCGCTGTCTTCTGTCTTGTTTTTAAATATCGGCACAGCTGCCCCCCTGCTTATCGGTCGGAATATGACGGCCATTTTTTGCAGAATGTCTAGTGCTCAGGGCTTGTAGCCGAAACGATAACTCATTGCCCTATTAAAGTGTCGAGGCATCCTCCCCATACTCCGCAAAGTGACGGCGTACAGCTTTTGACCCGCTAAATCGTTCCAGATGCACGATAGCCATTTGACGATCTGCATGCCCTGTTGGAAATGTATAATTAAATGAATCCGGTTTGGATCTCGTGGGTCCCTTGCTAATGAATTTGTCGTGTGCCACCTCATCCGGACGGACAACCCTGATCTCTGCCCTTGCGGCAGGCAGGCCCTGCAATCGTTGCCCGACCACTTCGAATGACCTGGTTCAGGTCGACCAGAAGCGAGACCTCGACGCCGGTGCTTCTGGCGATTACACTCAAGGCGGGGCCGCAAGGCTTGGCCCCGGAACCAATCTCTATGCCTGTTCGAGATGGAAATGGCGCCGGGCAATACTCTGAAGCCGATACCGCCAAAAACGGCACCAAAACGCTTGATCCCATGAGGGGCCATCCTATCTCCATTGATCATTATAATGACGATCAATCTGTGACATTATATTGATCAGCATCGGAATAGGAGACACTCTGTCATGTTCATGAGGTTTGCGTTCGCAATTTTCGCCGGCGGCGTGCTCGCTTTCTTCGCCCTGCCCGATCAGGAAGCCGGCCTTCGCATGCTCAGCTTTTCCACTGCTTTCTTGATCCTGTCCCTCGCCGCCGTCTGTGTCATCGAATTTCTAACCCGCAGTATCGGACGTTATCGTCTTCGGTCGTCGTTACAACAGTCGCGCTGTGATGACGATCTTCCTTTGCATGATGCTGCAAAGGTCGAGCGCTCCGCCTGGTCAACGTCGGGCGTCAACCCCAAGGATTTGAAACTGGCCTGGCAGTACCGCGTCAACGATCAGCGCCTTGGCCGCTTCAAACTCTAACAGGCTCTGCGCGCCAGGATCTGCTCAATCACGCACACAGACGATCCTGCTGTTCCGTCAGGTCTGCGAGCTCCTGATACGGTAGCCCCAAATGATTCGAGGCTTGCGCAACGCAGCGTCCCGAATTCCCAAAAGGCCCCGACCGAGCCTCCCAGGAACGCCACAAAGGTGCCGATCGTCTAAAGGTCAGGTTGCGCGTTCGCGCGCAAATGGTTCTCGTAATTACCTCATGCAACGGCTCCTGATCGCTAATCTCGAGTGTTTGCGAATGGCGCTCTCAGCGATGCAAGCTTGGGCTACCTGGCCGAGGCGATCCTGCCGTCACGTCACGACGGCTAAGTCCTGGCCCTTGAACCGCCCCGGCTATTTCGCAGGTAATGTTCAACGCGCTATTGAATCATTCTATTGATCCGATAGAGAGTTGGCGGCATTATCAGGTCCATGACAAAGGTGTCGTGGCCAAGCGCTGCGCAGGTATATCGCGCTTTAGGAGGGTACCCGGCGCGCGGCAGCTACTTGTGCCGTTGCCCAGTACCAAGTCACGGGCAGGGGAAAGGCGACCGCCATCCCTCCCTCTCTGTTCGTGACGGGGATTATCGTCTTATGCTCTACTGCTTTGCAGGCTGCGATCCCGTCGACATCCAGATCGCCATTGCGGACCTGGATTTGTCGAAGCGCGCGGCCGTGCCTCTGCGTCGTGTTCGTCCGGCGGCGCCCAAAACCACGGCAGCGGACGCGCTCGCGCTCTGGTCGAGAGCGACTGCGCTCGCCGGTACGCACGGCGAAGCTTATCTTGCCTCTCGCCGTCTGCCGGCGACGTTGCCAACTTTGCGCTATCTGCCGGATTATCGGTTGGGAAAGAACCGCTTTCCCGCGGTGGTGGCTGCTCTGCAGGCCCCAGACCGTTCAATCTGTTCGGTGCAACTCACCCTCTTGCACCCGACACGGCCAGAAAAGGCAGGGCTGGACGAGCCGCGCCGCATCATCGGCCCCAGCCGGGGCTTTGCCTTGCGGCTCGCCCCAGCGGCCGCCGTCCTTGGTATTGCCGAAGGCTATGAGACCGGCCATGCCGTAATGCTGCGATACGGCCTGCCCGTCTGGTGCTCACTGGGGGCACCACGTTTGCCGTTTCTTCAGCTGCCCGAATTCGTACAGCGGATCGTCGTCTTCGCCGATCCGGACAAGCCCGGCCTCAGCGCGGCCGAACGCGTTCGCGAAGCCAACCCTGAGCGCCAGGTCCTCATTCACAGACCGCCCGACGACCGGGATTTCGCGAAGCTGTGGGAGGACGATCCGACTCCCGAGACCCTACCCTTGGATCTTCTGCTGCGCGAAACACTCGGCGCAGACACCTGAATCTCTCGGCGGGCCAACTTGCCATCAACTTTGATCACGAATTTGGCACCACTTGTTCTGGCGAAGGGTGCCTTCGAGCATCTAGAACCGGCACTAGATGCGCGCCTATCTCTACTCGACACCCATGCCTTGGCTTCAGAAGACCGGCGCCGAAGTCTTCCGTCAGAGGATACTGTCGACCACTCGGTGAAGGCGCTAACCTACCTCGCTGCACAGTCGCTCAACGAGAACTCACAACCGCCAAAAGCGGAGGAAGGATGCCGAGGAACGGGCTCGCTTCTACATCGCGCTGGTCGGTCTCGCCGAATTCGCCGATGCCTATCCCGCGCAGCTCTCGGGCGGCATGGCGCAGCGCGTCGGCATCGCCCGGGCGCTCACTGTCCAGCCCGAGATCCTTCTGCTCGACGAGCCGCTGGGGGCGCTGGACGCGATGACCAAGATCGGCATGCAGGAGGAACTGGCCCGCATCTGGAGCGAAGAAAACGTCACCATGGTGATGGTCACCCACGATCTGGAGGAGGCGATCTATCTCGCCGACCGGGTGCTGATCCTGCCCAGGGAGAAAGGCGGGGCGGCGCGGTTGATCGATGTCGACCTGCCCCGCCCGCGCGAGCGCAGCGAAAGCCGGTTCGTGCGCTACCGTGAAGAGTTGCTGCGCAAATTCGGCCTGCACTGACGGAAGTGAACGGATTAGCCCATCTCTTTTGGCCGGTGTGGTAACCCGGCGGGATGGGCAAGAAAAACCGCTGAGGAATGCTCAAGCGCGATCGGTCCAACGCATGAAACGACGATATCTCAACGCTTTGAGCCATATGCGGTAGCTCTGGAGTAGTAGGGACGGAAAGCCCCTCCCCTTACGCGCCAAACAGCCGCCGGTCCCAGTAAACAGGCTGGTGGAGACTCGTCTGGATCCTTGAAAACTCCGGATGCGTTGGATTGATCAGCACATTGCTATCGAGACGCGCCACGACGCTCGGCACCAGCAGGATGACGCTGCGCCGTTCTAAACACCAGGTTTCGCCAAATCCCTTGCTTACCGTCGCCGGCATCGTGTCCCAGCCGGGCAGTGACGGCTGCGAAAAAACCTCGTAGCTCAGTCCGCGCGGAATTGTGACTTCGATGTAGTGCTGGTTGGGCGGCAGCCGGCCACTGCCATGCACCAGCTTTTCCAGGAGGGCCGTCGAATAGTGCTCGCTGGTGTAGATGATAGGACTTCCGGGCGTGTTCCATCGCCCTGGTGCGACTGTCGAGCCTGTCGCGTCGAAGATCGGGTAGGTGCCGGCCGGATCGCCGACACGAAAGGACAATAGGGTGCGATCGAGAGTCTGCGCCGTCACGCAGCACTGCCATACTTCAGACCTCCGAGGATATCGACTACCATTTCGGCGCCGAACTCGCTGAGGATAACGATGTCGATCGGTCGCTTGTCCTCAATCATCGGATGCGGCCGAAACAAGAAATCGCGTGCTTCCTCTTCGTTCTGCCAGACATCGACAGCAAGCCCCCAGACCCGCGCCACACGGGCCAATCGTGTGCCCTCATCCGACGACAGGCGATGCGCCGTCTTGCGCCGCTCATAGGTTGCCTTGGGAATCAGCCGGTATTTGAACTGAGCATCTCCCGGGGCAACGAGATGGGCAACGCGCTCGACCACCCCAATGGGAAGTCCATTCTCGATCCGGGAGATCAGCCCGAATGGCGACCGCGCCGCCACCTCCTTAGCAGGCAGCCCCAACACGTCGGCTACATTTCCGAACGCCAGCATTCCACTCTCCATTCATGTGAGGCACAATATAGCCTCACATGATGCGCCCTGCAAGTCCCTGCGTCAGCAGAACCGATCCGATCACCCTGCGATCCTTGCTGCCACGCGTTAGCCTTTGGCGCCCGCCAGCAGCATCAGTCCCACCGACACTCGCCTGCGTAGCCCTTCGAAAAGCGCTAAGGCGGCGAGTGCGAACCGCCTTGGTTGCGAATGATTGACACCGGGAAAAACGCGTTTCCGCCAGCGCTGAACAAGGAAGCCCGGAAGAAAGAATGGCCGGGCTCGGATACGGCCCGGCCAAAGAAGGTTAAAGCCTTCAGGGAGGAACACCGTCCGGTGGAAATGGGAGGAAACCATCGAACGATTTTACCTGTTTGATCTTATTTCAACGCGTTGGCGACGAATGGGATTCCAAAGAACATATAAAACGGCAAAAATTTGTGCGCCACATTACAGAAGGTCACAAGCGCGCGGTTCCGGTCTTGAGAGGTCACCATAGTGGCGTAGCTTCGTCGGATCATCTGGCACGAGGACATGACCGCGTGCTCTTCATGCACGCCATTGATGAAACAGTCTAAGTTGACGGATTGTCATCATGCTTCACCATCCCAGGCGGATCACGCCGCGGACGGCTACATCGCCGCCACAGCCGCTGCTTGCGGCTCTATGGTCGCCTACCTGAAACATCAGCCCCTTCGAGTCTGCTGGGTTAACCACTGTCAATCCATGGGAAGCATCGTTGAACCCAATGGGTTGAACGAAACATCGGTTCAATGATTTAATCATAAGCCGAACGATCTAAAGCCGGATGGCACCTTATGAGTGACTTTGCTATTTTGGGTCGCACGGTTGGCCCGCAGCACCCGGAAATTCAGACGCTCTTGCGTCAGGCGCGGGATCAGCAGGCTCGCGTCTTGTGTTTGTGTCGGCATCCCGGGGTGCCGATGTACATCGCCGCCGTCGGCGAGGAATTGATCATCAAGCGCATGCCGAACACCGGCAAGGACCATGCGGTTGACTGTGATCGCTATGAACTGCCCCTTGCACTGTCGGGAAAGGCGGAGATCCTGGGTCAAGCAATCATCGAGGATTCTGCATCGGAGGCGGCGCGGCTGAAGCTGGCCTTCGCACTGACACAAGGCAAGGCGCGACAGGGATCATCCGGCGAGGGGGCTTCCCACCATACTGTGAAGGCCGATCCGAAGAAGCTCACGCTGCGAGGCTTGCTCGACTATCTCTGGGAAGAGGCGGAGCTCACATTAATGGCACCCGGCTTTGTGGGAAAAAGAAATTGGGGGTTGGTCCGGAAATTTCTTTGGGGCGCGGCTGATGCGAAGTCGAGCCAGAAGTTCCAGTTGCGCGAGCTGCTCTTTATGCCGGGAATGTACTCCCCTGAGCACAAGGATCGCCTGGCAGCGGATCGGGAGCGGGCTTTCGCGGCGGCAGCCAAGGCGAAGCACAAGAAGATTGTGATCGGTATTGTGAAATCGCTCGATCCTGGCCGGTTTGGCGGCAAGCTGTCGATCAAGCATATGCCCGACGCGCAGCTCTTCATGGATGAGAAAATGTTCAGGGCAGTGCCGAAGCGCTTTGCAGCAGAATTCGACCTGTGGCGACTGCACGAAAAATGCCACCTGATCACCATCGCAACGGTCATGCAGATGCCGTCCGGCATTCTGGCGATCGACGAAATCGGCTTTATGAACGTGACGGAGAATTGGATTCCGTTTCAGCACAACGACGAAAAGGAATTGATCGAAGTCCTGACCGGGGAGCATCGGCGATTTGTGAAAACGTTGCGCTACAACGTGCTGCCGGCGGTGCCGATGGCGTTCGGCCTTCTGACCGACGTTGATCAACAGGGAACCGCGCTTTTTGTCGTACCGCACGATGCCAAGGAGGCGGTACGGGCGGAATTCGACCATCTGATTTCAAGCTGCGAGCTCGAGACCTGGCGCTGGGACGCAAGCGGCCCCCGACCGGCGCTACCGGGCAAACAGCAGCGGCTTTCGCCTCCGCCCGGCAGGCAACCTTTGGAATATCGACCGAACAACTGAAAAGCCGAAGCGCGTGCGCGGCTGCCGCTGTAACTGGACCCAGCCAGGAAATAAAACTCGTGAACAACAAGCGAAAGACCTGACGGCAATGATTCGATGCGGTTGGCGAGGGTCCGTGAGCGCGACGAAGCGCGGGCGACGGCTGGCGCACCCGTAGGGCAGGCTTCGCCTGAGCTTGCGTCTGGCGCCGGCATTTGCGCTGGAAGCGATCGTTTATCGGGGCCATGACCAGGGAGTGCGAAGGGGAGAATGCCATGCTGAAAAATTCGACATGGATCCGGGAACGGGCATCGCCATCGCAACAGTCCTGATTTTGGTGCTGTCCGGCGCCCGGCTTCTAAATCAGTGGGACAGTCTATCGTTTTGGCGAGAGCCGGGGCTAATCGCGACTATTGTTCTCGGCTTGATTTCGGCATTGCGCTTGCCGTCGCGTTCGTGGTCCGGCGATGGCCTCAGCGGGATGTCAGGCATGATCCAGCCGGCCGGGAACCCGTTATTGATTTGCCGGCGGATTCGAAGACTGACCAGCCGCGTTAGATGCGTTGCGGATGCTTTGGAGGATGGTGGCATTCGGATCAGGAACGTTGGCGAACTGCCACAGGCCAAGGTGCTGCTTTTTAGCGACCTCCTGCGCGACAATATAGGGAGCATGAACCGGAGTGCCGTTCGGAGTGATGGCCGCAAAAGCCCAACCGGTTGAGATCAGCGCCGTGCCGAGATCGATGCGAGAACCGGCTGCGGATCCTGAAGTAGGCTGCGCAACGCAAACGACGAAGCGCGTTTTGGTCGCGGCCTGCCAGGCGACCGTGTAGCACTGAGGTTTGAGATCCCGGATAAGAGAGACGAGCATGGCAAGGCTTGCCTCGCCGCAATCGACACGCCCCCCTGCTCCATTGGTGAAATATGTGCCTCGCAGGCAGGCTTGAACGCCATAGAGACGGTGGGTCTCACCGGCATAGGTCCAGGTGTCGCCGGTGCTGAACGATGCTGTGGCGGGGATCGGAAACCAGGGATTGGATTTGTCCTCGGCCAGTGCCGGAACACTGGCGAGGACGGCCGCGAGAATGCCGGGGGCGGCGAAGCCAGGTTTCATTATTGATACCTGCTCAGATTGAACCAGAACCGTTGTTTGCCGTCGGTCGTCGTGAGATCGAGATAGTTTGGCTCCGTCCTCTGCTCGCGCCGCGTCACGGCCGATGTTGGACGCGCACCGTAACCCGAACCTCTCGGGTAAGTGCCCCAAGAGGCATTCGTTGCATTCCGCGCAGCACAGAAAGCGCCGTTATTGTCGGGCTTGTAGACAGTTTGTGAGCGAGAGCTGTTGTCGCTCCCGCTCGATTCCGTCTCGGGCGAGACGGCGATCGTGCCGTCCGGGCAGGGTTTGAATTTCTCATATCCGATACGACCGGAACTGCCGGCCTCGGTGCACTGGGGCCAGGGCTCCCCATGCGCGACCATACGGAAAGCGCGCTCGACCGGAGGCACACATTCCCCGACGCTCGCCCAACCCAGCGGGTTGAGGATGCACAGCAAGACCTTGCAGCCAAAATCATCAGCATGGGCCGGCGCCGCCGACAAAACCGACAAGGTCGGCAAAAACGCCACAACGGGAAGAACCTTGCTCATTTTCATTGTGTCCGCCTCAATTTCGCGATTGCAGTTCATCGAGTCATTGTATTAATTCAGCATTCCAGAATCGGCAACGGCGCAGGACTATTTTAATGATTCGATCCCGCAAAACGGTGTTGGCAGCGGGTGCGA
Organism: Mesorhizobium sp. M1338; assembly: GCF_040318045.1. Taxonomy (NCBI): domain Bacteria; kingdom Pseudomonadati; phylum Pseudomonadota; class Alphaproteobacteria; order Hyphomicrobiales; family Phyllobacteriaceae; genus Mesorhizobium; species Mesorhizobium sp. M1338. The sequence goes on along the minus strand of NZ_JAMYLL010000051.1, from coordinate 19,546 downwards.
TCCTGGTGACGTGCCAAGCGGCGTCTGCACAGGAAGCTTCGCAAAGATTCCAGGACCGCGTTACGACTCCCGCCACCAGCGTTAATGCTGCCGTCGACGTGAATGGCCGGGTGATGCCGGCCTACCAGGTTGAGAGCCAGGGCGTGCAGCGGGTCGGTGCGCCGGGCGACGCTGACAGCGCGGCCGCTACGGTGACACCGACCTTGGCTGACAACCCCTGCCCCGGCGTCGCTGCCCTGTCGAAGGAAGAAGGACAGCGGATCGTCGAAACGGTCGCGCGCGAGCAAGGCTTTGCCCCGCCCCTCGCCCTCGCGGTTGCCCGGGCCGAAAGCCGCTTCAATACCGGCGCGCTATCGCCCAAAGGGGCCTACGGCCTGATGCAGCTTCTGCCGTCCACGGCGGCAAGCTACGGGGTCGATATCTGCGATCCCGCGGATAATGTGAAAGGTGGGATCGGCTTTCTGCGGGATCTGCATCGCAAATTTCCGAACCCGATATACATGCTCGCCGCCTACAATGCCGGCGAGATCGCGGTTCTCAAATACAAGGGCGTGCCGCCCTACCCCGAGACGGTTGGCTACGTCGCCAACGTCATCAACGATTTCTACCAATGGCCATCGGTCGGGTCTGAGGCGGTGATGCCCGCCGGGGCGGTGAGCCTTGACCTGGCCGGCGTTCAACCGGCTGCGGCCGGCGCAGCGGATCAACGAAATGATCCGACATCCCGCACCAACTCCCGCAATGGCAGCACAATGTCGTCTCGCGAAGCGACGGCGCCGGTCTGGCAGGGCGGGATGGTACAAAACTTTGACTGAGGAGAAGCTTTGATGACTTTGTGGAAGATGATTGCTGCACGCAGCGCTGGTGTGGCGATGCCGCTCATGCTCTTGGCAACGCAGGCGATGGCCGGGGGCGGAAATCTCCAGCCGGTGCAAAGCACGCTGCAGACGTTGGTGCAGACCTTGACCGGTCCGATCGCGACGGCCTTGGCGGTTCTGTTCTGCATCTTCATGGGCTTCATGGCCTGGGCGGCGCGCCTGTCATGGTTTGTGGCCGGAAGCTGGGTCTTGGGTATCGTGCTGGTCTTCGGCTCGGCTCAGATCGTCGAATTCTTTCAATCCGCGGTCGGCAGGTGATCGGCATGGCAGACGGCCGGATCGATCCTGGCGAGCCCAAATTGTTGATCACTCCGCTGGTCAAGGGCTTGACCCGAGCGCCGACGGTGCTCGGCATTCCCTACGAGCTTGCGGGGTTCATCGGCGTGCTGACCGCTGTCGTGTTCCTCGCAACCCATAATCTGGTCATGCTCTCTATCTGCGTGCCGCTCTATGCGGTTGCCAGGATCGCGATCATGCGCGATCCCATGTTCATCGAGATCATGTTCATCCGTTCACGCAAGACGCCGCCCCGAAGCGCCAGCTTCTGGGGTGCGCGCAGTTATCGGGTGTGACCGTGGCGATCGCGCGGGCTCTTCGCGATGAACTGAGTTTCGGGGCCGTGTCTCGTCGGGAGAATCCGGTTTCGGCCCATATACCTTATTCGCGGCATGTGTCCGACGAGGTGATCAAGACGCAGGACGGCATGTTGATGTCCTTCGTTCACATGAGCGGACTGTGCTTCGAGACGATCGATATCGCCGAGATCAATTCGCGCCTGCTCGGCCGCAACGATCTCATTCGGGGGTTGGCGAATTCCCGCTATGCGATCTACTCGCATATCGTGCGCCGCGAGGTGAAGCCCGCGATCGAGTCGAGCTTCGAAAACAAGTTCTGCCAAGAGCTGGACCAGCGCTATACGGCGGCCCTGCGCACCCAGCGCATGTTTGTGAACGATATCTACCTGACCATCGTGCGGCGCGAGCTGCAAGGCACGGTCGGGACGGCGGATCTCGTGATCCGCAAGCTTTTGGGACGAAGGGCTGCGGACGGTCGATCTTCGAGCGAGGAGCGGGCGCTGATCGAACTAACGGACGTGATGAAAGCCGTCCGAGAGAGCTTGCAGGCGTATGGCGCGCGGGTTCTCACCGTCGTCAAGCGCAGTGACATTTGGCATTCCGAGCCGCTGGAATTCCTGGTGCAGCTCGTCAATGGCGGATTTCCGCGGCCGATGGCACTGCCGCGCATGAAACTCGCGGAGGCGCTAGCGACGAAGCGGCTGTTCTTCGGCCCGAATGCGCTGGAAATTCGCGGGGCGTTCCCTGGCGAAACGCGATACGGCGCCATCATTTCGGTAGGCGAGTACCCCTCGATCACGGGACCGGGGATGCTCAACCCCATGCTGAAGGTGCCGCACGAATTCATCGTCACGCAATCCTTCGCCATCATCGACAAGCCCCAGGCGCTGACCCAGATGGAGCGGGTCGGGCGCAAGATCGACATGTCGGATGAAGCCGGCTCGATCGTGGCCGATCAACTCGGTGAAGCGCGCGATGAGCTTCTGTCCTCGGAAGCGCTCTATGGCTTGCATCATCTGACGGTGCTGTGCCTTGGGAAAACCATGGACGACGTGGCGCGCTGCGTTACCGATGTCGGCACGGCGCTGACCGAGGTATCCGCCCTGTGGGTTCGCGAGGACCTGAATTGTGAACCTGCATTCTGGGCCACCCTGCCGGGCAATTTCGCCTATGTGGCGCGCAAGTCGATGATCTCATCGAAGAACATGGCGGGCTTCTCCGCCTTTCATAACTATCCGAGCGGCCGGACTGGCGGGGTGCATTGGGGAACGCCGATAAGCGTCCTCGAGACGACGTCGCAAACGGCCTACTTCTTCAACTTCCATGTTCGAGACCTCGGCAACTTCACTCTGAACGGCCCCTCGGGCTCGGGCAAGACGGTGCTGCTCGGCTTTCTCGCGGCACAGGCGCAGCGCATCACGCCGCGCCCCAAGCTGGTGATGATCGACAAGGACCGTGGCCTGGATATCTTCGTGCGGTCGCTTGGCGGCCGCTATGAGGTTTTGAAGGCCGGCGAGCCTTCCGGCTTCAATCCGTTGCGCCTGCCCGATACGCCGCGCAACCGGGAATTTCTCTTCCAGCTTTTCAGCTTCATGCTGCGTCGATCCGACGGACACGCCCACTCGACGCGCGAGGAGCAAGTCATCCGCAACGCGATCGCCCAGGTGGCGAGCGCGCCGCCGGAAGGTCGAACCATGGAGGAGTTCGCCGAGCTGTTGCGCGGTGCGATGCGCGCCGGCGATGACGATCTCTATTCGCGCTTGCAGCCATGGATGAGGCCCGATCAGCGCGGTTGGTTGTTCAACAACGCGGAAGACTCGTTTTCGATGTCGTCCATTTTCGGCTTCGACATGACGAGCGTGTTGAGCGACGCAACGACCAGCACGGCGGCCTTGCTCTATATCTTCCATCGCATCGAGGAGCTGCTTGACGGGCAACCGGTCATGATCTTCCTCGATGAAGGCTGGAAGCTCCTGGACAATGATATTTTCAGCTACTTCATCAAGGACAAGCTGAAAACCATTCGTAAGCTGAATGGCATCGTTGGCTTCGGCACGCAGTCAGCGGCGGACATTGTGAAGTCATCGATCGCCAACACGCTGATCGAACAGACGCCGACCAATATTTTTTTCCCCAACCCGAAGGCCGACGAGGAATCGCACAGGGCGTTCGGGCTGTCGGAGCGCGAGATCAAATGGATCCGCGAAACCCCGCCCGAAGCCCGCAAATTCCTGATCAAGCATGATCAGGACAGCGTCATTGCGCGCCTCAATCTGGGCGCGATGCCTGATGCAATCAAGATCCTCTCCGGTCGAATTGAGACGGTTCAGGAGCTCGACGCGCTACGCGCGCGTGTCGGCGACGATCCGCAGGTTTGGTTGCCAATCTTTCTTGGGAGGGACCCGGAATGAAGACCATTATGGGCACGACGGCCGCCCTTGTGACGATTTTCGCGGGCACGACGGCGATGGCGGCCGTGCCGGTTTCTGACAGCCCTATTCTGTCGCAGCGGAGCGAGGACAAGGCCGACAAGGTTCAGATCAAGCTCATCCAGGAGGACACCAAGTCCGCCACGCAGGGCGTCAATTGCTCGGTAACGACACCCAAGAAGGCGCAGAACTTGAAGAGCCCGAAGGCTTCGGTCGATCCGGCGAGTGGCCGGGCGTCCTTGGAACAGGCCAATCCGCACATCAAGGGCTCTTCGGCTTTCGCCTCGACCGGGTCGGGATCGGGCGCTGTCGGCGGCAATGCCGGCGAAAGGGGCCAGTTGGATATCACCGGTCAGGTTCTCGGCGGCATGAATGGCAGCATGTCAACGGTGGCCCCCAATAAGCAGTCCTTCGAGACCATGGGTCAGGATATCGGGACTGACAAAACGGTCATGGAAGCCTTCGACCGCAACAGCGCAATCCGCGCCCAAGGCGGGCTGACCTTCAACGAGGTGATCCAGGCGACAGGGTTCTTCGCCCAAGCTTTCAACGTGCGCAACATCGGCACTGCCACACTGACAAGTCGGGGATCCTCCGGCCTGGTGGTGCCCACTCCCGCGTCCCCGCCGCCTGGCACGGGTGGCTCGACAAGCTGTCCCGGGGCTACGAGCGGCGGCGGCACGGCCGGCAACCCGTGCTGTCCGTCGACGGACGGCGCATGCACGGCGCCGCGCACGACCGACACGGTTGAAAACGTCTCGCCCGTGCTTTCGCAAATCCAACGGGACGCGAACAGCGTTCCCGTCACCATGACGACCGACGAACTGATGTCGGCCATCAAGCAATATCAGGCTCAATAGGAGAAAGCGCTATGCGTGGAATTCCATTAACAGCGGCACTCTTGCTTGGCTTGGGCGGCATCGCCTTTGCGCAGGTGCCTACGATCGACGAGGCCAATCTGGAGCAGGCACGCCAGATTGCGTCGGCCACGAGCGAGATCCTCAACACCGACCGCAACATCATGAACTATACGCAAAAGACGCTGCAGGCCGTCACCGGCGACCGGTCGAGCCAAGCCGGCCAGCTCGCGCAGATGGCTTTGGGCAATGGCGGCTTCTCCATGGGGGACGCGCCTTCGCTTGGTAGCGTGATCTCGGGCGGCTCGTTGTCGTTCGCCGGCCTCGGCAATGGATCGCAGGGCATCGTTTCGAACATGATCAATGGCTTGCAGCTGGTGAGAACCATTTCGGGCCTGATCAATGGCCAGACGACGCAGATGGATAAGAACTACAGCGCCCTGGTGAACGTCGCGGCCACGGTCACCGGACTGGTGGACTCCTCGCAAAATGGGGTGAAGACCCGTTCCAGCGCTTTTCAGTCGGGCGCTCAACGGATCGGCACGGCGCAGGACATCAAGGGCTCGATCGATCAGAACAGCCAGATCATGGTGCAAACCGGTCTGACTGTGAACGAGCTGATCGGCGCGGTGAACACCGCTACGGCGGCCGCCAACCAGGAAAACATCGATCGTATGAACCTGATTACCCAGGCCTCGCGGGGGCTCGAATACAAGTCCGGCCAATGACGGTGCGCTTTCTTCTATCAGCGGCCGCCATCATTGGCGCTGTCGCGACATCGGGGTGCGGCCACAGGCCGCTCAAGGCTCCATGCTCGCGCGACGAGGGACCGATGCAACCGATGGCGTTCGCGGCGCCTGAACCAAGAACAGAAGCGAAGAAGCCATTCGAGTGCGGTCCGATGAAGGCACTCAATAGCGATCCATCTCTGTTTCCAGGTGGGACGGCAAAAAAATGAACTTCAATATCACGACGCTTCTGCAGCAGGTCGACAAGTTCGGCAATAACTATGTATCGCAAGCCTACCAGAACCTCGCGTCGGCCCTGACCGGCGGCGGACAGGGGGGTGTCGCCGGCCTGATGCTGACGCTGTACGTGATATTTTGGGCCATCAGCATCTGGCAGGGAACCTCGACCGGATCGGGAAAAGAGATGGTCTGGCGGCTGTTCCGCGCCTTCGTGATCTACGCTCTGGCGACGAGCTGGGGGGACTTTCAAACATATGCCTATTCGTTCGCGAATGAGACACCTTCCGCGATCGGGAACAGCCTTCTGACGAGCGTTTCGGCCAATGTGACCGGGACATCGGCCGGGCTGAACTCCGTCAACTCCGTGCAGACGGCCCTGCAAAACATCTGGGATTCGCTCGCCAATTCCACCTCCGCCTTTATCAAGAGCCTTGGCGTGTTGAACTTCGGCGGCTACGTACTGGCGGCGATCATCCTTGTCGTCGGCGCGCTGCTCATCGGCTATGCGATCTTCCTCATCATCCTGTCGAAGATCTTTCTTTGGCTTTTGCTGGCGCTCGCCCCAGTGTTCATCATTCTTATGCTGTTCGGCTATACGACCCGGTTCTTTGCCGGCTGGATAACCGCGATCGTGCAGTACATGAGCGTGCAAATTCTGGTCTACGCCTTCTGTGCCTTCTTCATCTCGATTACCCAGACCTATTTCGACGCGGTCAACCGGTCGAATGGTGCTGCGACAACGACCTTGACCGAAGCCGCGCCGCTGATCCTGATCTGCCTCGTCGGCGTGCTGCTGCTGTCGCAAATCACCAACGTTTCCGCCTCGCTCGCGGGCGGAATTGGTATTGGAACGCCTTCGTTTGGGCGCTTCTACGGAGGCGCCTTCGCAGCGATGGGCCAAGCCGGTCAGCGCAGGCTGATGGGACGCTTGGGCTGGAGCACGCGGCAGGAACGCCTAGTGGGTCGCGAGCGGGCACGCGTGAGCCTCGCACAGAGAAGGTATGAGGATTCAGCGGAATATGCACTGCTTTCCCGAAAGCTGACGGATCCCGCATAGGTTTGGGGCACCAATGAGCGATGTGAAGGAAAGCGCTGGGGGACCGGCGAAGGAAACCGAGTCTCCCTTGCCGTACTACGCGGATGCGGCAATCTGGGAAAAAGATATCGCGCGGCGCAATCGCTGGTCGCGATCTCTGGCGTGGTGTGTGGCAAGCGTCGCCTCGGTCATTGCCGTTGCAGCGGTGGGCGCGCTGATCCTTGCGCTGCCGCTCAAGACTTATGAGCCCTACATGGTGGTGGTCGACAAATCCACCGGGTTTGTCGAGGTGAAGCGGCCGCTGGCCGACGGGCCTTTGCAGCAGGACGAGTCGATGGGGATGTTCGATATCGTCCGTTATGTGAAGGCTCGCGAGACCTACGATCCGAAGGCGCTGAAGGACAACTTCGATCTCGCGCAATTGCTGAGCGCCGGCGATGCCTCGAGGGAGCTCGTCGAGCTTTTCAGCCCGGCAAACAAGGTGACGAACCCGGTCGTGCTCTATGGGCGAAACACCGTCGTGGCGGTGACCGTGAAGTCGGTGACATTTCCTAACCAGAGGACCGCCCTGGTCCGGTTCATGACGGAGGAAAAGAGGCAGGCGAACACCGTGCAGCGGCATTGGGTGTCGTTGATCCGGTTCCGCTACACCGGCGTGCCGGCAAAAAACGAGATCCGCTTTCAAAATCCGCTCGGCTTCCAGGTGCTCGAATATCGGCGCGATCAGGAGACGGCGCCGGCACCCACCGCGGAGACACCGCAATGAAGGTCGCCGGCATCCTGATGGCAATCGGGCTCGGCGTTTGCGCGGTTCAGCCGGCCCTTGCCGAACAGACCCCTCGGGCGGGATCTCGTGACAGTCGCATTCGCTTCGTCTGGTATCAAAAGGACGATGTGGTGTCGGTGCCGGCCAGCTATGGCGCCTCGACCATGATCGAATTCGGCGATGACGAGAAAATCGAAACCCTCGGCGCTGGCGACGTCCCGGCCTGGAGCATCGAGCCCAACAAGAAGGGCAATGTGCTGTTTGTGAAGCCGATCGAGAAGAATGCGGGCGGGAATCTCAATGTCCTGACCAACAAGCGCAGCTATGTGTTCTTCCTCAACGGCGAGTTTCGGCCGGTTGCGCAACAAGTCTATGCGATCAAGTTCCGCTATCCCGAAGAGGTGTCGGACGCGGCGCTGATGGACGAAGCCCAGGCCCGGGCGGCACAGCCGAACCGGCAGGGTTTCAAGGCCGAAAACGCCAACTCGTCCTATGCCTATAAGGGGTCGTCGGCAAATAAGCCGCTCGTGATCTACGACGACGGCGTGAAGACCTGGTTCCGCTTCGATCCGGCAAGGGAAGTGCCGGCGATCTATGTCGTCGATAGCGAGCGCAATGAGACGCTTGTGAATTATCGCCGCGAGGGCGCGTACATCGTCGTCGACAAGGTCAATTACCAGTGGACGCTGCGCAATGGCAACGAAGCAACCTGCGTCTTCAATCTGAGACTGAACAATGTGAACGAACCGACCGGGCTTGAACCTTACGAGCCGCAGCGTGTCGGCGGTGGGACTGTTCGGAAAGTGAGGGGGCCTGATGCCATCTCCCAATGAGTATAGAATGCTCGCCGAGGAAGGCACGGCGGTCGCCCCGCCAAAATTCGGGGCGAGCACATTCTTCAAGATCGTGGTGCCGCTGGGTGCGGTGGTCTTCGCCGGCTGGATGATCTATGCGGCGACGCGTGCGCCAGACAAGCCGCTGTTGACGGCGTCGGATGGCGAGGAGTTTCACACCACACAGTTTCCCGCACCGGGGCTCGATACGCCGCGTCCTCAGCTTGATAACGGCACCCTGAAAATCCCGACGGCTCCCGAGGAGCCGCCGGCGACGGTCGAGGCTCCGCCTCCCCCTCCACCAGCCTTGCAACCGCCTGCAGCTCCACCACAGGTGCAGGATGATTCCGAGGCCCGTCGTCTGGCTGAGGAAGAACGGCGCAGGCAAGAAGAAGAGGAGCGCCGCAAATGGGAGCGCTTGCGCGCCAAGCAGCTCGTCGTCGATAGCGGCGATGCGCCTGGCAGTGCATCAGCGCTCGGCGGCAATGGAGCGGATGCAGCGGCGGCCGTAAACGCGGGCGAGGGCGAGGGCGAGGGCGAGGGCGAGGGCGAGGGCGAGGGCGAGGAGGACCCCAATCGGCGTTTTTTGGCAAGGGCGAGCCAGAGCGGAGCGGATACATCGAAAGCCACGATGAACCCGCGCACGGACGCTCTGGTCGCCCAAGGGACGATGATCAAGGGCGTACTCGAGACCGCGATCCAGAGCGATCTTGCCGGTATGGTTCGGGCCGTCGTGTCGGAGGATGTGTGGTCGTTCGACGGTCGCAGGGTTTTGATCCCCGCTGGCTCCCGCCTTATCGGTGAATATCGCAGTGGTCTCGCAACCGGCCAAACGCGGGTGTTCATAGTGTGGACACGCCTGCTTCGATCGGACGGCATGTCGGTGCAGCTCGGCTCGACCGGCACCGACGAGCTCGGTCGCAGCGGCATGCCGGGCGAGGTCGACAACCATTATTTCGAGCGGTTCGGCTCGGCGATCCTTCTAAGTGTCGTGGGCGGTGCGACGCAATTCATCGCCAACCTTGGCAACGACCAGAATGGGTCGAACACCAACCAGACCTACACGGACCCGCAGACCGGACAGACGGTGACAATCCAGACGCAGCCCAACCAATACTTGCAGAGCGCGCGCCAGATCGGCGCGCAACAGATTTCGCAAAGCCTCAACCGCATTGCCGAAGAGGCGCTTCGAAATTCAATCAATATCGCGCCCACGATCCATGTCGATCAGGGGTCGCGCATCATGGTGTTCGTCCGCCGGGACCTCGATTTTTCCGAGTTCTATCCGGACCCGGTGCGCGAGGCGTTGACGGAGATACGACGTGAGCGGGCCGCAAAGAACCGTCTTTCTAAATAAGGCGCTGGAGCCGGTGCGGCGCTGGCTCGACGACGATCGCGTGGTCGAAATCTGTGCAAACGGACCTGGACTTGTGTGGGTCGAAATTGTTGGCTCGACACATATGGAGCCCTTCGACGTCCCCGAGCTCGACCGCGCCGCGATCACCTACCTCATGGAGCGTATAGCGGCATCATCCTCGCAATCGATCAGCGAGGAAAATCCCTTGCTTTCGGCCGCCCTCCCCGGCGGCGAACGCTTCCAGGGCGTGCTTGCGCCGGCGACGCCGACAGGAGGCGCCTTCGCGATCCGCAAGCAGGTCGTGAAGGATATGCGCCTTGACGATTACCGGAAGCGGGGGTCGTTCGATACGATCTCCGTCCAGGATCCCGGCGAATTGAGCGAGACCGACAGCGCCCTTTGCGAATATCTCGACGCCGGCAAGATCGAGGATTTCCTCCGCCTGGCCGTGCGGGAACGGTATTCGATCCTGCTTTCAGGAGGCACATCGTCGGGCAAAACGACGTTTCTGAACGCGATTTTGCACGAGGTGCCTTCGGATGAGCGGATCCTCACCATTGAGGATACGCGAGAGGTTAAACCACACCAGCCCAACTATCTGCCCCTCGTCGCATCAAAGGGCGACCAGGGCCTGGCGCACGTGACCGTTGAAACGCTGCTGCAAGCCGCCATGCGGTTGCGGCCGGATCGAATCTTCCTGGGCGAGATCCGGGGAGCGGAAGCCTATTCGTTCTTGCGCGCCGTCAACACAGGTCATCCCGGATCGATCACGACGATCCATGCGGACAGCCCGACCGGTGCGTTTGAGCAGCTAGCATTGATGGTCATGCAGGCTGGGCTCGGGCTGAGCAAGGCAGAAATCATAGATTACGTGCGGTCGGTCCTGCCGATTGTGATCCAACAAACGCGCCGGGGCGGCTGGCGCGGAACTTCGGCGATCTGGTTCAACCGCATGACCGAATGGAGAGCCGCCAGAAAGGTTCCCCAGAATGTCTCGCGTATTCGCTTATAGGCTTCTCCTCGGCCTCATCGGCCTCGCCGCCTTCTTTGCCCTTTGGAGCCTGGCCTACGAGCTGGTGGCGACATGGCGGTGGAATCCCGCGCTGCCCTCTGAAGGCGCCTCGCGCTGGGGGCTTCTAAAATACCAGAACGCGCAACGCAGCCTAAGCGGCCTGTTCGTTGCCTGGCAGCATTTCAGCCAGCGCCTGGCCTATCATCCCACGCAGGGCGAGACGATCATCCGGGGCGCGATCGCGGTCGCGGTTGTCGTGGCGATCGGCGTCGGCCTGATCTTTGCAAGCCTGATCAACCGCAAGCCAAAGCACTACGGCAATGCGCGGTTCGGCACGATCATGGACGCCGAAAGGAAAAACCTGCTGGCAAAGCAAGGCTTGATCCTCGGCAAGATGGGTGGGGCGACGATTCGCTCGGACGAGCCCGCGCACGTCTTGGTGGTCGGGCCGACCCGATCCGGCAAGGGCGTCAGCTTTGTCATTCCGAACGGTTACATGTGGCGGGGATCCTCGGTGTGGTTCGATCCGAAGCGGGAGAACTTCGAGGCGTTCGGTGCGCACCGGCAGGCTCTCGGCGATAAGGTCTTTTTCTTTTCGCCCGGCGAGCAGGATTCGCATCGCTATAATCCGCTGGATTTCATCCGGCGCGATGCGCGCATGCCGACGGACTGCGCGGTGGTCTCCTCCTTCATCATCCCCGAGGCGACAGGAAGTTCCGAGATCTGGGCGCGCGCCGGCCGGCAGCTGCTTTCGGCCATGATCGGCTATGTGCTGACGTCACCACGCTATGAGGGGCAGCGTCATTTGCGCGCCGTCGCGATGCTTCTTTCGACCGGCGTGGATTTTCTCAGAGTGCTGACGAATATCCGCAATGAAGAGGAAAAATATCTGCCTTCGTGGGTCGTGCACGGGCTCAACCAGTTCATTGCGCTGGAAAAGGAAACGCGAAACTCGGCCTACTTCAACCTGACGGCGGCTCTCAACCCCTGGACCAATGATCTCGTTGCAGCCGCTACGGCGTCGACCGATTTCGATATCTCGAAGTTTCGCAAGGACCCGACGGCTCTCTTCATCGGCTGCTCGGTGGCGCAGCTCGACGTGTTCCGGCCCATCATCAAACTCCTGGTTCAGCAAATCCATGATGTGCTGATGGCTTCCTCGCCAGGCCCGGACGAGCCCTATCAGGTCCTGGTGATGATCGACGAGTTTCGCCAGCTCGGCAAAATGGAGTCCATCGTTTCCAAGCTGGCGATCAACGCGGGCTATGGCTTTCGCATGGTCCTGATCCTGCAGGATCTTGCCCAGCTTGACGAAGTCTATGGAAAAGCGACGCGGCACACCACGGTGACCGCGTGTCAGGTGAAGCTTTTCATCCGCATGAACGACGTGGAGACCTCGGAACATGTCTCTGTAATGCTGGGACCGACCACGATCGAGGTGCCCACCCCGATCATCAGGGCTGGTCAAGGTATATTTGGGGCCCGAGACAAGAGTTTAAGTTATCAGGAAAGGCCGTTCCGGACGGCGGCGGAGCTTCGGCAAATGCCGGCGAAGCAGGCCGTGGTTCTGGGCTCGAGCCCCCCTGGTTTCATGGTGCGCAAGATCACCTATTATAAGGACGCTCCCTATAAGGCGACCTATCAGGAATTTCGCCACCGGCGCTTGAAGGTTCCGCCTCTCTCACGATGGCAGGATCTTCCGCTGCGCTCCATGGCGGAGGTCGAAGCGGCGGCTAACAACGCGCCGGCGGCCCCTTTCGAGTTGGGGGAACCTGATACCGTCGAAGCGTCGGCTTCGGGCGATACAGCCTATGCCGATGCGGTGCCGCGTGCGACTGCGGCTGAAAGGGCTGATCCCGTCGCGTTAAAGCCGAAAGTAAAGAGCGACAGCGCGGACGCACCACAGGTGCTGCCAAGCTCAGGCCTTTCAACGGGCGGTGAGGCTGAAGCAAAGAGCGAGGTCGCCGCTGAAGTTCCGGAGTTGAAGCCGAAGCGGGCCGATCAGACGGCTGATGATGCGCCGCGGCCGCTTCCCACCCTTGGCCGGCGATCGGCGCCGGCAGCGTCAAAGACGTCCGACCCGAGTGCGTCTGAAGGCAAGGCGAGTGTCTTGCAATTCCAAGTCCGGCCGGGAAACAAGTCCACGTCGATCGCCGCGCTGCTCGCATCGCTCGATCAGGAAGTGGAGGCCGGCGCTCGTTCCCTGTCACCGTCAGTGGATAGCGGAGATGTCGACGGGCTACCGTCAGCCGCTCTTGAGGCGCTGCAGGATCAAATTAGACGTCACGGCGATCGCTAGGACGTGAAATTCAGTTGAATACAAATGAGCGATTTGTGCCTTCGGTGCCTATGTCGAGTGTGAACAAGACGAAGCGTCCCTAATCCGATGGCGGGCGCATCGAACCGTTTCGTTGCGCCTCCCGGTTCTTGGTGGGAACGTGAGCTGATTGCTGGTCCGTAAAACGCGATTGATTTTCGCTCTACCCAACATGTATCAAAACCGATACAGTGCACCCCGATGAAGGTGATTGAATGGCTTGGAAGCAGCAGAGCGGATGTTCGAGCGTTTCCTGACGATGCGCGGATAGAGGCCGGCTGGCAGCTCGAACTTGTCCAGCGCGGCGACGATCCCGACGACTGGAAGCCTATGCAGATCGTGGGGGCCGGCGTCAGGGAAATCAGAGTCCGGGAGGCATCGGGAGCGTTCCGCGTCATCTATCTGGCAACGCTGGAGGACCGCGTTTTGGTGCTTCATGCGTTCCAGAAGAAAACACAGGCCACATCCAAGAAAGACCTCGATCTGGCGGCTCAACGGCTAAAACGATGGAAGGCAGAACGATGAACGTAGAAATCTATGAGAACGTCTGGGACGCCCTGGCGGACACCGAACAAGAGGCAGCAAACCTCAAGGCGCGCTCGGCGCTGCTCTACGAAATCCGTAAGGCAGTCCAGCGTTGGGGCATTCCCCAGGAGGAAGCCGCCAAGCGGCTCGGCCTGACGCGCCCTCGTATCAATGATCTGCTGCGCGGTAAGCTCGCCAAGTTCTCGCTTGACGCGCTCGTCAACATCGCCGCCTCCGCTCACCTGGATATAGAAATCCGGGTGAAGGAAGTTGCATAATCACGAGATGTCTAATCCTCGTCTTTCCTCGGAGTACATCCGCGTTTGGACGCGAGCGTGTGCCGAACGGAGCCGCTGCCAGAGCTCGGCTTAGGGAACAACGAGCCCACGCAGTGGTGCATGACGAGGCAACTACTGCTTTTGCGGCTTTTGTGAATCCGGCTCTTCGCCTTCGACTGCAGCGGTGTTGATGCTCCTCGACTGCAGGCGCTGCAGTTCTTCGAGCCGTTCGCCTTTGACGATCTCGGGATCAAGCCGCTCGTTAGGATTCTGCGCCAATGAACGCGCGGCTTCGCTTGCGGCTTGTGCCTCGCGCGCTTCCTTCGCGGCGATGCTTTCGGCGTTGCGCACCATTTCGCGGTCTTGCGCAACCTGCTCAAGCGAGGTCGGATCAGCCGATCCGGCTCGTTCGTCGCGGATCTCCTGCTCGATGGCGCGATTACGAATCTCGCGAGCGCGATCGGCCTCAAGCCGCTCAGCGGCCTCGATCTCCTGGGCGCGATGGACCAAAGCTTCGGCGCGCGCGCCGGCAATCCGATGGGCCTGGTCTTCGCTGACATGCGTGACGCCACCTTCCTGCAGCGATTTGAGATCCGTCCGGATCGCAAGCAGTTCCATGGTGGGCGCCGCGCGCCGTAAGAACTCCGCTTTCGTCTGGCCGTTCATCATGGCCGCTGTCTTGTTAACGGTCTCGTTGATCTGTTTTAGGTTTTCCCGCATCTGGTCCGCGGTGGCATCTGAACTCATTTGAACACCCTTTCCATCTCGAATAGCGACCACAACAGTACCGGATCGGGAAGCTTGCGTCATCCGATCAATGAATTGACTCGCTATCGCGTTATCCGGCCGGGAAGCAGCAACCGAGTGCCAGTCCCGAAGGCTTGCCTGGGTGGCCTGCAGCTGGCGCGCCGAAATCGGAATCTTTATCGGGTTTGCCTTTGCGTGGTTGATCCGCTGGCGGGCCTTCTCGATGACGTGCGGGTTTGCACGGGCATAGGCGCGATCACGCGCCTCTCTGCCCGGCCGCGGCTTTTCGGCCGTGGCCACAATCGCCTTGTCGCGCGGACCATAGCTTTGTGATGACGCTCGATAGGCCGCGGAGGTCGCGACGATTTTCATGCCCTGCGCTTGTGCGTGCTGGGCATAGAGCGCGCGCCATTCGCGAAGCTGGGCCGGACCTGGTCGCAAGCGCTCACCGTCCTCACCCTTCACCGCAACGATGGCGTGGACATGAATATGACCGCCCTCCTCCGCCATATCGGCATGCATGCCGAAGGCGAATTTGTGATTGGGGAACTGCTCATGCAGGAACCCACGTGCGGCCCTTACTAGAGCTTGCCTGTCCTCGCCCGCCTTGGCCGACAGGATCATGTGCATGGTGTCGCGAGGCTTGTAGGAATTCAGGGTCTTGTCCCAGGACTGCGCGGTCTGCCGAACCGCCTCCTCAGACGCGATCGCGGCGCCGTCGGCGCCGATCGCCGCTCCGTCATGGCTAAGGCGCGCGAGCTGGAACACGACACCGGCTTTGCCGTGGCTGGGCTCCCCAATTGGCTTCACCGAAACGGTATCCTCCTTGACCCCAAGCGCCTCGGAGATCCGCGAGGCGATCATGGCCCGGGTCGGTGCCGAGAACTGGCGATCCTGCTGGCGTCGATCCGAAAAGTGAAACCGATGCTTCACCTTGTCGTCCCCGTTCTCACCCCGCACGACGCTATGTCCGGCCATGGTCGCGACGACGCGCGCGACGCTCGATCCGTCCTGCAGTGTGTCGATACGATAGGCGAAACCGTGGCCGGCGAAACCTGCCTGAACTGCCTGTGAAAGGCGCTCGGCATTCTCCTGCCCTCCCAGCGAAAGCCGAAACGTCGCCACATCCTCGCTCTCCCGCCGCTTGTCGAAACCCTTGCCCCACTGTTTCATTTCCTCGGCAACAGCTTCCTGCGTTGCCAGGATACGCGCGTCATGCGTCTCGAGCGCGACGCCCTCCTTCTGGATATATTGACCGATGGCGGCGGCCCTCGTGACGCCATGCCCGTAGGAAATCACCTTCAGAACGGCCGGCTGATACCCGGCCGCCAGCCTGTCGGCAGCGGCCCTCGGCGCAGGTCCGCCGACGAGCTTCCGTCCCTTCGCTGGCCGGGCGAGGTTTAGGCGCCCGGCTTTACCGCGCGGCGGCTCCAGCTCCCCGGAAGACGAGCGCGGCACGGCCGGTTCCGGTGGCTGGCTTGCCCCGAGACCGCCCTCCCCCTTCCGGCCGCGAACCGTCTTGAACAACCCATCATCGTCATTTCCAGCAAAGGACAACAGGGCCCGACGCCGGCGCTTGCGGTTCTCTTCTTCGAAAGCCGCGCTCGCGCGAATCCGATCGGCTATGGCTTGTATGGAAGACTGGTCGAGGTTCACGCGCCCTCACCATCCAGCAGATGCGCCGCCTTCCGAAGTTTCAGGCCATGGGCGATCGTCATCGCCGTCAACTCGGCGTCGACAGCTTTCACCCTCTCGTCCAGCGCTTCCCATATCGGCAACGCCGCCTCCATGGGGGCAGCGTGGCCGGAATGAATGGCATGGAGAAGCTGGCTGAGGTTTCGGCCGACCATCCGGACTTGTGAGGCCAACGCCGCGACCGTGCGTGAATTGTCAGCTGACAGAGCGGGACCGACATCCAGGCTGGCCCGGATAATGCGCCGCAACGTCTCCGCTCGGTCAAGCTGGAACACCTTGCAGGCCTTATCCAGGAGCGCGCCCGCCTCCGGCCCAATATCGATCCGGGAACGCTTTCGGGTGTCCTTGTGGGCGGCGCTGGTGTCCAAAATTCCTCGCTATGGCGGATGGGCCTCACGTCGAAGACGGTCCAGGTCGAAGCGAAGCGACGACCTGCTCAGCCAATTTGGACCCAAATTGCGTATCTTGTCAATTCAATATGAAACATTATACTGACTCACTGACACATTAATCCAGAGCCGACCATGCATCCCTGGGACATTGCACCGATGTGCAAATTCATATTACCACACAGGCACTTATGCGCCTCGGCACTTTGTTGTATCGGCGCATAGTCATAATGCAAGAAAGTCGCTTTGGCGCCAAATCGCATATGCGCCTTGACGCCAAAGTGACGCAACATTGGGAAAAAAATGCCGGAACAACGCGCGGTGCAAATCACAGTGGCCTCTCCCAAAGGCGGGGTCGGCAAGACCATGACCACCATCCTGCTCGCGGGCGAATTCGCCGCCGCCGGTCATCGGGTGACGGTGCTCGACACCGATCCGCAACTGTCCGCGGTGGAGTGGAGCAAGAACAGTCGCCGAGCCGGGTACGCGCTTTCAAACATCGACGTCATCCCCATCAGCTCGACCGACGACCTGATCGATCGCCTGGCGCAATCCGACGCCGAGGACCTGCTGCTGGTCGATGTGCAGGGCACGGCCGTGGCTGCACTCGGCCCGGCCGTCGCCAACGCCGACTTCGTGCTGATTCCGACGAAAGCGCACGTCTTCGATGTCAAGCAATGTCTCGGTCTGATCCGGCACATCCGCTCACTTGGAGGGCGCCACCGCGAAATTCCCCACGCGGTGATGCTCAACATGGTTTCGGGGATCGAACACAACACGATGGCCTTCCGCACGGCGATCCAGCTGCTGCGGCAGGCCAACGCAAGCGTGCTTGAGACCTTTTTGTCGCAACGGCCGACCTTCGCCTCAATCGCAACCGCCGGGACGCTTTACGAAGTCCAGCCTGTGAACAAGGCCGTGCAGGACGCTCGCGACCAGACGAATGCCCTGACCGCCGAGATCATCCGCAAACTGAACGGAGCCACCCCGCAATGAACGAGAAAAGCGATCGGACCGCAAACCAATTGCCGCTGCCCGCCTTGAAACCGCGTGCCCGTTCGGATGATCCGTTCTCGCGCAACATGGCTGCCATAGTAGAATCCAGCATCAGCGAAACGGACAACCTGGAGCAGCAGACGAGACCCCGCTCGGCCAGAGAGGCGAAAGCGAAGCTCGAAAGGCCAAAGGCAGACGGCGAGACAGCCCGGCTGCACACACGCATTCCGGTCTCGCAGATGATCGAGCTGCAGGTCCATTGCGCGCGCAATAGAACAACCATGCAGGAGGTGGTGCAGGGCCTGATAACGGAATTCCTTGCTCGGCAGCCGAGGTAGCCAGACGCGCCAATTAGCGTCGATTTTCGTTACGACCGACCGCGCACGATACGGCCCAACGAGGATTGGCTACATCTCTCCGGGGAAGGCCATCAAAGACGCTGCTGAACGACTGACGTTCGGTTCCATCCATAACCAGAGTGAATCGATCCGCGTCCGCGGATTCAAACCATTCATTGGACGCGCGCGTCCGGCTGCGCGATTCTATCCGCAATGATCGCGCAGCTCTATCGCCTCTGTATCGAACGCCGCGACGCGGATCGGAACATGGCGCGCTTCTATGCAATGTCGATCGAGGAGACCTTGTTCGGCCAGACCTGCCTGGTCCGGCGTTGGGGCCGGATCGGAACCACCGGCCGCACGGTACAGCACTCCTTTGATACCGAGGGCGAAGCTGTTGCCCTCTTCCTCGAGCTGCTGCGCGCCAAGCGGATGCGCGGCTACCAGCCGCGATCCGCCAACGGACGCGCAGAAGCAATCCCGTCTGCTTGACAGGCTAGCCGCTGGGGCGACGTGAGCCAGGCTTGGAACGAAGTCGCTCGTGTACGCGGCGCTGGCGCGATGTCGCCAGTCGTGAAGTCAGTGATCTCGACGCTGCCGCATGCTCGCACTTTCGGGGCCCTGCCGAAGCACTCACCGTTCCCACGGCCCGCGCGCCAGCGCAGTATAAAAGCAGGGCAACACCTGCCCTTGGGCCAAGCGCGAGGCGCAGATTCAAGCGGTGATCGAGTCGACTGTCGGCATGTATGGTGACTTGCAGGGTATCGCCGGAAAAGTGATGCAGGAGATTGAGGGGCTGGATGTGCTGGCGATTGAAGCCGCTTCGCCTGAAACTGAATAGGAGGCCTTCGGGTCGGCCAAGGCGATCAGGACTCCTCACAACGACTGATCCCAACTGAGACGCGACCAGAAGACGGGACCCGAGCCCCTGCTCCGCAGCCATCGCTTTGTCACGCTTTCTTGTTCCGCCTGCGGGCTTGGTTTGGGAACGGCCGAAGGCCCCGCCTTGCGGCGGAGCCCTCGTCGAGGCGATCAGTCCCGGTTGGGGCGAGACCAGATCAGCTGCAGGCCTTCCTCGCCTTCCACCTCGATCAGGGTGGCGTAGATCGGAGCGGGGAAGCTCGGGTCGTCCAGCTTGACCGAGAGATAGTCGCGGCCCTCGTTGGAGACCTTCTGCCAGGCGGCTCCGAGATCGACGCTACCCGAGTAGACGCGGAAGTGGGGGCCTTTGTCGGAAGGGTTCTCGACGCGGATCAGCTTGGCTTTGACGTTGAGGTTGAGGGTTTTGATGGCTCCGGAAAAGCCGTTGCCGTTTGAGGTGAATGTGCCGATGGTAGCCATTTGTCGTCTCCGTGAGTTTCTCGGGCCGCGACCACCGCGACCTCGATGGCGGTCGATGGACCGGAGGCGATCGGCCGGCACCCACCGGGGTCCCCAAATGGGGTGCGGGAAAGGGTGGGCGGTATGGGCCCCACCACAAAGAATGGCAACCCCCGGGGGGGGTTTTTTTTGGAGGGGGGATGTGGGCGCCGGAGGCACGGGGATGAAGT
>NZ_JAMYLL010000050.1:0-38627 GCF_040318045.1 Mesorhizobium sp. M1338 | reverse complement strand
GTCAATCCGAGCCGACCAAGAGACCGATCCTCCCTCAATCAGATGGCCTTCATATATGAATAGATTTCCCCGGACAGCCCTGCCCCTTGCGGGGGAGATGCCCGGCAGGGCAGAGGGGGGTGCCTCGTGACGCCCTCTGCTATCCTGGAATCGGCTCTCTACGTCGCCGACCTTGCCGCCGCCGAAACCTTCTACACCGGCGTCCTCGGCCTCTCCGTGCTCGGCAAGGTCGACGGCAGGCACCTGTTCTTCCGCTGCGGATCCGGCGTGCTGCTCATCTTCAACGCCGAGGCAACCAAAATCCCGCCGGCGCCCGACGCGAGGCTGCCGGTGCCGCCGCACGGCACGGTCGGCGAAGGCCATCTCTGCTTTGCGGCGACCGCCGACGAAATCGTGCGCTGGAAAGCGCGTCTCGAGGCAAAGAAGATCGCCATTGAAAGCGAATTTGAGTGGCCGCAGGGCGGTCGTTCGATCTATATACGCGACCCCTCGGGCAATTCGATCGAATTCGCCGAGCCACGAATCTGGGGCCTTTGATGCATTCTCTCGATGGAAAGAAGATCGTCGTCGCCAGCCACAATGAAGGCAAGCTGCGCGAATTCGCCGATTTGATGGGGCCGTTCGGCTTCGAAGCGAAGTCGGCCAAGGAGTATGGCCTGACGGAGCCTGACGAAACCGGCACCACCTTCGAGGAAAACGCCTACATCAAGGCGCTGGCCGCCGCCAAGGCGACCGGCCTGCCGGCGCTGTCGGACGATTCCGGCCTGTGCGTCGACGCGCTCGACGGCGCGCCCGGCGTCTACACCGCCAATTGGGCCGAGACCCCTGACGGCTCGCGCGATTTCGGCATGGCCATGCAACGCACCGAAGTGGCGCTGCAGGAAGTCGGCGCCGCCTCGGCCGAACGACGCAAGGGCCGCTTTGTCGCCGTCATCTGCCTGGCGTTCCCCGACGGCGAGGCCGAATATTATCGCGGCGAGGCCGAAGGCACGCTGGTCTGGCCGCCGCGCGGCGACCTCGGCTTCGGCTACGATCCGGTGTTTTTGCCCGATGGCTTCGAAAAAACCTTCGGCGAGATGAGCGCCGAGGAAAAACATGGCTGGAAGCCCGGCCAGCCGACGGCGCTGTCGCACCGCGCCCGCGCTTTCCAGAAATTCGCCAAGGCCAGATTGGGCTCGACATGAGCATGCTGCTCGACCGGGCGCCCGGCTTCGGCGTCTATGTTCATTGGCCGTTCTGCGCGGCCAAATGCCCCTATTGCGATTTCAACAGCCATGTCCGCCACCAGCCGGTCGACCAGGATCGTTTTGCCAGCGCCTTCGAGGCCGAGCTGGCGACGATGCGCGAACGAACCGGGCCGCGCGTGGTGACCAGTATTTTTCTCGGCGGCGGCACGCCGTCGCTGATGAAGCCGGAAACGGTGGCCAGGGTTCTGGACGCCGTGGCTAGGAACTGGACCGTTCCCGACGGCATCGAGGTGACGCTGGAGGCCAATCCGTCCTCGGTCGAGGCCGAACGTTTTCGCGGCTACCGGGCGGCCGGCGTCAACCGCGTTTCGCTCGGGGTGCAGGCGCTGAACGACAAGGATTTGCGCTTCCTCGGCCGGCTGCACAATGTCGAGGAAGCCCTTCATGCCATCGGCCTGGCGCGCGAGATCTTTCCGCGGCTGTCCTTCGATCTGATCTATGCCCGGCCCGGCCAGACGCCGGAAGCTTGGGCATCGGAACTCGAACAGGCGATCGGCCATGCCGCCGACCATTTGTCGCTCTACCAACTGACCATCGAGGAAGGCACGCCGTTTCACGCGCTGCATGCGGCGAAGAAATTCATCATCCCCGACAACGACCACGCCGCCGACCTTTATGCGCTGACGCAGGACATCACATCGGCGCACGGCCTGCCGGCCTACGAGATTTCCAACCACGCCAGGCCGGGCGCCGAAAGCCGGCACAACCTGACCTACTGGCGCTATGGCGAATATGTCGGCGTCGGCCCCGGCGCGCATGGTCGCTTCGTCGAGAACGGCCGCCGCACGGTGACGATCGCCGAACGGATGCCGGAAACCTGGGCCAATCTGGTCGAAGCCAAGGGCCATGGCGTCACCGGCGGCGAGATCCTGACGCGTTCGGAAGAGGCCGACGAGTTCCTGCTGATGGGCCTGCGGCTGGCCGAGGGCATCGACCTCTCCCGCTACGAAGCGTTCTCCGGACGCGGCCTGTCGAGCGCGCGGCTATCGATGCTGCAGGGCGAGGGGCTGGTGGCGCCGATCGGCAATGCGCGGCTGCGCGCCACGCCGGCCGGCATGATTGTGCTCGACGCCGTGGTGGCGGACCTGGCGCGATAGATCATCTGCCGTTAACGCAAGTTTCCTTCAACGAGAATCTCCAGTATCGTTCCGCATTGGGGGGTGTGGAATGACAAGGGACGAATGGCGACTAAAATCTAGGATATTTGCGCGAACTGCGCGAGTGCTTCTAAACAGCAGTGAACACGACGCGGCATACTGCATGTCAGGAATTGCCGTTGAATGCGCCCTGAAAGCGAAAATTGCTTCCGCATTTCGGGCCAACGATCTGCCTGATAAAAACTTTGTGAACCAGATCTATAACAACGGCCACAAGTTGGGTGAGTTGGTGAAATTGGGGCAATTGGCCGCCGCTTTGGCAGCAGAGGAGCAAGCAAGTGCCGCTTTTCGAGCTTACTGGAACACAGTGAAGGCTTGGGATGTCGATTCGCGATATAAGTTTTGGACTTCAGCAGAAGCGACTAACATGGTCACGGCGGTGACCCGTGGCAAAACAGGTGTGTTGGCATGGATAAGACGACACTGGTAGAATCCGACATTGAAGCCGGGTTGACGGCGGTCAAAGCGCTGGAGGCTGCGGGACTGCCCATAGCAGCGGCTATGTGGCTACGGCTTCACGACTCCTCGAAATGGGAACTCTATATCGCGTCGCCCGACGTAGAAACGCACGGGCCGACGACCGTAAACAGATTTATCGACCGTATCCTGCTAGCAATTAACTCACCTATTTCTCTTGACGAAGTGACGGTGGCTAATACCACGAACCACTTCATAAATAAGGCATCTTTGTTGTCAATTCTTACTGGCGGGAGATCGAATTCTTTTACCGTGGCGAGTAATCTAATGCGATTCGCAAATAGCACATTTGACGGTGTTGAGGTGGATGAAGGAGTAATTTACAAGATTGCTCCGGGCGTTAAGGCCTCAAGGGAGGCACCTAAGCCGGACGGAACGGCATTGAAGAAAGCTAGGGCTCTCGCTGCCTAATGAACCTGACCGTTTCCTCCTGGCAATTCTGGGCTCTGCTGTCGGCTGCGTTCGCAGCGCTCACGGCGATCTTCGCCAAGGTCGGCATCGAAAACATCAATTCCGATTTCGCCACCTTCATCCGCACGGTCATCATCATGGTCGTGCTCGGTGCGATCCTGCTGGCCAGCGGCCAATTCCAGTCGCCGGCTACGATCTCGGGAAAGACTTGGGCTTTCCTCGGCCTGTCCGGCCTAGCGACCGGCGCCTCCTGGCTTTGCTACTTCCGTGCCCTGAAGATCGGCAATGCGGCGCAGGTGGCGCCGATCGACAAGCTAAGCGTCGTGCTTGTGGCGGTGTTTGGCGCGGCCTTTCTCGGCGAGCGACTCTCCGGCGCGAACTGGCTTGGCGTCGCCCTTATCGCGGCGGGCGCGGTGCTGGTCGCCTATCGGGGATAGCGGCTCGCCGTTGCGGGCGTTTTTCGTTTCAAGACGGGTGATGAAAATGTCGAAGCGATTGGGCATCGTCTGGTCAGTGCTCCGTCGTGCTGTCGGGCTTGGTGTCGGAAAGCCTGACGTTCGTGGGCAAGCGGGCCTGCTTGGCTAGGCTGGCGTCGGTCTTGGCGGGCAGGCGCTTGTCCTTGCGTACGGCCACGCGGTCGCGGTCGGCATGATAGGGTTCGAAAGCGTCCTGCGTCTTCAGGCTATCCATCCTGTCCTCCTCGGGAATCAGAGGGTAAATCTGCCGTAGCCGGTTTCGTTCCCTACTGTGGCAAAGGAATGGCGAGTTCCTTTCATCGACGTCAGCTTTTGCAAGCCGGCGCCGGCCGTGCCAAACAGGGCTGAATGGAGAAGGCATCAGTGACCGGCGAGACGGGCAAGCGCAGCTATGTGGTCGGTCAGACCGAGATCGCGGCGCGGCCGCTCGAGCCGGCGCTCTATCTGGTGGCAACACCGATCGGCAATCTCGCCGACATCACGCTGCGCGCGCTGGAGACGCTGGCCGCCGCCGACATCGTCGCCTGCGAGGACACGCGGGTGTCGCGCGTGCTGCTCGACCGCTACGCCATTCGCCGCCGCACCACGGCCTATCACGAACACAATGCCGGCGAGGCCGGGCCGAAGCTGATCGCGGCGCTCCAGGCAGGACAGAGCGTGGCGCTGATTTCCGACGCGGGCACGCCGCTGGTGTCCGATCCGGGCTACCGGCTGGTCGGCGAGGCGCTCGACCACGGCATTCGCGTCGTGCCCATCCCCGGCCCATCGGCGCCGCTCGCGGCGTTGACGGCATCCGGCCTGCCGTCGGACGCCTTCCTGTTCGCCGGTTTTTTGCCGGTCAAATCAGGGCAGCGGCTGACGCGGCTGGGGGCACTGAAGGCAGTGCCGGCGACGCTGATCTTCTTCGAATCGCCGCGCCGGCTGGCAGAATCCCTCGGCGCCATGGTCGAAGCGCTCGGCGGCGAGCGCAAGGCCGCGATCGGCCGTGAATTGACCAAGACCTTCGAGGAGATGCGCACCGGCACCCTGCAGGCGCTGGCCGACCACTATGCGGCGGCCGATACGCCCAAGGGCGAGATCGTCGTCTGCGTCGGTCCGGCCGAGGCCAAGGCCGACGAACCGGCCGATATCGACCGGCTGTTGCTGTCGCTCGCCGCCGAGATGCCGGCCTCCAAGGCGGCGGCGGAAGCCGCGAAAATGACAGGCGGCCAGAAACAGGCGCTCTATCGGCGGCTGCTTGAGCTCAGGGATGCCGCTGGAGAAAGCGACGTTGGCTGAGCGGCCGAGCGCCAGCCGCCAAAAAGCCTATCGGCGCGGCCATCGCGGCGAATGGCTGGCGGCGGCGGCGCTGATGCTGAAGGGCTACCGGATCCTCGCGCGCCGCCATCGCACGCGCTTCGGCGAGATCGACCTGATCGCGCGGCGCGGCGATCTCGTGCTGTTCGTCGAGGTCAAGGCCCGCCGCACGCTGATGGAAGCCATGGAGGCGATCGGCCATGAATCGGAGCGCCGCATCGAGGGTGCCGCCGATATCTGGCTGTCGCGCCAGACGGACTACGGCCGACTGTCGATGCGCTTCGACATGGTCGCGGTGCTGCCCTGGCGCTGGCCGGTGCATGTCGAGAATGCGTTTTATGGGCGGAGTTGAGGGTAAGCTCACCCCCAGATCATCAAGCCAACCAAACCCACACCACCCACCACCAGCCGCCACCAGCCGAACAGCGAATAGCCGTTGCGCGAGACGTAATCGAGCAGGAAGCGCACGACGATCAGCGCGGTGACGAAGGCGGCGACGAAGCCGACGGCGATGATTGGCAGGTCGGCGCTGCTCAGCACGTTGCGGTTCTTGAACAGGTCGAAGGCGAAGGCGCCGACCATCGTCGGGATGGCGAGGAAGAAGGAGAACTCCGCCGCCGCCCGCTTGTCGACGCCCAGCAGCAGCGCGCCGACGATTGTCGAACCCGAGCGTGACGTGCCGGGAACGAGCGACAGGCACTGGAAAAGCCCGATCTGCAGGTAAAGCCGGGTCGGGAATCGCTCGACGTCGCGATAGACCGGCTTGAGGTTCATGCGGTCCACCGCCAGTAGCACGAAGCCGCCGATGATCAGCATGATACAGATCATCCGTGGCGATTCGAACAGCACCGTCTTGATGAAATCATGCGCCAGCGCGCCGATGATCGCCGCCGGCAGGAAAGCGATGAGGATGCCGATGGCGAAATGACGTGTCAGCCGGTCACGCGGCAGGTCGACCAGCATTTGCCACAGCCGGCGGAAATAGACGCTGAGGATCGCCAGTATGGCGCCGAGCTGGATCAGGATCTCGAAGGCCTTGCCGGTCGAGTGGAAGCCGAGGAAATGGCCGGCGAGCAGGATATGGCCGGTGGATGAGACGGGGATGAACTCAGTCAGCCCCTCCAGCAGGCCGAGCAGCAGGGCTTCGACGATTGGCTGGCTTTCCATGGCTACCTCGGAATTGGCGTGACGGCTGACAGAACGGCTTGCTTGTCATGGCGTGCAAGTCCCCCTATAGGTCGCAACACCCTGACGGCCCGCTAACCGGGCGGCCAAGACTTACCGGTGCGCCCTGCGATTCGCCAGTGCGCTTTATCATCGCGGAACCATGCTGACGCTTTTCCACCATCCCATGTTCGCCACCTGTCGCTTCGTCCGTCTCGCTTTCGGCGAATATGGCGAGGAGCTGGCCCTGATCGAGGAAAAGCCGTGGACACGGCGCAAGGAGTTCCTGGCGCTGAACCCGGCCGGGACACTGCCGATCCTGCTGGCCGAAGGCGACGTGCCGATCGTCGGCGCGACGGTGATCTCGGAATATCTCGATGAAACACGCGGCGTCTTGAAGCGCGACAAGCGGCTGTTCGCCGAGGATCCGATGCAGCGCGCCGAAATCCGCCGGCTGATCGACTGGTACCTCAACAAGGCCGAAAGCGAAGTCACCCGCCATCTGGTGCGCGAACGGGTGCTGAAGCCGGTGATGCCGGAGACCGCAGGCGGCGGCTCGCCCGATTCGGGCGCGATCCGTGCCGCGCGCGCCAACATCCGCCAGCACATGAAATACACCAACTGGCTGGCCGGCACCCGCCATTGGCTGGCCGGCCCTAGGGTTACCTATGCCGATCTGGCCGCCGCCGCGACGCTGTCGGTGCTCGATTATCTCGGCGAGATCGACTGGCGCGAACACCCAGCCGCGCGCGAATGGTACACGCGGGTGAAGTCGCGGCCTTCCTTCCGGCCGCTTTTGACCGACCGCGTGCGCGGCCTGTCGCCGGTGTCGCATTATGCGGACCTCGACTTCTGACGCCGCGAAACTCCGCGCGCTGATCGACGCGGAGGCGCGTCGCGCCGGCTTCGATGCCGTCGCCGTCACCACCCCCGATGCGATCCCGCTGGCGCCGGCGCGGCTGGCCGAGTTCGTCGCCGACGGCTTTCACGGCTCGATGGACTGGATCGCCGAGACGCTGCAACGCCGCGGCGAACCGACGGTGCTGTGGCCGCAGGTGCGCTCGATCATCGTGCTGGCGATGAATTACGGCCCCGACCGTGATCCGCGCGGCATGCTGGCCAAGCGCGACCGCGGCGCGATCTCGGTCTATGCGCATAACCGCGACTATCACGACGTGATGAAGGGCCGGCTGAAGGAAATCGCCGGCAAGATCGTCGCCCGTGCCGGCGGCGACGTGAAGGTGTTCGTCGACACCGCACCCGTGATGGAAAAACCGCTGGCGGAAGCGGCAGGTCTCGGCTGGCAAGGCAAGCACACCAACCTGGTCAGCCGCGAACACGGCTCCTGGCTGTTCCTCGGCACCATCTTCACCACCGCCGAACTGGTGCCCGACCGGGCGGAGATCGATCATTGCGGCTCCTGCCGCGCCTGCCTCGACGTGTGCCCGACCGATGCGTTCCCAGCGCCCTACCGGCTCGATGCGCGGCGCTGCATCTCCTATCTCACCATCGAGAACAAAGGCCCGATCCCGCATGAATTCCGCGAGAAGATCGGCAACCGCATCTATGGCTGCGATGATTGCCTGGCCGTCTGCCCGTGGAACAAGTTCGCCCGGGCGGCCTCGGAGGCCAAGCTTGCCGCGCGCGACGAATTGCGCGAGCCACCGCTCGCCGACCTGTTGCGATTGGATGACGCGGCGTTCCGCGTCTTCTTCTCCGGTTCACCGATAAAACGCATCGGCCGCGATCGTTTCGTCCGCAACGTGCTGATCGCCGCCGGCAATTCCGGCGACACCGCGCTTGCGGTCAGCGTGCGTGCGTTGCTGGACGATGCCTCGCCGCTGGTGCGGGGCGCGGCAATATGGGCGCTGGCGCGGCTGGTGCCATACGCCGAATATTCCGAACGGGCCGCTGCCGGCCTGAAAGCCGAAAACGACGAAGCCGTACGCGACGAATGGCGTCTGGCGCGGCCAACCAGGACGCATGTATGAGCGAGAAACAGGTCTTCATCGTCGGCGCCGGCTATTCCGGCAAGGCTTTTGCCCGCGCCAACAAGGGGGCCGCCAACATATTCGGCACGACGCGGTCGCCGGAAAAGTTCGAGGCGCTGCGCCAGGCCGGCATCGCACCGCTGCTGTTCGATGGTGTGCTGACCGACGAAGTCGCGGATGCGCTGGAAAAAACAACGCATCTGGTGATCTCGGTCGCTCCGGAAGAGGCCGGCGATCCCGTCCTGAATGCCGCGCGAGAGGCAATCGCTCAAATGCCGGCGCTCGAATGGATTGGCTATCTCTCCACGGTCGGGGTTTATGGCAACTACGACGGCGCGTGGGTCGATGAAACGGCCGAATGCCGGCCGGTGTCGAAGCGCTCGGTGATGCGGGTGGCGGCCGAGCAGGATTGGCTGCAATTGGGCACGGACATCGGCCGGCCGGTGGCGATCCTGCGCCTGTCCGGCATTTACGGGCCGGGCCGCAACGCCCTGGTCAATCTGGAAAACGGCACCGCAAGGCGGCTGGTCAAGCCGGACCAGGTGTTCAATCGCATCCATTGCGACGACATTGCCGGTGCGCTGTGGCAGCTGATCGGTGGCAGCACAGGCGGCGTCTTCAATGTCACGGACGATCTGCCGGCACCGCCGCAGGATGTCGTCGCCTATGCCGCTTCGCTGATGGGCATCGAGCCGCCGCCCGAAATTCCCTTCGACGCTGCCCAACTTTCGCCCATGGCGCAGTCCTTCTATGGCGAGAACAAGCGTGTCGCCAACACGGCGATCAAGGCGGCGGGCTATCGCTTTCGCTTTCCGGACTACCGCGCCGCCTTCGACCACATGTGGGCAAGCGGCGACTGGCGTGACGGCGAGCCGCGCAGCCCGATGAAGCGCTAACGGTCGAAGCCGCGGGCGCGGCGTGCTATGATTCGACCTCGGGATTGCGGTGGGAAACCGGTTTCATGAAAACAGCGATGCGGCCATTTCTAAGCAAAAAACCACTGCTGGCAGCCGCGCTAGGCCTGTTTGCAGTGCTCGGGCTCGCGTCGCAGCCGGCAGCGGCCGAGGAACGGGCAAAAGACCTGTTCGGCGCCAAGAAGCTGCCGGCGGCGGCCGCCGCGCAGTCGATAGGCTTCTATTCCAAGGGCTGCTTCGCCGGCGGCGTCGCCATTCCCATGGACGGTCCTACCTGGGAGCTGATGCGGCCGTCACGCAACCGCCGCTGGGGCCATCCGGCGATGATCGCGGTGATCGAGAAATTGTCGCGCGACGCAGCGGTCGATGGTTGGCCCGGCTTGCTGATCGGCGACATTTCGCAGCCGCGCGGCGGCCCGATGATGACCGGGCATGCCTCGCACCAGATAGGGCTCGACGCCGACATCTGGCTGACGCCGATGCCCAGCCATCCGCTGTCGATGGCGCAGCGCGAATCGATGAGCGCCACCTTGATGGTCGACGAGAAGACCCATCTGGTGAAGGACGCGCTGTGGACGCCCGCGCATACAAGGTTTCTGAAGCGGGCGGCGAGCTACAGCCAAGTCGAGCGCATCCTGGTCAACCCGGGCATCAAGAAAAAGCTCTGCGACACCGTCAAGGGCGACCGCTCATGGCTGCGCAAGATCAGGCCGTTCTGGGGTCACGACTATCATTTCCACATGCGCCTCGGCTGCCAGCCGGGTTCGCCCGGCTGCAAGGCGCAGGAAGCGACGCCGGACGATGATGGCTGCGGCAAGCCGCTGGCCTGGTGGTTTACCGAGGAGCCATGGCGCCCCAACAAGAACCCGGATGCGCCGAAGGCACGCGACCTGATGACGATGGCAAACCTGCCCCAGGAATGCCGCGCCGTGCTCGACGCGCCGGGGCCGGCCTCCGCCGAGGCCGCGACCTACCATGGCGGCGCCGTGCCGGTTGCGGTGGCCGCGTCCGAACCCGAAGCGCCGTCGCTGCCCGCCACCCCGGCCGCGGCCGGATTACCAAGCTCGCTGAACGCCTTCACCGCGACCCCCGAGATCGGCATCCCGCTGCCGCGGCCACGGCCGCCTGGAAACTGACCGTCAGGGCGCGCTCGAGCTCCAACTTGTGCTGGAGACAAATTGTTTGCCGAAGCTGGCAGGCAGGTGAGGGGCAGCGCCAACGCTGGACGGGTAAGCCCTGGCCCGACGCCGAAGCGGCTTTCCCTTTGCAAGGTCATGCGCTAGTCAACGACGAGGCGGTGAGAGGCTGCCAGGAACGAGACGGACAAAAGCATGGCAGGTGACGACGATACTTTGTTGCGGTTTCCGATCCTGATCGGCGACATTGGCGGCACCAATGCGCGCTTTTCGATCGTGCTCGACGCCAATTCCGAGGCCGGCGAGCCGACCATCGTCCAGACGGCGAATTACAACACCATCGACGAGGCGATCCAGGCGGCCGTACTCGACCGCTCGTCGGTGCGTCCCAATTCGGCGGTGCTGGCTGTGGCCGGCCCAGTCGACGGCGACGAGATCGAGCTCACCAATTGCCCGTGGATCGTCAAGCCGCGAAAAATGTTCGCCAATCTGGGCTTGAGCGACATCGTCGTGCTCAACGATTTCGAAGCGCAGGCGCTGGCCGTCGTCGCGCTCGGCGAGGAGCACATGGAAAAGATCGGCGGCGGCACGCCGGAGCCCAATGCCGGTCGCGTCGTGCTCGGTCCGGGAACCGGGCTCGGCGTCGCCGGGCTGGTCCATGCGCTGCGCCACTGGATTCCAGTGCCCGGCGAGGGCGGCCATATGGACATCGGCCCGCGCTCGGCCCGCGATTTCGAGGTTTTCCCGCATATCGAGAAGCTCGAGGGTCGCATTTCGGGCGAGCAGATCCTGTGCGGACGCGGTCTGGTCAATGTCTACCGGGCGGTGGCCAAGGCGGATGGCAAGCCGTCGCCCTTCACCACGCCGGCCGAGGTCACTGCCGCCGCACTGGCGAAAACCGATCCGGTCGCGGAGGAAGCGCTGGAGACCTTCGTCACCTGCCTCGGGCGCACCGCCGGCGACCTCGCTCTGGTGTTCATGAGCCGTGGCGGCGTGTTCCTCACCGGCGGCATCGCGCAAAAGATCGTGCCGGCGCTGAAAGCCGGCAATTTCCGCGCCGCCTTCGAGGACAAGGCGCCGCACAGCGCGCTGATGCGGACCATGCCG
This sequence comes from Mesorhizobium sp. M1338, assembly GCF_040318045.1. Taxonomy (NCBI): domain Bacteria; kingdom Pseudomonadati; phylum Pseudomonadota; class Alphaproteobacteria; order Hyphomicrobiales; family Phyllobacteriaceae; genus Mesorhizobium; species Mesorhizobium sp. M1338. The sequence goes on along the minus strand of NZ_JAMYLL010000050.1, from coordinate 27,251 downwards.
GTCTATGTCATCACCCACCCGCTGGCCGCACTCCTGGGCCTTGCCGCCTACGCCAGGAACCCCTCGCTGTTCGGCGTCCAGACAGAGGGCCGGCGCTGGCGCGACGAAGTTAGTCACCCCAAGGCATAGGCAAGCCGGCTCCTTGGCGTTAAGAGGGGTGCCGAATTGCCCGGCCGCGGGAAGCGGAAACCTACGAAGCGCTCCGATTTGACATTTCAGCCCCCCAACCTGTCGAAACCCCGCGCGGGCGAGATCGTGGCGGTCATCCGCCGCATCCTCCAGGAAAACGGCCGCGAATATCGCGGCGCGTACATCTTCACGATCCTCTGCCTGCTGACCGTGTCGGCGACGACGGCGCTTGCAGCCTGGATCATGAGCCCTGTCGTGAACCAGATATTCTATGAACGGCGCGGCGACCTGATCCCATGGATCTGCGCGGCACTGCTCGGCGCTTTCATCCTGCGCGGCCTTGCCGGCTACGGCCAGGCGGTGACGATGGCCAGGATCGGCAACAATCTGGTGGCGCGCTACCAGCAGCGCATCTTCAACCATCTGATGAAGCTCGGCGTCTCCTTCTTCAACGACACAAGGTCCGGGCGGCTGGCCGCGCAGGTCAACGAGAACGTCAACGGCATTCGCGACCTGTTGTCGATGACGGTGACCTCGACGGCGCGCGACGCCGTCTCGCTGATCGGCCTGGTCGGCGTCATGATCTACCAGGATCCGATACTTTCGCTGAGCTCGCTGCTGATCGGGCCGCCGCTGATCTGGACCGTCACCTACCTGATGCGCCGGGTGCGCCGCATCACGCGCGAATCGGTGCAGATCAACTCGCGGCTGATCGGCGCCATGCAGGAGGCCACACAAGGCATCGCCATCGTCAAGGCCTTCACCATGGAAGACGAGCTGTCGCGCAGGATCAGCAAGCTTGCCGAGGATGCGGAACAGCGCTCGAACAAGATCGCCCGCGTCTCCGAGCGGCTGACGCCGGTTTCCGAGCTGCTGGCCGGCATCGCTTTCGCCAGCGTCATCGCCTATTCCGGTTATCGGGCCACCGTTCTCGGCCAGCCGCCGGGCGCGGTGTTTTCCTTCATCACGGCGCTGACGCTCGCCTATGATCCGGCCCGCCGGCTGGCGCGCATGCAGGTCGGCATGGAACGCGCGCTGGTCAATGCGCGCATGATCTACGAGCTTCTCGACATCGAGCCGCAGCAAAGTGACGCTGCTGGCGCCGCCGAGGCGAAGTTCACCTCCGGCGAAGTGCGCTTCGACAAGGTCTCCTTCCGCTATGTCGAGGAGGCGCCGGTCCTGCACGATCTGAGCTTCGTCGCCGCCGCCGGCAAGGTGACGGCCATCGTCGGCGCCTCGGGCGCCGGCAAAACGACGCTGGTGGCGCTGCTGCAGCGTTTCTATGACGTCGAGGCGGGCAGAATCGAGATCGACGGCCAGGACATCTCGAAGGTCACCAAGCAGTCGCTGCGCGGCTCCATCGCCTATGTCTCGCAGCAGCCCTATCTGTTCGAAGGCACCATCCGCGACAACATCCGCTACGGCCGGCTGAGCGCCACCGATGCCGAGATCGAGCAGGCCGCAAGGCAGGCCGCGGCCGACGATTTCATCCGCCAGCAGCCGCAGGGCTATGACACGCCGGTCGGCGAAAATGGCGTGACGCTGTCGGGCGGCCAGCGCCAGCGCGTGTCGATTGCGCGCGCCATCGTGCGGCAGGCACCGATCCTGTTGCTCGACGAGGCGACATCGGCGCTCGACAACGAGGCCGAGGCCCGCGTCCAGCAGGCGCTCACAAAGGTCATGGAAGGCCGCACCACCATCGTCATCGCGCACCGGCTGTCGACGGTGGTCAACGCCGACCACATCATCGTCATGGAACAGGGCAGGCTGGTCGAAGAGGGCACGCATGCCTCGCTGATGGCCGATCCGCACAGCGTCTATGCGCGTTTCCACCGCATCCAGGGCGTCAAGGGCCTGGGGCTTGTCGACGACAGCGCTCCGATCCAGACTTCGGCCCAAGGCCCAATTCGCAACATCCAGACGCAAAGCATCGCCGGGAGCACGAGATGAGCGAGACGTCCGCAACCGACAGCATCGCAACCGATATGGGCCTGGTGGTGGTCGGCGCTGCCGGCCGCATGGGCCAGACGCTGATCCGTGCCATCCACACCATCCCCGGTGCTCGCGTCATCGGCGCGGTCGAGCGTGCGGATTCGCCCCATCTGGGCAAGGACGCAGGCGAACTCGCCGGCGTCGGCCGCATCGATGTGGCGATCAGCGACGACCCGCTGCCGGTCTTCGCCAAGGCCGATGGCGTGCTCGATTTCACCACCCCGGCCTCATCAGTCGAGTTCGCCGGCTACGCGGCGCAGGCGCATATCGTCCATGTCATCGGCACAACCGGATGCACGGCCGACGACAACGCCAAGATCGCCGCGGCGGCGCGTCATGCGACGATCGTCAAGTCGGGCAATATGAGCCTTGGCGTCAATCTTCTGGCGGTGCTGGTCGAACAGGCGGCGCGCGCGCTCGATGCAGACGATTTCGACATCGAGATCCTTGAAATGCACCACAAGCACAAGGTCGACGCGCCGTCGGGCACCGCACTTCTGCTTGGCGAGGCCGCTGCCGCCGGGCGTGGCATCGCGTTGGCCGGCAATGATGTGCGCGTCCGCGACGGGCATACCGGCGTGCGCAAGAAGGGCTCGATCGGCTTTGCCACGCTGCGCGGCGGCTCGGTGGTCGGCGATCACAGCGTGCTGCTGGCCGGCACCGGCGAGCGCATCACGCTGGCTCACCATGCCGAGGACCGCGCCATCTTCGCCCGCGGCGCCGTCAAGGCCGCCCTGTGGGCGCGTGGCCGCAAACCGGGACTGTATTCGATGCGGGACGTGCTCGGCCTCAGCTGAGCGGCCAATCCGCCAACTTGCCAATCTGCCAACTTGAAGGGAGAAAATATGTCGAGAACCCTCGTGCTCGTGCGCCACGGCCAGAGCGAATGGAACCTGAAGAACCTGTTCACCGGCTGGCGCGATGTCGACCTGACCGAGCAGGGCCATGCCGAGGCCAAGGCCGCCGGCCAGAAACTCAAGGCGCGCGGCCTGAAGTTCGACATCGCCTTCACCTCGGCGCTGATCCGGGCGCAAAAAACCTGCCAGCACGTTCTCGACGCGGTCGGCCAAAGCGATCTGAAAACCATCCGCGACCAGGCATTGAACGAGCGCGATTATGGCGATCTTTCCGGCCTCAACAAGGACGACGCCCGCAAGAAGTGGGGCGAGGAGCAGGTGCATGTCTGGCGCCGTTCCTATGACGTGGCGCCGCCCGCCGGCGAAAGCCTGAAGGACACCGGCGCCCGCGTCTGGCCCTACTACCTGCACGATCTGCAGCCGCATGTGCTGCGCGGCGGCACGGTGCTGGTCGCCGCCCACGGCAACTCGCTGCGCGCCCTGATCATGGCGCTGGACGGCAAGTCGGGGGAGGAGATCGTCAAGCTGGAACTCGGCACCGGCGTGCCGGTCATCTACCAGCTCAACGCCGATTCGACCGTGGCTTCGAAGGAAGTGCTGGAGGGCTGACGGTCCTTGAGCCGGCAAGCAGCAAACGGCTTTGAAAAAAGCGCGTTGACACACATCGCTTGCCCGCTTACATGAGCCCGCACCAGCCCAGATGGCGGAATTGGTAGACGCGCACGGTTCAGGTCCGTGTTCCGCAAGGAGTGGAGGTTCGAGTCCTCTTCTGGGCACCAAATTCCCGTTTCGAACCATTCGACGGTTCAGAAACTCGGAGAAAAGCCCGGTTCGTCCGGGCTTTTTCTTTGCCGCCAACCTCCCCTTCCGACCAGTCCCCTAACAAACCGCTTCAAACTCTGCGGCCGCTTCGATACGCTCGAAGCCATGTCGCAAACCATCAACCCGATCTTCGGCGCCCGGCGTGACCAGGCCTTCCCGACGCTGGCCGGGGCCGATATCGATCGCATGCGCCGATTCGGCGAGGCCAGCACCTATGCCGCCGGCGAACCCATCATTAAAGCCGGCGATGTGGCGCCCGGCCTGATCGTGGTCCTTTCCGGTAAGGTGGACATCACCCAGGATGGCGGGCTTGGCCGGCGCGAGACGATCGTCACGCATGGCCCGGGCAGCTTTGTCGGCGAGCTGGCCCAGCTTTCGGCGCGTCCGTCGCTGGTCAATGCCGAGGCCGCCGAACCGGTGGAGGCGTTCGTCATCCCCTCGCAGAGGCTGCGCGATCTGATGGTGCAGGAAGCCAATCTCGGTGAGCGCATCATGCGGGCGCTGATCCTGCGCCGTGTCGGGCTTTTGGAAAGCGCCACCAGTGGGCCGATCATCATCGGACCTGTCGCCAATGCCGACGTCTTGCGGCTGCAGGGCTTCCTGGCCCGCAGCGGCCAGCCGCACCGGGTGCTGGATTCCGACAGCGATCCTTGCGCCAGAACCCTGGTCGAGCGCTTCGAGGTCGACCCTCACCATCTGCCGATCGTTCTGTGCCCGAACGGCAGGCTGCTGCTCAATCCCGGCGAAAAGGACCTCGCCCGCTGCATCGGCCTGCTGCGGCCGATCGATGCCGACAAATTATACGACGTCGCCATTGTCGGCGCCGGTCCGGCGGGGCTGGCGGCCGCGGTCTATGCGGCGTCAGAAGGGCTGTCGACGATCGTGCTCGATTGCCGTGCCTTCGGTGGACAGGCCGGTGCCTCCTCGCGCATCGAGAACTATCTCGGTTTCCCCACCGGCATTTCTGGCATGGCGCTGATGGCGCGCGCCTACAACCAGGCGCAGAAATTCGGCGTCGAAATGGTGATTCCGGACGAGGTGAAGCTATTGAGTGCCGCCACCGACGGCGCCCGCTACAGGCTTGACGTCGGCGACGGCGAAACCGTGCGCACGCGCAGCGTGGTGATAGCCAGCGGGGCGCGCTATCGCCGCCTCGATGTCGCCAATCTGGCTCGGTTCGAGGGAACGTGCGTGCATTATTGGGCGTCGCCCATCGAAGGCCGGCTTTGCGCGGGGCAGGAAGTAGCGCTGGTCGGCGCCGGCAATTCGGCCGGACAGGCGGCGGTCTACCTGGCCAGCCATGCGCGGAAAGTGGCACTGCTGGCGCGCGGCGACAGCCTCGATGCCAGCATGTCACGCTATCTGGTCGAGCGCATCAGGGCGCAGCCGAACATCGAGGTGCTGACCGGGACCGAGGTCGAAGCCCTGGAAGGCGAGGAGGGCAATCTTAGCACGGTGCGCTGGCGCAACCGCGCCAGCGGCGAGGAGACGATGCGCCCGATCCGCCATCTCTTCCTGTTCATCGGCGCCGACCCGAACACGGACTGGCTGGCGAACTGCAACGTGGCGCTGGACGCCAAGGGGTTCGTCCGCACAGGATCGGATTTGGGATCGGCGCAAATGGAGACGAGCCGCAGCGGTGTGTTCGCCATCGGCGACGTTCGCGCCGGCTCGGTCAAACGCGTCGCGGCGGCCGTCGGCGAAGGCGCCCAGGTGGTCGCGGCCTTGCATGCATATCTTGCGCAAGACGGCAGTCACGCCGCCGAGAGCAATTCCAGGAAAAGGGTGTAGCGGCTTTCCCGGGGAAGCGCATGGCGCCTTGTCCCGGGAATTGCGCAAAAGGAATAGTTCGAGCCTGAACGGATCGGGAGAGTGTGATGGCGGATGAATGCAGACACGCGGCGGAGATCAGGGACGTAACGCCGAGCGCGCTCGGCTGCGAGGAATGCCTGAAGAGCGGGTCGGAATGGGTGCACCTGCGGCTCTGCCGCACCTGCGGCCATGTCGGCTGCTGCGACGACTCGCCCAACCGCCACGCCACCAAGCATTTCCACGCGACACGCCATCCGATCATCGAGGGCTACGACCCGCCGGAAGGCTGGGGATGGTGCTACATCGACGAGGTCTTTCTCGACCTCGGCGATCGAACCACGCCACAGAACGGCCCAATCCCGCGCTTTTATTGAGGCAGCGCCAGGGACGTGGCCGGTAGTTCAGCTGTCACGCTGGCTTATGTCGTCGCACGACCTTCCACTCGTGCCAGATCAGCACCATGACGACCGCATCGAAGACGGTCAGGACGAGCAGGCCGGCCGAATGGGTGTATGAGTAGCGGTAGACTTGATAGACCATGAATAAGCCCAATGCCGCGAGCGATGCCGGGTACGACCAGAGCTTGCCTCTCAAGAGCCCGGCAACCAAGGCCAGCTTTATCAGGCCGTGGCTGAGCAGGTAGAAGGCATAAAACTCCTTGCTGGCGATCGAAAAATGGCTTGCCATCTGCGACAGATAGCCAGCTATGAAATCGTTCGGATCCTCGATCAACTCCTCTGCGGTGAAAGCATTGACCCAGGAGGCAATGGCATCGGTGGTGACAATATAAAGCAGGACCCCGCCGATGCATTCGATCAGGGCATGCGCGCCCTTGAGCCATACGCCGACTTCGAAAATCTGATGGATGCGGTGTTCATCCACGGGTTTCAAAAATCCACCTCACGATCAACTACGGAACTGACGCCAAATGGATGCAGCATTAACGCACTGGATAAACGCCGAGGCCGGGATCAGCCCTTTTCTTGATAAAGCAATGATCGGCGTCTCACAAATCGGCGTTCCCCTCATGGTGGTGGCTGTGGTCCTGCAATGGTGGGCGAAGGTTGACCGTTACCATGTTCGTCACACGGCCGTGTCGGCCGGTCTGGCGTTCCTGCTCGGTCTTGCGGTCAACCAGTTCATTCTTCTGTTCGTCCATCGGATACGGCCCTATGATGCTGGCGTAACGCATCTGTTGATCGCGCCCAGCGCCGACTGGTCATTTCCTTCCGATCATGCGACAGCCACCGTCACGATTGTTGCGGCTTTTGCGATGCAAGGTCTCCCGCGCCGGACGATTGCGCTTCTCATCATGGCATTCCTGATCTGCTGGTCGAGAATCTACATCGGGACGCATTACCTGACCGACGTTATCGGTGGGGCCATGACTGGCGTCCTGGGTGCCATCGTGGTGCGACTGGCTTTCCGCGAGAACTCCCGGCTCGACAATTTGGTGACCAAAATTCTTTAGCTCGGCGCTGCTCGAAGGCGCGTTCGGGAACGCAATCGAGCTGTTCCACACCGGAACGCGACTTCAGAATCAGCCAGCGAAGTATCGATACCCCAGCCATCCCGCCAGCGAGGCCGAAGCGACCCAGATGCAAGCGATGATCACCGCCGCGATACGGCTCACCGGCCTGTCAGCGGCAAGGGCGGCGGCCTCCCGGTGTTCCGCCATCACCTCGGGCGGTATCATCTTGACGACCGCAAGGATACCCAAGGGGACCAGGATCGCGTCGTCGAGGTAGCCAATCACCGGGATGAAATCGGGGATCAGGTCGATTGGAGACAAGGCGTAACCTGCGACACACACGGCAAGCGCCTTGGCGTACCACGGCGTTCGGGGATCACGCGCGGCAAGGTAGAGCGCATGCACGTCGCGCTTGATCGTTCGCGCCCACTGGTTCAATGACGCAGCCATTGGATGACCTTAGCGCTAAACGACAATGCGCTGATAGCTCGATCAACCGGTCACTGCCGGCTATCGGGCCGTTTTATCGCACGGAGCCCGTGACGGTCCGGTCAATATCTGGAACGGATTTGCGTTCGTTGCCGGCAAGTGCCGCGATGATCAGCAGGCTGGCAACGACCGGGACAAACAGGATGGCAACGCGGGCTTGCACATAAAAAATCGCGCGCCATTCATTGCGCTTGTCGGGGCTGTCGCTCATCATACTCACTTTGTCAGACCCCCCGGAGCGGGACATAGCCGCGAACGGTTAAGCAACTCCTTACGACTTTGTTAATGGGCGGAATTGAGGCGGAGTTCTCGGTGACCCGCGCCTTCCTAGTTCGGGGCAGGCATGCGATTCTGCCGGGATGATTCGGGAGATCGAGACCGCGATGCTCTTTCGTACGACAGCACTTGCGGCTTTGGTCTTCACCACCTCGGCGCAGGCCGCCGACATGGCCTTCTTCATCAAGAACCTGCGCAAGGAAGCGGTTGCGGTCGAGCTCTTCAGCCGCGAACGCGAAACGGTCTGGCCGGGCAACGACAAGGTGTTCCTGATCGATCCCGGCTCGCAGAAATCCGTGCCGCTGTCGTGCAATCAGGGCGAGCACATCTGCTACGGCGCCTGGGTCGATGGCAACGACAGCATTTCCGCCGGCGTCGGACCGGACAATGACCAGCCCTGCGACACCTGCTGCTTTATCTGCGTGGAGCACTCGACCGAGACGATCGACCTGGTGCCATAGGGGAGACGCACGCCGATATCCCCAAAATCAGTTCGGGAATTGTTGCAATCATCCCTTTAGCGATTCAATGCGGCATGCGATGGTTGCTCCGCGGCCGGATGGGCCGCTACTTCAGGGGGTTACCATGTTTTATACCTATGCGCGCCGCACGCTGGTCGCGCTTTCTCTCGTCATGGTGTTCGCGCCGGCGGCACATGCCGACGATGTCACCTTTGCCATCAAGAACAGCCATCCCAACGCCATGCGCGTCGAGCTCTACAGCCAGGACCGTGACTATGTCTGGCCGGGTGAGGACAAGGATTTCTACCTCGACGACGGCGAGACCAAGCAGCTGCCGATATCCTGCAACGCCGGCGAATCGATCTGCTACGGCGCCTGGGTCGATGGCGACGAGGGGACCTATTGGGGTGTCGGCCCCGGCAACAAGGAAAAATGCGAGGATTGCTGCTATACCTGCAACGGCGGCGAAACCGAGGAGATCAATCTGGTCCCCTGACCGGGTTGCCAGCTTGACGGTCCTCTTGCCGAACCCATAGACCAATTCCAGGAAAAGTGTGGAGCGGCTTTCCGTCCGGAATTGCGTCAAAAGAGAGCCTGCACGAATACCCAGAGCGCCGCGCCGGTTGACGCGACGCGCTTCAGGCAGAAGGAGCACGGCAATGGCCGGTATGGTCGAAGGCGACAAGATCGACGTCGGGTTTTCCGGCAGGCGCTGCATCCATTCGCGAAACTGTGTGCTCGGCGATCCGCATGTCTTCGTGCCCAACGCTCCGGGCCAGTGGATTCATCCCGAGGCGGCAAGCGTCGAGAAGATCGTCGCCATCGCCGAAAGCTGCCCCTCGGGCGCCATCACTTACATCAGGAAGGATGGTGGGCCGCAGGAGCAGCCGCCGGTGGTCAACACCGTTCGGTTGCGGGAAAACGGACCGCTGGCCGTGCACGCCGAGATCGTGCTCGACGGCGAAACGTTTTACCGCGCCACGCTGTGCCGCTGCGGCGCGTCCGAAAACAAGCCGTTCTGCGACGGCAGCCACAACAAATCAGGTTTTGCCGCCACCGGCGAACCGCCGCTGAAGGACACGCCGGCGCTCGAGGCGAGGAACGGCCCGCTGACGGTGACGCCGACCACCAACGGCCCGCTCAAGCTCGAAGGCAATGTCGAGATCGTCACCGGCACCGGCCACACGGTCGATCGTACCCGACGCACCTTCCTCTGCCGCTGTGGCCATTCCGCCAACAAGCCGTTTTGCGATGGAACGCACAAGAAGGTGGGGTTTGTCGGGTAGCCAGCGGGTAGTCGTTTTGGCTTACCCGCCAGGGCGGCGATCCTTCACACCCCCCTCTGTCCTGCCGGACAGAGGGGGGTGCTGTCCCGCTGACCTTGCTTGTTCCCGACAACAACCACGCCTGGTGGCCCAGCGCTCGCGGCTTTATTGCCCGCTCCGTATCGGCTAAGGGCAGGGGCACATAAATTCGCCAGCCGGACCGCCGCAAAAGATGATCACCAAGACCAAGCCAAGGCCGCTGTTCCTCGGGATCGACACCGGCGGCACCTATACCGATGCCGTGCTGTGGTCCGAGACGGAAGGCAAGCAAGAGGGGCCCAACAAGGGCAAGGTGCTGGCCAAGGCCAAGGCGCTGACCACACGGCATGATCTGGCCGTCGGAATTTCCGGCGCCGTCGACGCGGTGCTGCTGAAGGCCGGCACCGATCCCGCCGCCATCAAGCTGGTTTCGATGTCGACGACGCTAGCCACCAACGCATTGGTCGAGGGCCAGGGCGGCCGCGTCGCGCTGGTGATGATCGGCTTTTCCGAGGGAGACCTCGCCCGCGACGGACTGAAAGCCGCACTCGGCACCGACCCGGTGGTTTTTTGCCCGGGCGGCCACGACGTGCACGGCAATGCCGCCAAGCTCGATCTGTCCGGGCTGGAAATGGCGCTGCCGGAACTCGGCGCCTCTGTGTCCGGCTTTGCCGTCTGCGCCTATTTCGCCACCCGCAATCCGGCGCACGAGATCGCCGCCCGCGAGCTGATCCGCGAAAAGACCGGCCTGCCGGTCACATCAAGCCACGAACTGTCTGCCAAGCTCGGCGGCCCTCGCCGGGCGCTGACCACGCTGCTCAACGCCAGGCTGATCTCGATGATCGACCGGCTGGTGGCGGCGACCGAAGGCTTCCTCGAGCAGCGCAACATCGCGGCACCGCTGATGGTGGTGCGTGGCGACGGCGCGCTGGTTTCGGCGGCGTTCGCCCGCCAGCGGCCGATCGAGACCATCCTCTCCGGCCCGGCCGCCAGCCTGGTCGGCGCCCGCCACATGACCGGGCTCGACAATGCCATGGTGTCCGACATCGGCGGCACCACCACCGACGTCGCCGTGCTCGACGGCGGCCGGCCGCGGCTCGATCCGGAAGGCGCCACCGTCGGCGGCTTCCGCACCATGGTCGAGGCCGTCGCCATGCGCACCTTCGGCCTCGGCGGCGATTCCGAAGTGACGCTGGAGGATGGCGCGCTCAACCCGAAAATACTGCTCGGACCGCGCCGCCTGGTGCCGCTGGCGCTGGCCGGCATGGCGCATGGCAATGCCGTCACATTGGAACTCGAACGTCAGCTGCGGGCGCCCAATCCCGGCCGCATGGACGGCCGCTTCGCGGTGCGCACCGGCGTGCCGGACCGGCTCGCCGCGGGACTGACCGGCGCCGAAGCCCGGCTCTACGAGATGATCGGTGCCACGCCGGTCGCCATCGACAGGCTTTTGACCTCGAACGCGCAGAACGCGACGCTGAACCGGCTGGTGTCGCGCGGGCTGGTGCATATCGCCGGCTTCACGCCGTCGGACGCCGCCCATGTGCTGGGCAAGCAGGCGAACTGGGATCCGGTCGCGGCTCGCCTCGGCGCCGAGCTGTTCGCGCGCAAGCGCGACGGCCGTGGCCAGCCGATCGCCGCTTCGCCGGAAGCGATCTCGGAGCGCGTGCTGGTGACGCTGACGCGCTGGTCGGCCGAATATATTCTCGAAACCGCCTTTGCCGAGGACGGGCTCGACGGGGCGTCGACGGTGGCGCACGCGCTGGTGCAGCGCGCCGTCGACGCGCATCCCGGCATCGCTCGCCTGAGCGTCGCGCTCGACCGCCCGGTCATCGGCCTCGGCGCCTCGGCGCCGCTGCACTATGCGGGGCTACCGCCCTTGATCGGCAATGAGTGCGTGGTGCCGGAAGATACCGATGTCGCCAATGCGCTCGGCGCCGTCGTCGGTCAGGTCAGGGTGTCGGCCGAGGCGCGGGTCAGCCAGCCCAAGGAAGGGCTGTTTCGTCTCGCCTCGGGTGAAACCGTGCGCGATTTCCTCGACGAGGCGGCGGCGATCGCGGCGGCCGAGGCCGATGTCCGCGCCATCGTCGCGGAGCGCGCGAAGGAAGCCGGCACCGACAGCGCCGAAATCGACGTCGCAACCGAATTCCGCGTCTCGACCGTCGAAGCCCAGCGCATGTTCATCGAGGCGCATGTGGTGGCGGTGGCGTCTGGACGGCCAAGGATTGCGGTGTGAGCGCGACATCTCCTCCCTCGAGGGGGAGATGTCGCCGAAGGCGACAGAGGGGGTCGGTCCGACCGGGCGCGATCTTCAGCCAGAGACGAGGTTGGCGCTCCACGCGCGGCGACCCCCTCTGGCCTGCCGGCCATCTCCCCTCGATGGGCCCTCGACCGGAGAGATTGGCAGCTGCGCCGGCCGCTTAAATACGCCACCTTCACCCTAAGCTGAATTGACCCTGCCACCCTGACATGCCAAAGGCCCGCAAAGCCTTTCATCTGGAGTAGCCTGATGACCGATCGCATCGAGATCGCCGGATTGCGGATCGCCCGCGAGCTGCATGAGTTCGTGGCCAAGGAAGCGCTGCCCGGCACCGGCATCGAAGCGGACGCCTTCTGGAACGGGTTTTCAGCCATCGTCCATGACCTGGCGCCGAAGAACCGGGTACTGCTCGAAAAACGCGGCGCCATGCAGGAAAAGCTCGACGGCTGGTATCGCGAGAATGGCGCGCCCGTCGACATGGAGGCCTACAAGGGCTTCCTCAGGGAGATCGGCTATCTCCTCCCCGAAGGTCCGGCTTTCAGCGTGTCGACCGACAATGTCGACCCGGAAATCGCAGTCGTTGCCGGCCCGCAGCTGGTGGTGCCGGTGATGAATGCGCGTTATGCGCTGAACGCCGCCAATGCGCGCTGGGGCTCGCTCTACGACGCGCTCTACGGCACCGACGCGATCCCAGAGACGGACGGCGCCGAGAAGGGCGGGAAATTCAACCCGGCGCGCGGGGCCAAGGTCGTCGCCTGGACAAAGGGCTTTCTCGACGAGGCTGCCCCGCTCACCTCGGGCAAGTGGGCAGGCGTGAACGGCCTGTCGGTGGCCAATGGCGCGCTGAAGCTCGGCGCCGGCGCCGGCTCGACCACGCTGGCCAACCCGAAACAATTCGTCGGCCATCGCGGCGACGCCGCCAATCCGGGTGCCGTGCTGCTGGTCAGGAACGGCCTGCACATCGAGATCGTGATCGACCGCAACAACCAGATCGGCCGCACCGATCCGGCAGGCGTCGCCGATGTCATTCTGGAATCGGCGTTGACCACCATCCAGGATTGCGAGGATTCGGTCGCGGCGGTGGATGCGCAGGACAAGGTCGTCGTCTACCGCAACTGGCTCGGCCTGATGAAGGGCGACCTGGCGGAAGAGATCACCAAGGGCGGCAAGAGTTTTGTCCGCAGGCTCAACCCCGACCGCTCCTACGCCGCCCCTGACGGCGGCACGCTGACCGTGCCTGGCCGCTCGCTGATGCTGGTCAGGAATGTCGGTCACCTCATGACCAGCCCGGCAATCCTTGACCGCGACGGCAAGGAGGTGCCGGAAGGCATCATGGATGCGGCGATGACGGCGCTGATCGCGCTGCACGATGTCGGGCCTGAGGGGCGGCGGATGAACTCTCGCGCGGGCTCGATGTATGTCGTGAAACCCAAGATGCACGGGCCGGAGGAAGTCGCCTTCGCCGTCGAGATATTCGACCGTGTCGAGGCCCTGCTCGGCATGGCCAGGAACACCATCAAGATGGGCATCATGGACGAGGAACGGCGCACCACCGTCAACCTCAAGGAGGCCATCCGCGCCGCGAAAGAGCGCGTGGTGTTCATCAACACCGGCTTCCTCGACCGCACCGGCGACGAGATACACACCTCGATGGAAGCCGGCCCGATGATCCGCAAGGGCGACATGAAGCAGGCCGCCTGGATTTCCGCCTACGAGGCCTGGAATGTCGACACCGGGCTCGAATGCGGCCTGGCCGGCCGTGCCCAGATCGGCAAGGGCATGTGGGCGATGCCGGATCTGATGGCGGCGATGCTGGTCGAGAAGATCGCCCACCCCAAGGCCGGCGCCAACACCGCCTGGGTGCCGTCGCCGACGGCGGCGACGCTGCACGCCACCCACTACCACAAGGTCGATGTGCATGCCGTGCAGGCGGCGCTGAAGAGCCGGCCCAAGGCGAAGCTCGATGACATCCTGTCGGTGCCGGTGGCGGTTCGGCCGAACTGGACGCCGGACGAGATCCAGCGCGAACTCGACAACAACGCGCAAGGCATTCTCGGCTACGTCGTGCGCTGGATCGACCAGGGCGTCGGCTGTTCGAAAGTGCCAGACATCAACGATGTCGGGCTGATGGAAGACCGTGCCACGCTGCGCATCTCCTCGCAGCACATCGCCAACTGGCTGCGCCACCATGTCTGCTCGCGCATCCAGGTGATGGATGCCTTGCAGCGCATGGCGACCATCGTCGACCGGCAGAATGTCGGCGATCCGCTCTACCGCCCGATGGCGCCCGACTTCGACAACTCGATCGCCTTCCAGGCGGCCTGCGACCTCGTGTTCAAGGGCAGCAATCAGCCCAACGGCTACACCGAGCCGGTGCTGCACGCGCGACGGCTGGAATTGAAGGCGAAGCAGGGCTGAACAGGCACAAGCGGCGGCGAAATTGTCGTCGACGGTCTTGATCGGCTGGGGTTTTTCTTCTCGACCAGCGGCTGCTGCCGTCAATGGGCGGCAGGTCTTCGACCCTGCTGCCGGCCAGAGAGAAGGCCTTAGGAAGCTGTGTGGTCCAGGAGCCGAATGGTGGGATCGCGGCGGTATTCGGAGTTGACGCGATCGACGCCTTCCACCGTAATCGCGATCGTCCCGTTTTCCACTCTTGCTATCCAGCCTTTTGCTTTTAGATACCAGAGATGAAACTCGAGATGTTCTCGCGGACAGCCTGACAAGCGTTCGAGTTCTACATCTCCGATCCCAGGGTTGGTGACGTCGTGACGGCGCTTCGCGTAAAGCAGCGAGAGCAGTTTGGCCTGGATCACGACATCCCGCTCGATGCCTTTGGTGTTGCTGGCTTCCTCGGTCAACTCGCGGCGAAGGCCGGCGTGGTCTTTATACGCGATGTCATATTGAGCGCGCTTGACCGGATCCTTGAGCGTATTGTGGGCTTCCACGATTTCGCTGAAGCGCGCTTCATCGCCAGTCTGCTGATTGTCTGGATGATAGCGCATCGCAAAATAGCGGAATATGCGCTCCAGCGTCTCCGAGTTGGCGTTCGGGCTGACTTCCAAAACTTCGTAATAGTCTATGAACATAGCGGTACACCCTCTGCTGCCACCATATTCGTATTGTCTGAATAAGGAATGTCCAATGCAGCAGCCAAGGCTTTAGTCCGGCATCGACGACGGCCACGCTTCTGGACGAGGAAAAAAGGGCCGGCGCCCGTTCGGTGGGGGCCGTTGGGTGGTGAGGACGCCGGCCAAGCGGACAATCAGGTCCGCCGCACCGCAGAGATGGTCGATTCGTAAGGGAATGGTTATGGCGTGATCGCGGAAGGCAACGTGGCGTTGCCAACGCGACGAGGCGCGCATCTTGATCCCGTAAGCTTGCAAATTTGCTAAATTAGTGAAAACTTAACTAACGGGTGGTCAAGCGGGTGGCAAAACGATGTATTTTCCGCGGTTCCTGGTGGGCATGTCCGCCACCACAATCATCGTGGCGATCTGGGCCTACATTGAAGCCGGATCGGTCTGGGTGGCGTTCGGATGGGCCATTCTTGCAATGGTCGTGCTTCAGGTGGGATATTTCGGCCTCGTGGTTCACTTGATATTCAGGCGAGCACCGGAAGTGTCCGACGCCCGTGCGACGCCGGCAGACCCAACGTCACCGTTGATGTTGTGGCCCTGGTGAATGGTCGTCCGGCAGGGTCGGCTTGACCCATTACATGCTGCCGGATTTTCGACGGCAGGGACCAAGATCACAACCGCAAGCATAGTGATCGGCAGTCAGCAGCCTACGCGGCCTGCGCCATGCGCTCCGAACTCATGCGGTAGGAAATTGCCTCTGCCAGGTGGATGCGGCCGACGGTTTCGCTGGTGTCGAGATCGGCCAGCGTGCGCGCCACCTTCAGCACCCGGTGGTAAGCCCGTGCCGAAAAGGCGAGCTTTTCGCTGGCGTCCTTGAGCAGCGAGAGGCCGGCGGCGTCGGGCATGGCGATCTCCTCGATGACAGAGGGCGAGCAATGCGCGTTGGTGGTGGCGCGGGTGGCGCCGAGCCGTTCGAAGCGCTCGCGCTGGATGGTGCGGGCGCGCGCCACGCGCAGCGCCACATCGGCGCTTTTCTCCGCCCGGTCGGGCCGGATCAGATCGCTGGCCGAGACCGCCGGCACCTCGATCCGGAGATCGATGCGGTCGAGCAGCGGGCCCGAGATGCGCGCCTGGTAGTCGGTGCGGCAGCGCTCGCCGCGCAGGCAGCGATAGCCCGGCTCGCCAGCCATGCCGCAGCGGCACGGGTTCATCGCCGCGACCAGTTGAATGCGCGCCGGATAGGTGACGCGATGATTGGCGCGCGCGATCATGCAGTCGCCGGTCTCGAGCGGCTGGCGCAGCGCATCGAGCGTCTGCGGCGTGAATTCGGGAAACTCGTCGAGAAACAGCACTCCATGATGGGCGAGCGACACTTCGCCCGGCCGTGCGCGGATGCCACCGCCGACCATCGCCGCCATCGAGGCCGAATGGTGCGGCGCGCGGAACGGCCGCCGGTCGGTCAACTTGCCTTCGCCGAGTTCTCCCGCCACCGAGGCGATCATCGAGACCTCAAGCAATTCCTTCGGCGCCAGCGGCGGCAGGATCGACGGCAGCCGCTGCGCCAGCATCGATTTGCCCGAGCCGGGCGGCCCGATCATCAGAAGGTTATGCCCCCCGGCCGCAGCCACTTCCAGCGCCCGCTTGGCGGTCTCCTGGCCCTTGATGTCGGCAAGGTCGGGCAGGTCGCGCGCCGCGGCGTGGATGCCGGCTTCCGGCCGCGACAGCACCTGCGTGCCGCGAAAATGATTGGCGATAGCGATCAGGCTGCGCGGCGCCAGAATGTCGATTTCCTTGCCTGCCCAGGCCGCTTCCGGCCCGCAGGCAAATGGGCAGATCAGGCCCTTGCCCTCTGCATTGGCGGCGATCGCCGCAGGCAAGGCGCCGGCGACCGCGGCAATCGTGCCGTCGAGCGACAATTCGCCGAGCACGACATAGCCGGCCAGCATGTCGCCGGGAATCGCGCCAAGGGCCGCCATCAGGCCGAGCGCGATTGGCAGGTCGTAATGGCTGCCCTCCTTCGGCAGGTCGGCGGGCGCCAGATTGACCGTGACCTTCTTCGACGGCATCGACAGGCCCGATGCATGCAGCGCCGCCTGCACCCGCTCGCGGCTTTCCGCCACCGCCTTGTCGCCAAGGCCGACTATATGCATGTTGACCTTGCCGGGCGCGATCATCACCTGCACGTCGACCGGCACGGCCTCGATGCCCTGGAAAGCGACCGTGCGAACCCGCGCCACCATTTTCCCACCCCGAATGTGGGCTTGCCCGAGCCCGCGCTGTTAGGGCGTTAGAGCCCCTTTGGCGAGACAATCACAATTCCCCGGCCAAATCAAGAACATTACAGGAACACGTTAGCGCGCAGGTTGCAACCGAATAGAGCTCGGTTGCAAAAAGCGGAACATGATTAAGACCAAATGAAGACGGTTACTTCCGTCGCTTGTCCTCGACCGCGTCCCAGAACAGGCTGGCGATGTCGGCGCCGCCGAAGCGCTGCACTTCGCGCACGCCGGTCGGCGAGGTCACGTTGATCTCGGTCATGTAGTCGCCGATGACATCGATTCCGACGAGGATGAAGCCGCGCTCTTTCAGCGCCGGCCCGATGCGGGCGCAAATCTCGCGCTCGCGTTCCGTCAGCTCGGTCTTTTCGGCGCGGCCGCCGACATGCATGTTGGAGCGGGAATCGTGTTCGGCCGGCACCCGGTTGATGGCACCGACCGGTTCGCCGTCGATCAGGATGATGCGCTTGTCGCCCTTGCGAACGTCCTTCAGATAGCGCTGCACGATATAGGGCTCGCGGAACATCTGGCCGAACATTTCGAGCAGCGAGGCAAGGTTGCGGTCGGCCTCGTGCAGATGGAAGATGCCGGCGCCGCCATTGCCGTAGAGCGGCTTGATGATGATGTCGCCGAACTCCTTGCGGAAGGCGGCGACCTCAAGCGGATCCTTGGTGATCAGCGTGTCCGGCATCAGGTCGGCAAATTCGGTGACGAAGATCTTTTCCGGGCTGTTGCGCACCCAGGCCGGATCGTTGACGACCATCGTCTTGGGATGGATGCGTTCGAGGATATGCGTGGTGGTGATGTAGTTCATGTCGAAGGGCGGATCCTGCCTGAGCAGGATGACGTCCATCTCCGACAGATCGGTGCGCACCTTCTCGCCCAGCGAATAGTGGCTGCCCTTCTCGTCGCGCACCTGCATTTCCTCGATGCGGGCAAACACCTTGCCGTCGCGCAGCGACAGCCGCTCGGGCGTGTAGTGGAACAGTTGGTGGCCGCGCCGCTGCGCTTCCAGCGACAGCGCGAACGAGGTGTCGCCGGTGATCGACACGGTGGAGATGTGGTCCATCTGGACGGCGATTTTCAACTTCATGGCGGGTCTCCGGCGGACTCGGATGCGACTGTCTTGCCTGTACAGGCTCACCGTGCGTCTGCCAATCGCGACATTTCCAGGATTGGCATATGCAAGGCGCAAAGCCAGGCCGGCCCCGATCTTGCCGGCCACATGGAGACAAGGCGAGGCGCCGCGTCATCCAGCGGCGGGAAACGACTGAAGACGTGCGTGAAAACAAAGGTTTGACGCACCCCGTCTCGACCTTCCCGAAGGTCATGCGCTTTACCCGTGAAAAATCTATTTCGCGATACGTTTCCTAAAGGGTTTGCTGCCAGTCTCGAAATAAATTCCGACGTCACAAAACAGGGACACCGATGCAAACTTCGTTTGGCACCGGTCAGGCAAACAGGGAGAGCACGGATCTGGCATTCACAGATCCGTTGACCGGGCTTGGCAACCATCGCCGCTTCTTCGACAAGGTCGATCGCCTGATCAGCGACCGTGCCGACGACCCCGCGCCCTTCACCGTCGGCATCCTCGACCTGGACGGCTTCAAGCCGATCAACGACCTGTTCGGACACAAGGCCGGTGACGACATCCTGATCCAGGTAGCGATGCGGCTGCGCGCCTCGATGGACGACTATTCCACGGTCTGCCGCATCGGCGCCGACGAATACGCTTTTCTGTATCCGATGGTGTTCAGCGAGGAGGCGGCGGCTGAAAAATCCCGCATGCTGATCGAGATACTGTCGGCGCCCTATGATGTCGGCGAACGCACCGCCAGGCTCACGGCTTCGGTAGGCTGCTCGCTGTTCTATTCGGGTGACGAGACCACCGAGATTCTCATCAACAAGGCGGAAACGGCGCTCTATCACGCCAAGCGCTCCGGGCGTGGCCGCGTCGTCGTCTACACCCGCGAGATGGAAGAGGCGGCCAAGCGCGTCACCCGCATCGAACAGGCGCTGCGCCGCGCCGTCTCGGCCGGCGAGGTGGAGCCGCATTTCCAGCCGATCGTCGACCTCAACACGCGCCGCACCATCGGCTTCGAGACGCTGGCGCGTTGGACCGATCGCGACCTGGGCTCCGTGCCGCCCACCGTCTTCATCCCCATCGCCGAGGAGCGCGGCATCATCGGCCCGCTGTCGCAGCTGGTGCTGCGCAAGGCGACCGAGGCGGCCCGGAGCTGGCCGAAGGACCTGTTCCTGTCGTTCAACCTGTCGCCCTCGCAGCTCGTCGACCAGAATACCGGCCTGCATATACTGGCGATCCTCGAGCGAACCGGCTTCGATCCGCGCCGGCTGGAGATCGAGATCACCGAGACCGGCCTGATGAACGATCCTGCCTCGGCGGCGCAGATCGTCGAAGACCTGCGTCGCGTCGGCATCCGTGTCTCGCTCGACGATTTCGGCACCGGCCAGTCCTCGCTCGGCCGCTTGCGCGAATTCCATTTCGATAAGCTCAAGATCGATCGCGCCTTCGTCTCCTCCATTCTCAACGACCGTCCGTCGGAACACATCATCCGCGCCATTCTCGCCATGTGCGAGGGGCTCGGCATGGACGTCGTCGCCGAAGGCATCGAGCAGGAAGCACAGGCCGACCGTCTGGTCCAGTTCGGCTGCGCCGGCGGGCAAGGCTATCTGTTCGGCAAGCCGGTCGATGCCGACGCCACGCTAGGCTATCTCCGCGATTCTTTCCGCGGCGCCCTGCGCGCCAACGCGATCTGACCGGCGATCTCGAACCGCCGCCAATCCCGACGATGCCGCTGTCCGCAATCCAGTGCGGCGCATTGTCGTTTTGTCTGACATATGCCCAAAATCCGACCGTTCGCCCTTGCCCACGCTGCTTGCGTGGCTAGGATGCGCGCCGGTCTGACTACAGCGCCGCGCGTCCTTCAGGACGTGCAAGGACGCTGTAGCACTTTATATTCGCGCATGATCCCTTTCCGAAAATCGGTCCGATTTCGGGGTCAGGCTGGGAGACGAGAGAGATGATGCCATCGGCGCATTTTGCCGACCTCGAAGGCGCCTCGGTGCTGATCACCGGCGGCGGCTCCGGAATTGGCGCGGCACTGACCGAGGGTTTTGTGCGCCAGGGCGCCAATGTCGCCTTCATCGACATCGCCGACGGGCCAAGCACGATACTTGTCGACCGCATCGAGAAAGAGTTCGGCAAACGGCCACTCTATCTCAAGACCGATCTGCGCGACGTCGAGGCCTTGCGGGCGTCGGCTCTCAGGGCGGCCGAGGCGCATGGCGATGTCACCGTGCTGGTCAACAATGCCGCATGGGACGAACGCCACGCCGTCGAGGACGTGACGGTCGAGTTCTGGGACAACAACCAGGCAATCAATCTGCGGCCGCATTTCTTCACCGCGCAAGTGGTGGCGCCCGGCATGAAGCGGGCCGGCGGCGGCTCGATCATCAACTTCACCTCGACATCCTATCTCATCAACCACCCCGACATGCCGTCCTACACGGCCGCCAAGGCCGGCATCCTCGGCCTCACCAAGGGGCTGGCCGGCAAGCTCGGCGTCGACGGCATCCGCGTCAACGCCATTGCGCCGGGCTGGGTGATCACCGAGCGGCAGAAAGAACTCTGGGTGACCGAACAGGCGCTTGCCGCCCATGTCGCCAAGCAGTGCATCAAGCAGGTCATGCAGCCGGACGACATCGTCGGCACCGTGCTGTTCCTCGCCTCGGACGCCTCGCGCATGCTGACCGCGCAGATGCTGATCGTCGATGGAGGTTTCCTGTGAGCCCTGGGTTTGCCAGCAACGCGCCGGCGGTAGCGGCCGTCGACTGGGGCACGACCCGCATGAGGGTCTGGCTGATCGACGGGCAAGGCAAGGTGCTAGCCGAACGCCGTGGCGACGATGGCCTGATCACTGCCCAGCAAAAGGGCTTTTCGACTATTCTCGAAGGGCATCTCGCGGCGATGGGAGCACCGGGAGCGCTGCCCGTCATCATCTGCGGCATGGCCGGGTCTCGCCAGGGCTGGCTTGAGGCGCCCTACGTCACCGTGCCGGCGCCGCTCAGTGCCATTCTCGGCGGCGCTGCCAAGGTGCCCGGCCAGAGCCGCGACATCCGCATCGTTCCTGGCCTCGCCCAGCGGCTGGCCGACGCGCCCGACGTCATGCGGGGCGAGGAAACGCAGCTCGCCGGCACCGGCCTGCCGGCCAAGGGACGCCAGCTGGTCTGCATGCCCGGCACCCATTCGAAATGGGTGCTGGTCGAGGACGGCGCCGTCGCCGGTTTCGGCACCTGGCCGACCGGCGAGCTGTTTTCCGTGCTTGCCGCGCACTCGATCCTGCGCCATTCGCTCGGCGAACATCCCAAGCCCGTCACATCAGGCAATCCGTTCTTCCGCCGCTGGTGTGAAACCGCATTGGGCGAAGGCGGCGATGTCACCTCGCGGCTGTTTTCCATCCGCGCCGCCGGCCTGCTGCAGGATCTGGAAGCCGACGATGCCGCGGCCTGCCTGTCCGGCCTTCTGATCGGTGGCGAGATCGCCTCGGCCAGCCGCCGTCATGGCGCCGGCGCGGAACCTGTCGTGCTGGTCGCCTCCGGTGCGCTCGCCACGCTTTACGGTGAAGCGCTCGGCCTTGCGGGGCTCGGCGTGCGGGTTGTCGATGCCGACGAGGCGGTGCGTGCCGGGCTCATTGAAGCCGCGCGCGAAAACGGCATGATCGACAGAATTGGAGCAGCCCGATGAGCCAGACCGCACCTTTCCCCAAGCTCAAGCGCGGCTTGGTCGCCATCCTGCGCGGGCTGAAACCGACCGAGGCGATCGCGATCGGCCAGGCACTGTTCGACGCCGGCATCGAGGCGATCGAAGTGCCGCTCAATTCACCGGAGCCGTTCTCTTCGATCGCCAGGATTGTCGAAGTCCTGCCGAAAAAGGCCCTGGTCGGCGCTGGCACGGTGCTGACGCCAGCTGATGTCGATAGCTTGCACATGGCTGGCGGGCGGCTGCTGGTCAGCCCCAACATCGATGCCGAGGTGATGGCGCGTGCGATGCACTATGGCATGGTGACGATGCCCGGCGTGTTCACGCCGACCGAGGCTTTCTTGGCGATCAAGCTTGGCGCCTCGGCCCTGAAATTCTTCCCGGCGAGCGTGCTCGGCGCCGTCGGTATTTCCGCGATGCGCGCGGTGTTGCCGGCGCAAACGGTGGTCGGCGCCGTCGGCGGCGTCTCCGAAAAAGACTTTGCCGGCTACAAGGCCGCGGGTGTGACGGCCTTTGGACTTGGCTCCAGCCTGTTCAAGCCGGGCATGAGTGTCGACGAGGTGGCCGCGCGGGCTCGGGCGGCGGTGACGGCCTGGGATGCAGCATTCGGCGGAGACGCATGATGAGCGAAGCGAGCGTGTCGGTTTTCTCCGATCATATCTGCCAGCTCGGCGAAGGTCCGAGCTACGACCCCGCCACCGATGCGCTGTTCTGGTTCGACATCGTCAACGGCCTTTTGCTGGAGCAGGGCGTCGCCTCCGGCGCGCTGAAGATCCACGAGCTCGGCCAGATGGCGAGCGCGATCGCCATCATCGACGACAAGCGCCAGCTGATTGCCACCGAAACCGGCCTGCAAGTCCGCGACGTGGCGACCGGCAAGCTGACGCTGCATACGGCGATCGAGGCCGACAATGCGCTGACGCGCTCCAACGATTCGCGCGTCCATCCCTGCGGCGCCTTCTGGGTCGGCACGATGGCCAAGGACGAGGCCAAGGGCGCGGGCTCGATCTACTGGTTCTCCAGGGGTGAGCTGCGCAAGCTGTTTTCCGACATCACCGTCTCCAATTCGATCTGCTTTTCGGAAGATGGCGCGCTCGCCTACTACACCGACACCTCGACCGGGTTGCTGATGCGGATTGCCTGCGACCCGGCCACCGGCCTGCCCATCGGCGACCCGAAAATCTTCGTCGATCACCGCTCGTCCAAGGGTTATGTCGACGGCTCGGTCGTCGACCGTGACGGCGTGCTGTGGAACGCCGTCTGGGGCGGTAAGGTGGTCAAGGCCTATTCGCCTGAAGGCGCGCTGCTGCGCGAAATCCCGATGCCGGTGACGCAGCCATCCTGTCCGGCCTTCGTCGGCAAGAACGCCGACCGGCTGGCGGTGACTTCCGCCTGGAAGGGCAAGGACGAGAAGCAGCGCCAGCTCGATCCGGAGGCGGGCATGACCTTCCTGCTCGACACCAAGGTCAACGGCCGCTTCGAGCCGCGCGTGCTGATCGCCTGAACTGCATTCCGCGGTCGGCCGATGTGCTGTCACGCAGGTGCCCGCGCCGTGTCGGTTTCGCGAGAGCCTTCACCGTGCGATGGTAGGCGATCGCATCGCCGGGAATTTGATCTCATGCCGAGCCGCAAGCCCAGACTGATCCTCGTCCATGAGCCGGAAAAGGCCTGCCTGGACCGTCTGGTCGCCGACGGTCATGCACCGGAGCGTGCCACCGAAATCGCGTCCTATCTGGCGCAGTCGACCGATCTCGCTCCTGAATTCGAGGCGCTTGGCCGCGCCTGCAAGGTACGCGGCCTGTCTTTCGCGCCGGTGGCGTTCGACGAGGCGTCGGGCGTGCTCGCCGGCGAGGACCCCGGCATGACGCTGGTCTGGACGCTGACCGACGGCATCGCCTATTTCCGGGGCGGGGCGGCACCCGCTCTGGCGAGACTGGGCGGGTTCAAGACGATCGGCGCCGACGATGCGCTGTTTGCACTCTGCCAGGACAAGTTCCGCTCCGGTGCCGTGCTTGGCGCGCTCGGCCTGCCGGTGCCGCAAGCCGGGCTAGCGCGCGACGGCAAATGGCTGGTCGAGCCACCGGCTGCGCCCGCCGGTTGGTTCGTCAAGCCCAACCGGCTTGGCGCCAAGATCGGCATCTGGCCGGATTCACGCTGCAATGATCTCGGCCACGCGCTGGAGCTCAGCCGGCGTGTGTTCGCCGCCTATCGCGATGATGTCGTCGTGCAGCCCTATGTCGCCGGCCGCAACGTGCGCGCCAGCTTCCTCGGCTTGGTGCCAGACGCCGGTGTCGAAGCGCTTGGCGTCGCCTTTGTCGATTCAGGCGCGGATTTCCAGACCATGGCGGACAGCCTGGCGCTCTACGGCGACACCGGCGAGGCAGCGAAGGCGGCGGGACACTATGCCGAACCGGAACTCGTTGCGGTTGCCGACAGCCAGCCGGCCGCCGACGCAAGCATTCGCGCGATCGCCGAGCGGCTGATGAACGGGCTCGGCCTGCGCGACGTGTTTTCCATCGATTTCAGGGTCGAGGCCGACGACACCGTCCATCTCATCGAGTTCGAGGTCTGCCCTGGCCTGCCCTGCTTCGATTTCCGCGCCTACTGCCGCCAGCAATGGGGTCTCGAGCTTGTCGACGCCATGGCCGAAACCGCGGCAAGCCGGCTGACTGGTCCGCGCCGCAGCAACTAGCGCTCATCGTGCCTTTGCCTGGCAGCGTTGCAGGCGCAGGCGCGTGCCTTGACGCTTCTCCCGCAGCGCCTAGCGCTTTGGGGCACCTTGATAGAGATACCGAAGCGGGAGAGCGACGAGAGCGCACGAAATTGCGATCAGTAGAAACCAGTAGAGGTACGGGTCTTGGACCCGGTCAAGGACTTGCACGCCACCGCCATGTTTGGGGATGGTGGCTTTTCCGTCCCACAACCAAAAGCCAACGAATGCGGCGCCAACGGCCACCTGTGAGATCAAGAGGGCCTTGATGATTGGTGACTGCCGACGATCTCCGACCATATAATCGCGTCCCTGTAAGCGCCTACAGCGTACCTCTGGAGGTCCAGGACTTCCAGCGAGTTTACCCCTTAGGGCATTCGCTCGACCCCCTGCAAGGACGGGTCCATCTTGTCCCAGGCGAGGCCGTGGACCGTGTAGGTGACCACCTGCGGATCGAACTGGCCAGGATCGTCAAGGCTGGCCGCGTGGACCGCTATCAGCTCCGGCATGGCGACGGATATCAGAAAGACCGGCGTTCCGCAGGTTGGACAGAAGGCGTGGATCTTTTCATTGCCGCTGGCGCTCGCCACGCGCCAGGTACTCACCTCGCCGGTGATTGCCATATCGGCTCGCTGGCCGAAGGTCAGATAGGATCCGTGGCCCGTGCCGCTGCGCTTCTGGCAATCGTTGCATTGGCAGTGGTTCTGGAAGATGGGCTCGTCGCTGGTTTCGTAACGGATCGCGCCGCAAGCACAGCCGCCGGTATAGCGCTTGGTCATTGTGATTCTCTCGCTTGCGACCAGGCCGATTTCGGCTTGGCGAAAATGTCGATGCCGCTGCCGGTTTCGAGGAAGGATTTCAGGCTGGACAGCACCGCCGGCCAACCCTGGCTGATGCCTTTCGCCATGCCGCTGCCGGCTTCGAGTTCGTCATGGGTGACGGTCAGCCGCACCATGGTGTCGTATTCCTCGATGCCGAACGTCACCCGGCTATACTTCGACGGATCGTCGGCCTGCGAAGCGTTCGCCCAGGTGATGACGAGACGGGTCGGCGGCGAAATCTCGACGACATTGCCGACGAGTTCGACGGTCCGTTCGTCATTGGCGCGGATATGTTCCCATTTCGAACCCGCCTTCCAATCGGAGACATTCTCGTGTCCCCAGTAGCGCCTTGCGATCTCGGGCTTGATTATGGCCTCGAACACCTTCTGCGGTGTCGAACGGATATAAGTCACGTAGACAAAGCTGGTCGTTTCCCTGGTCATTGATGGTCTCCTTCGAGTTCTTGTTTCAGGTCGTGCAGCAGGCTGAGCCGCTGCCGTTCGAATTTCCGCACCCAGCGCTCGTAGACTTCGTGCAGCGGTATGGGGTTGATGAAATGCAGCTTCTCGCGGCCACGCTTGACCGTGCTCACCAGATTGGCTGCCTCCAGCAGGTCGAGGTGCTGGGTGGCGGATTGTCTTGCCATGTCCAGGTGTTCGCAAAGCTGACCGAGCGTCTGCCCGTTCTGCTCACACAGAAGGTCAAGCAGCCTTCTGCGTGTCGGGTCGCCCAGCGCTTTGAAAACTTTGTCGGCGTCCATCGGCCTCACTCTGTGGTGAGCCTATAATATGCAGGTAAATACCTGCATGTCAACTGGCAATTATCCGGCCTCGCAAGATTGGATGCGGGCTATTCGGACTCGGACGTTGATTGCGCGATGGGCCGCGCCGGCCATGTACCTGATGTCGGAGCCCTGCTTAGCGGCACCAAACTACGGACGTGAACCTGCAGGATTTCGTCTGAAGGCCTGCTAATAGCGCTGCAGCAGGGATTTGACAGGATGCCTATCGACCGCCGAGATTTCATCGTTCGTCGGTGGACCATCATAAGCATTCGAGATTGGCCGAAGCTTCCCAACTTCGTCATCCTAGGGCGAAGCAGGAGCCAAGCTCCGTCGCGGAGACCCTGGGATCCATGCCGCGACCTTGGCCGAAAATGCAGCGGAGCAGAATTCTACACCGCTGCAACGCTTTGAAGTCGCGGCATGGCAACTGTGTTCATGCGAAAGCTTTTTTGTCCCGAATGATGGCGTTTAGGACGACGAGAAGCTTCCTTGCGACGGCGATGATAGCCAGCTTCTTGGATCCTGAGCGGGCTGCGGTGGCGCTGTAGAAAACTCTGAAGCGCTCGCAGGCTCGGATGGCGCCGAGCGCTGCCATGTAGAGGGCCCGGCGCACGCGCGCTCGGCCGCCCTGGATCTGGCTCCTGCGATTGAGCTTGCCGCTCTTGTTGTCGAAAGGAGCAAGGCCGGCGAGTGCCGCGATCGACTTGGGTGAACGCAGGCCGAGCTCGGGCAGGTGCGCCAGCAGGGAGAATGCCGTGACCTTGGAAACACCGGGCACGGAGACCATCAGCGCGTTGTCGCGGGCCATATCCTCGGCTTGACCAATGGCCTCAGTGATCCGGCTCTCGAGCGCCTTGATGCGCGTGTTGAAGGTTGCGATCAGCTCTTCGAACTCGGTGATGACGGTCTCGTCGAAGGCCTCACTGAGCT
>NZ_JAMYLL010000049.1:0-39047 GCF_040318045.1 Mesorhizobium sp. M1338 | reverse complement strand
GCAATGATCATCTGGCACATGCTGAGCAAGGATACCGACTACATCTGGGCCCGGCCGGCCTTGCTCGCCCGCAAGTTCAGATCGGTCGAGCTGCGTGCCGGCCTTCCGACCAGCCATGCCAGACGCGGCACCGCCTTCGACTACAACATCCCGGCCAAGCGCGCCGAAGAACGATCCCGCGTCGAGAAGGCGGAAGCTGCCTATGCAGCAGCGACTTCCCGATGGCGAACGAGGCCGGAAAGGCAGAAGGCTGTGGAAAAAGCCGCCAAATGAGAAGAACGGGCTATTCTACAACATCCGTCTGCATCGGCTTGCCCGGCGCGATGTAGTGCCATTCGACCTGCCGATCCTCCTGCCACGCCAGGATGGAATTCGAGGTCAGCTCGGTGCCATTGTCCGACACGATCATGCAGGGGTAGCCGCGATGCTCGGCGATGATGTCGAGTTCCCGGGCGACACGCTCACCCGAGTGCCGCGCGACAATCAAGTTGAGAGCCGTCTCATCCAGATCGTCGCGCTACACCCGAGATCGAGTTGTCGACGACCGTGGCCAGGCACTCCCGGCTGAAGTCGTCGAGGACGCACAGGATCCGGAAGCGGCGGCCATCGGTCAGCGTGTCGGAGACGAAGTCGAGGCTCCAGCGCTGGTTGGCGCCCTGCGGGATTGCCATCGGCGCCCTGGTGCCCAAGGCCCGCTTGCGGCCGCCACGCTTGCGCACCGTCAGCCGCTCCTCACGATAGAGGCGATAGAGCTTCTTCCAGTTCACCGCCACGCCTTCGCGCTTCAGCAGCAGGTGCAGCCGACGGTAGCCAAAGCGCCGGCGTTCGGCGGCCAGTTCCCGCAGCCGCTCGCGCAAACCGGCATCATCTGGTCGCGACGGACGGTAGCGGTAAACCCGCGGCTCCATGCCGACGAGCCCGCAGGCCCGACGCTGCGAATAGCCCTTGTTCTCGATCGCCCAGGTCACGGCAGTCCTCCTCGACCCGGGCGTCAGAAGTTTTTTCCGAGCATCTCGCGCAAGGTCGAGACGTCGAGCATGGCGTCGGCCAGCAGACGCTTCAGCTTGCCGTTCTCCTCTTCAAGGCTCTTCAGCCGCTTCGCCTCCGATACGTCCATGCCGCCATACTTCGAGCGCCACTTATAGAAGGTCGCGTCGCTCACACCGTATTTGCGGCATAGCTCGGTCGCCGAAAGCCCAGCCTGGTGCTCCTTCAAAATGCCGATGATCTGTTCGTCAGAAAATCTCGATCGCTTCATTGCCTGTCTCCTCATCCAAGGAACAGGCTAACCTCAAACCGAGGACATTTCAGGGGAGCACGTCAATTGCCACGAAGGGCGTTGCAGCACATGCTATTACCGGGTCCCTTCTGCGACCATTGAACTGGGCTGAACCTCGCTCGTCACCAGCAATACGCCAAGTTCTCCAGCTGATCGTGCGACAACTGCAGCACCGGCTGAGACCAATCGTTGACCGTGGTCATCGAGGCAGTGGCCGCCGGCAGTGAAACCGATCACCGTCATCCCAGCGGCCACACCGGCTCGGACGCCGGCAATGCTGTCCTCCACCACGACGCAGCGCGCCGGCTCAGTGTCCATTTGGGCGGCAGCGAACAGGAACAGGTCCGGTGCAGGCTTGCCCGCCTTTACCATGACGGAGCTGAACACGTGCGGATGGAAGTGCGGCCAAAGCTCCGTCAGTTCAAGACCCAGTCGCAGCTTGTCAGGGGCGCTGCTTGAGGCGACGCAGCGGGGTAATGGCAACTGATGCAGGAGCCGGTCAATACCGCTGATGGCTTGCAGTTCCGTGCGGTAGCTTTCCTTGATCCGGGATTGCACGATGGCGTCGAAGTCGCTGGGGAGGGGGCGGCCCCAGTCTTCTTCGATCATCTTCCGCATAGTGGCTGAGGACAAGCCGGTAAAGCGCAGAACCACCTCAGAATACGACGTGGGATAGCCGATGCGGGTAAGTTCCTCGGTATCAATGCGACTTGCCAGTGTCTCGCTGTCGATCAGAACGCCGTCGCAATCGAAGATGACCAGTTCGTAAGGGTTCTGTTGCCTCATTGCACGTCCTTCGGAATTGGGCCTGCGGCTGAGACCTCAAGCACATGTCGGTCGTTGACTTCGAAACGGTGCACAAGGACGCTATCATCGTCGATCAGTGCGATGTCGAAAGCCGGGGCGTCCTCGACAAAATCCGCATCCCTGCGCGCTAAGTGTGGTATGATCTGATGCGCAACCCCACGGCTTGCGCTGAACGGAATGCCGCTCCAGGTGCCGCCGACGTCGACGTGCACATGACCATGGAAGACGTGCCGCACATTGCCGGCCCCCACGATCGCCCGCATAATCTGGCGCCAGTTCTCCGTATTCCACTGCTCAAAGTGTGGCAGGCCGATCGGCTGTAGCGGATGATGGGCGAAGAGGTACGCCGGCGCTTGCGGCCTCTCTGTCAGCCGCTCCAACAGCCATTCCAGTCGTCCCTCGTTCAGCGCGCCATGCCCAAGACCCTCCACCAAGGTGTCGAGGAAGATGAGGCGCCCGACCGAGGTCTCATGGATTGACTGGACAAAGCCCTTCCTATCGCACGGCTCGCCAGGGAAAGCGCGTAAGAAGGTTTGACGACTGTCGTGGTTGCCGAGCAGAAGCCGGATGGGCACGCGCATCTCCTGAAGCACTTCGCGTAGCAGTTCGTAGGAAGCGAAGTCTCCCTCGTCGGTGAGGTCGCCGGTCACCACGCAAAGCTCGGCATCGGCGTGATCCCGGTTGATGCGCTCGATCGTCTTGCGCATTCGCTCGGCGGGATCGAAGCCAAAGAGCATAGCGCCGGCCGGCACAAGGTGGAGGTCAGTCAAATGGATCAGTTTCATTGGTAATTCCGCGAAAACGGAGAGACGCCGCACTGCGTGCAGCGTCCCGGACGAGACGATCAGTTGGTTTTCGGCAGGAGTGCGCGAACCTGGAACGCCATATCCGCGAGAGCTGCGTCCGGTTCCTTGGAGCCAAGGGCAATGGCCGTCATTTCGTCGCGGAGAACCTCGCCGATCTGAACACCGTTGTCGCCAGGCCAAGAGAACCACGGGCGGGCGCGCGGCATCTGCAGCACGCTGGTGTACCAATTGGGATGCTTCTCATAAAAGGCACCAAGATGATCTTTGTCCAGGGCAAGCGTATTGGTCGGCATATAGCCGGTGTTTGGCACGACAATGCTCTGGCCTTCGGGACCTGTGGCGAACCTGACGTAGTCCCAGGCGGCGGCGCGCTTGGCGGGATCGTCGGTGAGGATAACCGCAACCATGCCGCCCGTCGGCATCGTGGCGTTTTCAACACCAAGCGGCTGTTTGGCGGTGCGGAGTGTGAACCGATCTCCAATTTCACCTTCGAAACCGCTCACACTGCCGGCGGAGGCGAAGAAGAAGCCAAGCTTGCCGGAGGTGAAGAGCTGCTTGGCAGCGCGGGGGTCGATCGCCGGCTGAGCGCCGTCGGTATGGAACCGCTTGAACAGCTTGACTGCAGCCTGGCCGGCAGGACCGTCAAACGCGACGTCGCTTTCCTTGTCGTTCATCATCTGGCCGCCGAAGTTGCGCACCAGGTTCTGCGTGGCCCAGTCGTCCGAGCCAAGCTGGTAATACATGCCGGACGTTCCGTCGCCGAGCGCTCCGATCTTGGCGGCAAGCGCAACAAAGCTGTCCCACTCGGTCGGGATCTTGTCGGGATCGCCGCCAACCTTCTTCACCAGATCGGCATTGTAATAGACGACCGGCGTCGACATGGCGAAGGGAAGACCGTAGAGATGGCCGTCGATCGTTGCGAGTGACAGCACTTGGTCCGTGTAGCCGTTTTCGGCCAGGTGATCGGCGGCAACCAGATCGTCGATAGGTTTCACAAGTCCACGCGCCACGAGCGGCCGCAGCACATTGAAGCCGACGAAATGAACGTCCGGCAGCTGGCCGGCCATGCTCTGGCGGATCAGCGTCTGGACAGCTTCATCGTAGCTCGGCGCAGCAGCGCGGAAGTTGATCTTGATATCCGGATGGTCCGCCATGAAGCGATCGGCGATCGGCTTATGGATCACTTCGTGTTCGGGCCAGGCGTAATAGACGTCGAGGTTGGTTTCGGCTTGCGCCGGCATGGATGCCGCAGCGGCAGTGATACCGGCGGCAAGGATCATTGCAATTGTTTTCACATTGCTCTCCTGAGTTTTAGATTGGGTTGAGAACGGAGCTAATGTCGGCCGAGCACCAGACCCCGGACGAAGTGTTTCTGCATGAGAAGGAAAAGAGCGACCAAGGGCGCGGTCACGAGAACGCCCCCGGCCATGAGCGCACCGACATTTCCGGTGCCCTCACCCGACTGCCGGAAATAGGCAATCCCGAGGGAAGGCATCATCATGTCGGGATTGGTCGTCACCACCAGCGGCCAATAGAGATCGTTCCAGTGGGCGACGATGGAGAAGATCGAGAAGGAGGTGACCGCCGGCCAGGCTGCGGGCAGCATGATCCGCAAGGCGATCGAAAGCTCGCTGAAACCATCCAGCCGCGCCGCGTCGAGCACCTCGTCCGGGAAGGTCACGAAAAACTGCCGGAACAGGAAGATCGCAAACACCGAGATGATCCAGGGCAGAATGAGCGCGGCATAGCTATCGAGCAGGCCGGACTTTGCAAGAGCTATGTAGATCGGGATGGTCGGTATCTGCACCGGCACGAGGAGCCCGAGAAGAACGGCGCCCAGGAGGATCGGACGGCCCGGGAAGGACAGCTTGGCAAGTGCATAGCCACAGGGAACGGCGACCGCGATCTGCAGCACGAGGATCGCCGCGCAAACGACTATTCCGTTTCCCATGAACCGCAGAAGCGGAATGGCGGACAATGCATTGCCGTAATTTTCGACGGCGCCGTCTAACGTCGGCATCGGCAGAAGGCCGCCGTTGAAGATCTCGCTCTGCGGCGTCATCGAGGCGAGCAGCATCCAGAAAAACGGGAAGATCATGAAGAGCGCGCCGCTCATTAGCACGACATGCGAGACAGAGCGGGACGCGGAGGATTGCGCCAGGATCACGACCGGCCTCCATTGGTTTTCCAGCGCGCCTGGTGCTCGGAAACGCGCATCTGGACGAGCGATAGGATGGTCACGAAGATGAAAAAGGAAACGGCAATTGCCGACGCATATCCCACCCGAAAGAAGCGGAAGCCTTCTTCATAGAAGGTGTAGAGGATGACCGAGGTCGATTTCATCGGCCCACCTTGGGTGAGAACCGCAACCGTCTCGAAGACCGAAAAGGCACGGATGATCGTCATGACCGTGACGAACAGGGTAACCGGCGCCAACATCGGCCAGGTCACAAGCAGGAAACGTTTCAGGCCCCTGTCCGCTCCGTCGATCGCGGCAGCTTCATAAAGCTCGTCCGGAATGGTCGAGAGACCAGCCAGAAAGAGGATCATGTTGAAGCCCACGAGCTGCCAAATACCGATCGCTGCAAGCGCATAGATTGCCGTTGCCGGGTCTGCAAAGAACCTGACGGGAGAAGCGCCGAAAAGCTGCAACAGCGCGTTGGCGACGCCGAGACTAGGATGCAGGATCGCTTCCCATGCGGTTGCGAGCGCGACCAGGGTAGCAGCCACTGGCAGAAAGTAGGCAGTTCGATAGAAGGCCGCGAACCGCGATCGGGCGATCAGGAGAGCGACCAACAGCCCCCATCCAATCGTCGTAGGCACGACCACGAGCACATAAAGCGCAGTGTTGCGCAGGCTCTGAGCAAAACCCGGGTCGGTCAGCATGCGCGTGTAGTTGGCGAGCCCGACAAATCGGGCGCCGGCCAAACCGAGGGAAGCGTCTGTGAAAGACAAGGCGAAAACGAGGACGGCAGGGCCGATCAGGAGAGCGGCAATCATCAGCGTCGCCGGCAGGGCGAGAACGATGCCGGCACGGGCCTGAGCGCGGGCCAGAGTGAGTTTTATTGAAGCCTTTGCAGGCTCGGAGCTGATCGGGATATCCTCTACGACGGCCATATCAAGCTGCCCTGATGTGATCGTGGCGCCGGCGCGCGCTGTCTGTCGCGAAAAACCACGCCTTTTCCGGATCGATGGCCACCCCCAACTTCTCACCCTCGCGCAAGGACTGTGCGCGCTCAGCCGGAATCCGGACGACGAACTGAGCACCCGCCTCAGTACCGACAAAGACGTTCGCATCGGTTCCAGCATGCTCGATGCGCCCGACATGCACCGGCAGGGCGCCGGACTGGTCCGCTCCAGTCAGGGATGCATGCTCCGGCCGGAAAGCCAGCGTACCGGACTCTGCCGATCCGAGGGCATCGCGAATGATGATCCGGTTGCTGCCGATCATCAGCCCGCCACCAGTTGGTGCGGGTACCGCCAACTCGTTTAGAAAAGGCTGGGCCAGAAACCGGGCAACATCGATATCGAGGGGATCGCGGTAGAGATTGGCCGGACTCGCGACCTGGCGGATCTCGCCGCCAAACATAACGGCGACGCGGTCCGATATTGCTGCCGCTTCCGCTTGGTCATGGGTAACGAAGATCGTCGTCGTGCCCATTTCCTTGTGCAGCCGAGCGATCTCGCCGCGCGTATGGATTCGTAGCGCGGCGTCCAGGTTTGCCAGCGGCTCGTCCATCAGGAAGATCTTCGGCTTGCGCACCATAGCGCGCCCCAGCGCCACACGCTGCCGCTGCCCGCCCGATAGAGCCGCCGGGCGCCGATCTAGGAGCGTATCGAGCTTGAGAAGTGCCGAGGTTTCCCGGACCCGCTCCTCGATCGAGCGGTACCGCTCTTTAGCTCCGGGCAGCAGACCGCCCACGACCGGAAGCCGTTCGAAACTGCTCAACTCGCGCATCACCAGCGGCGCCGCGATATTGTCGTGCACATTCAGATGCGGATAAAGCGCGTAGCTCTGGAAGACGAAGGCAAGGTCGCGATCTTTCGGCGCGACGCTATCCAGCCCCCTGCCCCCTGCGCGTATATTCCCCCGATCTGCGCGCTCGAGCCCCGCTATGATCCGCAAGAGTGTTGACTTGCCGCAGCCGGAAGGCCCGAGCAGCGTCACGAACTCGCCTGGAGCGGCCTCGAGGGAGACGTCTTGCAGGACATCCGTTTCGCCATACCGCTTACTGATTTTGTGGATGTGGAGGTCCAAGGCTGCCATTCCGAGTCCCTTTTCGGTTGCCGACAGGCTTAATGGCGTTTTATTTCAATTTCATTACAGTTGGAGTTTAATTTCATTGCAACCGATTTCTCCATCGCCTTTCCGAGTGCCAGCATCAGGCTTTCGATCACGAAGATCTTGCCGATCATCGGGGTCAGCGTGCCGCCGATCGGGTGGTCGTCAAGACCGGAGGCCTGCAAGATGGCGACGGTCAGTGCCCCTGCGGAGCGGGCGCCCTTGAGGAACTGAATGGTATCAACTGTCAGGCCGGAGATCGAAAGGCCGATCGCCACGCATCCGGGGCCGAGTCCGTTGGCGACTTCGTGAGCCATGTTGGAGTTTCGGAACGCCAGGGCCGTAAGCCCAACTCGCAAGAGCCGATAGGCTAGCAGTTCTGCTGTCACCCCCGACATTCCGGCTCCGTAAAGATCTATCCTTCTGCTTGCCGCAATCAATTCTGCGAGCGTCTCGATGGCCTCGAGATCGGCATTGCTGTGCGCGATCCCTAGATTCTGGGCCATCGTGTCGCGCAAGGCTAGCAGGGCGGCGTCGGGCTGCTGCGGGGCGGTGGATGGACGCCTGGAGCGGCCAATCTCTGCCGCCAGTGCCAGCTTGAAATCGCGAAAGCCGGAAAAGCCGATCTGGCGGCAAGGCCGCAAAATGCTGGCTTCCCCACTACCCGCGAATTCACCTAGTGCCCCGACCGAGTGGTGCAGCACTTTCTCGGGGTTCTCCAGGATGTATTTGGCGATCCGAGCGAGCGCATTCGGCAGATGATCGATGTCCTCCTGCAAGCCAGATAGGAAGCTCTCGCCCTCTGCCGCTGTCGTTGCAGGTGAGTTAATGCTCATTGCCACAATCCCGTACCTTATGAAGCTGAAGGAAAGAGGAGCCCATAGACCCATCGAACAATTTCAGGCTTCCGATTTATTTTGCAACTCCAGTGCTGAGCGGTGGCCGCAATCAATGTCCTTCGCCTGCCACATGTGCCCCATCCACATATTCCTGCTCCAAAACCGAAGCCAGGACTGCGGCCACCACCGCCGAAACGCCGACCGCCAAGAAGCATACGCGTAAGCTGGTCGCTTCTTCGGCGCGAGCGAGAGCTCTAGTGAGAAACCGAGCCCGAACCGGGCGACCGGGGCCGGCTCCGAGAGTGCGAGAACAACGCCTAGCTCGTGACCTTCCCATGCCGGTCTGCCAAGACTAGTAGTCCTCAATTCTCTCCGGACCGGATCCACTTCTAAGCATCATTGCGGAAAAGCTGCGCTCTAAAAGGTCGGATTTCAACACCCGATGATGGTGGCTATCCCAGAGATCATAATGCTCATTGGGGTCCTCTTGATGATCGAACAGCTCTCCTGTTCCAACATCGTGATATACATTTAGTTTGTGACGTCCATCATAGTACATTGATGCGCGAGACCCTCGGCTGCCGCGGAACCTGAGGGAGTTGTGATACTCACTGACAACGTATGGCTTATGGCAATCCAGTGAGGTGTTGCCAAGCAGCATCTGGTCGAGTGAGAGCCCCTGCATAGCCTTGGGGACTTCAAGCCCCGATAACGAGAGCAATGTGGGCGCAATATCGACCAGCTCGACTAGTGCATTCGACACAGATCCTTGGGCTGAGCTGCCAGGCACGGAAATCACAAGTGGGACATGCACCACACCCTCATAGAACCGGCAGCCTTTGTAGAGCAGGCCGTGGTCACCCATCATGTCACCATGATCGCTCATGAAGACAACGATCGTGCGGTTCAGCTGGCCGGTTTCCGTCAAAGCGTCTAGTACCCGGCCAACCAGATCGTCGACTTGAGCCACCTCCGCGTGATATGCCGCTCTCATCTCCCAAATGTTGAACTTCGTGGGTGGCGCTTCATGCGTAGGCCCTGCCAATTCGTCATTGTGCGTCTCACCCGCGTCTGTTGCTGCACGCCACGGATCCACCGCGAATTTCGCTTGCTGATCGACTCGTTCAAATTTCTTCTGGTGCTCGAGATCAATCGGCTTGAAGGCAGGATCAGGCATATCACTTGGGTTGAACCGCCTGAGGTAGTCTGGCGGGGGATTGAGGGGCGGATGAGGCGCGTCGATGTTAATGCCTAAATACCAATTACGATCAGAATGCATCTTGATGAAACGCTCAGCCCGATCGCCTGCCCAACGCGCCTGCCGATATTCTGCGGTCGGTCCCGGACCATAGTGTTGGTCAAGATACGGTTTGAAGTAGGCTACGGGATCGACCCCTTTTGACCACATCCACGCATGATAGTCATGGCTGCCTGACCACTCCGGAAATGGCTCAGGGCTCCAGTAGAACTCGGCAAATCCATCGTCGGGGCGCTTTTCTATCATGCCACGTGTGGCAGACAGGTGCAGCTTTCCTATGTGCCCTGTGTAGGATCCGGCATTGGCCATCAGTTTTGGGAGCAAAACGAGATGCGAAGGAAACGTGCCGGCGCCGTTTTGATGCACTTGGTGTGCGATCGGATACAATCCTGTCAGAAAGCTCGTTCGGCTCGGCGTGCAGATAGGGCTTTGACAATACGCACGAGCGAATGCTGTACCCCTCGCGGCCAGACGGTCGATATTTGGAGTTTGCGTGCCTTTGAACCCCATGCACTGCAAGGTGTCCCAACGCTGCTGATCGCTGCAAATCCAGACTATATTAAAGTTGCTCAACTCTCATCCCCACACGCTATGGAGGTTCAGTTCGCGCACCACCGGCGCGCAAAACCGCGCCGGTGGTGACGTGTAAAGACTATTTCAGGTATCCAGCACGCCTCACGATTTCGACCGCATCACCTTGAGCATCGTCCAAGGCAGCCTCTGGGCTCTTGCTCCCGACAACCGCCTCTTGCAGGGCACGGCCAAGGCGGTCGCCGATCTCCTTGAATTCAGGGATCCGAGGATAATACCACTCGGGCGCCCCGCGAAGCGTTTCTGCATATGTTGCCGCAAACGATCCATGGCCATAATCATAGTCATGTTTCGCACGGATTTCCGGATCGTCCCACAGCGATGTCCTGGTGATGGCGACAAAGGTGCTGTCGAGCGAAATCCGCTTCATGAGATCTTTACTCGTCGCCCATTGAAGGAAGGCCGCTGCAGCTGCCTTGTTTTCTGATGCAGCTGGAATGACATACGCCTGTGCTGCAAAGGGCGGGAACCTCCCACTTACGCCGCCAGGGGGCAAAGCAAACCCAAGCTTACCGACGACCTTCGACAGCTTGGGATCGAGAATGCGACCTGCGGTGGGAGCGCCTTCGACAGTCATAGCAATGCGGCCCTGCTGCATCGCAATGACGACGTCGTCAAACGTTGCTGAGGTGCTGCCAGGCACGGTGAAATTGGTCATCACGTCTGTGTACCATTTCAGCGCCTCCACGGCGGCGGGCGTATTGACCGTGGGCGTCAGATCCGCCGGTTCGTTCGCGAAATACTTACCGCCGAAACCATAAAAAACCTGGCCCCAAAACCAGATATTCTCACCGGTGTCGGGCTGCCCCCTTAGCGCAGTGCACTGGATGTCAGCCTTTTTCAACAGCTCGCAGTCGTTGCGGAATTCCTCCCACGTTTGCGGTGGCTGCTTGATACCGGCCTTCTCGAATAAGTCGGGACGATAATAAAGGAGCTGCGTCGCCGCGAAATGCGGCAATGCCAGTTGTTTGCCGTCCTTGTTGTATAGGCGCAGCACGGGAGCGATGAAATCCTGTACGTCCGCACTCTTCATATCAATGTAATTATCAAGCGGCTCCAGGATATCGCCAGATGCGTATCGCCCGAACTCCTCGCTCCCTAAGTATACGACGTCGTAACTATTTGAGCGCGTCAAGAGCTCGACCGACACCTTTTGAACGGTCGGCGCATACCCGAAGAGATCAAACTGTACTTCAGCGCCAGTCTTCTCTGTGAATTCGTGCGCGAATTTTTTGAGCTCCAAATCGTATGCCGAGTTTGTCGATAGGACCGTTATTTTCACGCCGTCATAGCGCTGCTGAGCCGACGCTCCGCCGCCGACGGCAACACCTAATGCAACAGCAAGCATTCCAAGACATCTCATTGCTTCTCTCCTTGAGCTAGCGTTTCACCCTTTCACGGAACCGGTCGTTGTTGGGCCGGCGACGTATTTCTTTACGAACGGCACGAAAATCACGATCGGGACCAGCATAAGCACGCATGCGGCTGCCGCCTTGCCCCAATCGGTCCCCTCAAATGGCATGAAATTCAGTATTGCGACGGCTGCAGTTTTTGCGTCATCGCGTGTCAGTGTCAGCGCAAAAAGAAACTCGTTCCACGAACCAATGAATATCAGTATTGCTGTTGCCAGGATGCCAGATCTGGCGATGGGTATCGAGATGAGCGTCATCGTCTGCAGCGTTGACGCGCCGTCTATCATCGCGGCTTCTTCAATTTCACGCGGCACTTGGTCAAAAAACGCCGACAAATACCAGATCGCAAGCGGAACCGCGAACATTGTGTTGACGATGATCAGCGCAATCTTCGTGTCGACGAGGTGTACTTGGCGAAAAAAGAGAAAATAGGGGATGATGTAGATCATCGCTGGCGCCGCCCGGAGTGCCAATACCAACGTCAATAGCCTTCGCATGGCAGTTTTCTGCAAATGAGAGATACCAAAGGCTGCCGGGACCGAAAGCGCCATGGTCAATATGATGGTGCTGCATGAGACCACAATTGAATTGATGAGCGCGGAAGAGAAGTCCTTGTCAGCGATTATCGCAGTATAGTGCTGAGTGGATGGCTCCCCCACGATCACGGGCGGCCATTGAAACATCTCGGTGGGCTGTTTGAGAGATGTCGATAGGGTCCACAATATAGGCGAGAATAGGAATAGCGCAAAGGCAGCGCAGACAAGATATCCGTAGATGTGACGTCCAAGGTCTCGACGCATGGGCTTATCTCCCAACTCGAGTGGCCGAGATTTGGCGAATGGATGATGTCCGGAGATGTGACGTCCAAGGTCACGCCGCATGGGCTTACCTCCCAACGCGAGCGGCCGAGATTTGGCGAATAGACCAAAAGCACACGCCGACGATCGTTGTTGTGAATGCCACGAGAATTGCGGCGGAATAATCAAGATCGAGATATGTAAATGCGGTCAGAAAAGCGTAGAAATTTAGGGGTTCAGTCGCCCCTGCCGGCCCGCCACCTGTCAACACGAAGATCACGGGGAAAATCCCAAGGACCTCTAAAGCTTGAAACACGGCAACGGCTCCCATCGCAGGTAAGACGAGCGGTATGGAAATATACCATTGCGCCTGGGCCCAACTTGCTCCGTCGAGGTTTGCCGCCTCATAAATCTCGTCCGGGATCGAGTCCAAAGACGAAAGAAGCAGCAAAGCAACTATGGGAACCCCAAACCAAATCGATACGATGATCACGGAGACAAGCGCTGACGTTTTGCTTCCAAGTAAGTCAGCTTCGAAATTGTGGCCGAACACGCTTGCGAGATAAGACAAGCCGCCCACACCAGGAATGAGGAACAACTTCCACACAATTCCGCCCACCGCTGGCGGAACTACGGACGGGAGCAGGAAAGCTGCTCGCATCCACCGTGTGCCAACGAGCTTTTCCTTTAGCGCTATTGCCAACGCTAACCCACACAGTAGTTGGAGGCTGACGGGGACGACGACCAAAATGAACGTAACTAGTGCGGCGTTGATAAACCGACCGTCGGATAAGAAGCGCGCGTAATTGTAAAGCCCGATAAAGCGCGTCTTTTCCGGGAAGGCTATGTTGAAGTCCCCGA
Source organism: Mesorhizobium sp. M1338 (assembly GCF_040318045.1). Lineage (NCBI taxonomy): Bacteria > Pseudomonadati > Pseudomonadota > Alphaproteobacteria > Hyphomicrobiales > Phyllobacteriaceae > Mesorhizobium > Mesorhizobium sp. M1338. Next base: position 26,115 of record NZ_JAMYLL010000049.1, on the reverse strand, counting down.
ACGAGAGGGCAACGACAGCTGCAATCGGCACGAGCGTCGCAAGACATAGGAACCCGATCGCGGGTGTAACGAGCGCCGAAGACATTTTAAGCCGGGAAGATGCCATCGTCCGTTGCTCCTGGAATTATTTATGCTCGCCCTGGAATGGGCCCCCTCAGCTGCTGTCAGCAACGCTAAAGCGAGCTTCAGCAAGCATGAGGGCGTCAACGATGCAGTGTTCGCCCCGTGGTGAGTAATTCGCGGCCGTCGACGTGATGAAGTGCCGAGAAAATTCCACGATGTATAGTTTTTTTGTAGAGTTACCTTTCCAAGTTTCATGCGCCTTTGGAAACAGAATGCTGCGCAGCATTCAATTGGTAGGCGAAGCACGACGCATTCCTACCCGTCGACCAAGGCCTCCGAGGTAGCTGGATCACTGCCACTGACTCGCCATTGCTGTCTTGATCAGGGGCTAAGAAGGACGTCCGAAACGTTCTCCGGACGCGCGTGCTCAGATCCGTGGCTCCGATTCGTTCATGGTCACCTTTGTGTCATTTTGGCTATAACGAAACTGGGCATCAGTAAGTCCAGCCGCGTCGGACAGCTCTGCGGCCAACAGTTGAGCCGGCAGGATGTCCACGATTGATCGTGCCACGCGGTTCTGCAAAAATGGTACCTTCACAACTGTCAGGTTTTTGTCGTCTTGAGGCGACTCGCTTGCGGTCACCAGAAGAACTGCACAGCCGATTTCAGCCAATTCCTGCGCCAGTCGCACTTCGCGGCCGTCACCGAATATCAAAATCCCGGTTGCCTGATCCATCGATTCCATCGGGCCGTGCAAGTAGTGCAGCGTGTCTGAGACGCCGGTGGGCACCCTCGCAGCCTCGCGAATGAGCAAACAAGCCTCGCCCGCTGTACCCAAGGCCGATATCGCGCCGACGCAATCGATCGCCCGCTGGTCATGAAACATTTCTCTAATACGTGCCATCTTTTTCGCCGAGTCTTCCAAGACCTCGCTTGCTATCAGAGGAATGTCGTTCCAATTGAAGCTGTCTTCACCACAGAGCGCATCTATCAGCAGCCCGCCTGCCAGCAGCGAGCCTGTGTAGCCGGTGCTCGACGGCAGTGAATCCGGACCGGACTCAAAGTGAAGTGCTGCCGAAGCGGTGCGTGACAGTGGGTCGTTGCCTTCGCTTGTAATCGCGAGGGATGGTAACCTACTGTGGACGGTGAGTGCAGCGATTGGCTCGATGCTTCTTCCTCCGACAGAAAAGACTATGACCGCGTCGCCAGGGTCGCCCGGCTCCATGAGATCGACCGCGCGCCAAGTATTTGCTCGTCTACCGCGACGTTGCAGTTCACCGGCCACTACCCCCGCTGCTTCGTAACTCGCGCCTATCCCGGTAACGACCACAGTCCCCTTTTCAAACGGCACGAGATCAAAATCGCGAAGCTGCGTTCCGACGACTTCCAAAGTATGGCGAAACTGATCGGGTTGGCGAGCGATCGTTGACCTGTAAATCATTGGATATCCTTGTGTTGGAAGATGATTGAGCTCTCTGAGCGATCGCCGGCCATGCGAAGTTGCCGCGCCATAACGCAGGCGCCTAAAACCGGCGGCTTGTCGAGGAAGGTGACCGCTACTGTCGCCCCGAAACGATTGGAAATTTGATGGGAGAACGCATTGGCTAAAAGGGGCTGGGCGAGAATGACCCCCCCGCCTACCACGACGTCTTTGTCGGGCACGCCCGCCAACATCAAATGGTGGACCAACTGAGTCAGGGCCGCTGCGCCCTCGTCAATAACGCGTTTAGCCAAGGACGAACCTTCATTGGCGGCGTAGAAGATAACGGGTGCGTGTCGCCCCAGAGCCGAGGCGCTGCCTTCCTTCGCGATCGCGGTGCCGATGTTCGTGGGGCTATTCAGTCCGAATGCCTCACAAAGCGCTTCGACAAGCGGCTCTGACCTCGCCCCTCCCAGGTCAATATGCAATCGCACTGCTCGGCCGGCCTCGCGTACTAAACCTGGAGCGCTCCCTTCGTCTCCGATTGCCCAGCCCCAACCGCCTGCGACATGCATCTTGCCTTTCTGGTCCCGAGCGACGGCGATTGAGCCAGTGCCCGCGACGACACCAATTCCGCTGGAAAGCCCCATGGCGAGGGGAAAAAGTTCTGCATCATTGACGACCCTTAAGGGGCAGGCAAAATGATTGGAAAGTGGCTGTTGGAGGACGGCGCACTCTTCCTCATCATCGCATCCATGAGAGCCAATCGCGATGCTGTTGGGCGTGGCGCCAGCAGCAAATCTGCGGATTAGCGCGATTAGTCCAGGGATATCGTGGTCATAGGCGCCAGAACGCCATTCACTGGTTCGCACGACCAAGTCGCGGGCCATACCCTGGTCCAGGCAAGCCCTCAAATGCGTTTTGGTGCCACCGATATCGACACCAATTGTTATAGAACCCATCTCTTCACTCTGTTCGCATTCGCGTGTAGCGGCCGCGGTTCCAGTCTATTTTTAGAAGAATATCACTATTTTCTCTTTCACAAAAGATGGTTTTTTTCATCATCTCGAGTTATCTTACCGTTGACGAAGGGATGTCGGATGTCAGTTGCAAAAAGGGAGGCAGGCGGTAGAGCCCTAACGAAAATTATGTTCACTGCTTGGCAATGTGCTGAAAAGTTCCTATTGCTCTCGCTGCCCGCGTCAAATCAAACCCAGAGGAGCTGGAGCCCCGTGATCTCAAGGGAATCGTTTTAATGCAGGAACACATTTTAGCGCGATTGCGATCGTCTCAGCCCAGTCTCAGTCCGGCGCTCCTTCGCATCAGTGAGTACGTCCTTAAGGATCCCGCGAAGGTCGTGAACCAAACCATTACGGAGGTTGCTGACGGATCCGGATCGAGCGAAGCGAGCGTCTTAAGGTTCTGCAGAGACATCAAATTTTCGAGCTTTCAGCGTTTCAAACTGGCGTTGGGAATCGAACTCTCCACTCACCAGACAATCAGACACGCCAGCCCCTCTGGTGACGTCATCGACGATACGCTGTCGACGGCCGTCACCGCGCTCAAGCAGACAAAGGACCTGTTGAACCAGGCCGCTCTCGAATTGGCGGTAAAACAGATCATACGAGCAAAAAGTATCGATCTCTACGGTTTCGGGGGCTCTGCGAATGTGGCCCGATACGCGCATTACTTGTTTGTTCGATTCGGACTGGTGTCGCGCGTGCTGGACGACCCGCATCTCGCAGTCATGAGTGCCGTGAATCTCGGGCCGAAGCAAGTCGCACTCGCAATTTCGGAATCTGGCTCGAGCAAGGATACCATCAACTCACTTATGGCAGCCAAGGCTGCTGGCGCATTCACCATCGCAATCACATGTCATATACGCAGTCCAATCGCTGCCAACGCGGACGCTGTACTGGGAGCATCCTCAACAGACACCCCCATCATGCGAGGAGCATTCTCCCGGGTCGCTGGACAATATTTGATCATCGACATCCTCGCCAACATGATCGCTAAAGATGGCAGCAAGTTCCAGGCGGCTATGCAGCGAACCGCAGAAGCCACCATAGATAAAAGCTTTTAGCCGAAACGTTCGCGCAGGTAGTCGTTCAGGAAACGACCGTCCGGATCAAAGCGAGCCCTTTGGGAAACAAAATCCCGGTATCTTGGGTACAAGGCTTCGATCTCGGACCGCCCCAGACTGTGAAGTTTGCCCCAGTGCGGACGACCTTTCACCGAGGAAAAGATCGTCTCGCAATCACGGATGAAATCCCAGTAGTCCTCTCCTGCTGCGCCGGACACGGATATCATCGCGGTCTTCCGCTGAAAGTACGGACTCAACCAAATATCGTCAGCCGCCACGGTTCTATACTCCACCGGGAATATCTGCGACGGATACTTCGTCTGTATCAGCTTGCGGATTTCGCGGAATACCGCCGGACCGTCCTCGTAGGGCACCGAGTATTCGCATTCGTTATGGTTCGGCATCGGAATTGAACCCGGAAATATCCGGTAGCTGGGCCCTATTCTCTCGCCGGCCCGATCTTCGACAGACTCTGGCAATTGAGCCGTGATGTTCAGCGTTCTCATTTCGCAGACATCAGATTTGCTGCGAGTACGTCCGATGCCAGACGTGTCGGGCAGGCTGTATAAGGACGCCGAGTGTTCGGTCGGGCACCAGAAAACGCGGAGACTCCGGTTTTCCTGACATAGCTGATCCAGGTGATCCATGCATTCTTCGAAATCCTCACGCCATATTTTGTCATGAAGATCAAAAGCGGGAATAAGCTTCATCGTGACGGAAAGTACCACACCGAACATTCCGATAGAAACTTTTGCAGTGTTGAGGGCGTCGACGTCTTGCGAAGCATCGAAATTGACGATGGATCCGTCGCCGGTGGCTATCCGCATTCCAACTATCGGGCCCGCTAAGCATTTTAAGCTGTCGCCGCTGCCATGCGTACCCGTCGATACGGCCCCGCTTATCGTTTGCAGATCGATATCGCCCTGGTTCGGCAATGCCCAACCTGCAGAACGCAGTTCAGGACCAACGTCACAAATCCGCGTTCCGCCGCGAAGCGTCACGCTGCCGCTGGTTGGGTCGATATTTTCGATCCCCGATAGACGCTCCGCCGAGATCAGAACTCCGTCCGTGGGGACAATCGGCGTATAAGAGTGTCCCGTACCCACAACGCGGACGCGCAGGTTTTTCGAGGCTGCTGCCTTGATCGTACTGCAAACGTCATCGTCCGAGCTTGGCATCTCGAAATGCTTTACCCGACAAACCTGATTGCTCACCCAGTTCCGCCAAATCATGCTCGGGCCGAGTGTCGGCGATCCTGTTTCTGAAGAAGGCAATGGAGTTATCCTTGTTTGCGTTTTCTCGGGTGCTTGGCGGCATTCTTATGGCTTGGGCAGCCGTCCCGTTTCAGCTGAAACGGCAGCGCTGTCGCGCTGTGGCCGCCCCCGACTGATTTTGGGACGCTATGATGGATATCACCATCGCATTACATATAAAAGAAGATAATTTCCATTGTAAACTGAACTGTGCCAAGGCGCGAATCCGACCATCGTGTGGGGCACCAATCGAAAACCGTCTTGAACTCCGGGACCTCATTGGATCGTGGCTCAGCTCATTTCAAGCCTTGATGCCCCACGAACTCAGGCCAGAAACTAGAGCCCGCTGAAGGCAACCAGCGGGCGGAGGCCGACCGTTGCGCCCAGATGGTATTTTCATATCAATAGATGGTCTTTTTCATCACATCAGTGCCGGCAGGGATGCGTATCCTTTCATGGGCGCGCCACCAATTTTGAGGTTTAGTGGGTCCACTTGCACCAGAATGAGGGCGCTGGGCTGGGGAGAGACGATCGGCAACAATCTCGGGGTCGGAGCGTCTGTTCAGGACGGATCGATCTCTGTCACAGCCGCGCCTTCGGCGCAGGAACATCATGGCGGCGCGCGACCGCGACAAGACTATTCAAGTTCTCATCGATCCCCTTCAGAAGCCCGGCTTGAATTTCGGCCTGCTTGCGAAGCGCAGCAAAACCGTATCCAAGGGCGCAACCTCGACATCCACCGTCGTGCAGGGCCGAACCTCAGCAGATGTTCGGCCAGCCGCTCGTAAAGGGCTTAAGCGTCGTGTGCTTGCGCATAGCCGAGCCAACGTTTAGCATCGCTCGTCATTCGCTGACGATCGCTTGATGGCACTCCGAATAGGAAGGGCCACTCGATGGCAAATGCTTGGAAAGCATCAGTCATACCCAGCCTAAGACCATCACACTAGCACGTCACGATCTCGTCCTCGGAGAGGCTCGGCTCAGTTACCTGCGAACTACTCTAGACCAAAAGTATGACCTGGCGGTCTGAAGCGCGAAAGGGAGGCTTCGCCGAAGGCGGTGTTGGCAGCGACCGACGTCTTGTTAAGCCGTTCGTACCGCTATGATTCGCGAGGGTTGAGGGACCTTCAGGTATTTTTGTGCCCCTTCAGACACTCGGCGATGCACTCGCTCAACAAAGCCATTGAAGGCATAAGCCTTGCCGATCCAGGTTCCGGCCAGGGGCCTGCGGAGCTAAGTAAGAGCACCTCATGCGCAACCTCAGAGACCGCCGATTTGTCACGCGTCGTTATTGCAAGCGTATGCGCTCCTCTGTCGCGGGCAGTTTTGAGAAAGGCAACGGTCTCCTCGCTCATACCTTCATAGGAGATGCCGATAGCAAAAGCCGAAGCATCCAGCCCGTGAGCCAGACCGCGAGCGATGTTCACAGTCCCTGTTGAATGCATCGGGATCCCCAGCCAGATCAGGCGATGTGATAATAACTCAGCGCAGATTGCGGAGACGCCCATACCAAAAGCTTCAACACGCGTGGCACTCTGTAGTCGCTCCGTCAGGCGCTCGATCTGGGCGTAGTCGAGAAGGCGAGCCGAAGCCGCAACCGAATGTTGGAGGGCCGCGCTCAGGTTGGCAATTTCCGGCCTTACATGCGTATCTTCAGTGGTGAGGTACTGTGTTAGTCGCCGGGCTTTATCGCGCTCAATCTCCCCGGTGAACGCCATCCTGAACTCGCGGAAGCCGGAGAAGCCAAGTGTACGGCAAAATCGCACAATCGACGCTTCTCCGCTGTTTGCCTGACGAGCGAGTTTGGAGATGGATATATCCCCAAGAAGTTCGGGGTTTTGGGCAATGAAATGCGCGATCCTGGATTGTGAGCTGGGTCCGCTCTTGACCAGATCATATACAGCATCCCGCACCAAGGTTGATGACCTGTCCGCGTTCTTGTGCCCCATTGCATCACCGCTCTCGCATGGGCGCGGGCGTAACTCGCCGACGCCGCTGCCAATCTTCTACATTGGGCAAAGCAAGCCTTTAAGCTCCTCCAAGTTCAGCAACAATGCCTCGGGCTCAAAGGTTCGGAGATCATTCCTCAGCTGACTGGAATGGTGGCGGGCGCCCCCGAACGCGCAGTAGCGCATATTTGCATTTCGCGCGGCATTAAGGCCGATGACGCTGTCCTCAATGACAAGGCACTCGCTCGTAGACACGCCCATGACTTCCGCCGCCAACAGCAGCACGGAAGGATCAGGTTTGCGGACACCGATGTCGTCGGAGGAGAAGAACCGTGAGCCTACAAGCCCCAAAAGATTAGCGGCTCTCATGCGGTGGATGAGTTCGAAACGAGATGTGTTGGATGCGACACAGAAGGGAATGGTAAGCCACTGGAGCAGTTCAATCGCGCCAGGTGTCGCCGATAGGCTCGCAGAGGCGGCCAGCTGGATCTCAACCCCGACCGTTTCCATGAAGTTCTTAGGCAGGCTTACACCGATAAAGCTTTGCAGACGCAGTTGTTGATCGTTCCGCTCAACACCGGAGAGCGTTGCCGTGATTTCATCCGGATGCACCTGGACACCTTCCGCGGCGAGTTTTGTCGAAATCACCTCCGATGCTAGGATTTCCGTCTCCGCAAGGGTGCCGTCAAAATCGAAGATGATCAGTCGAGGCCGAGGCCGATCGGAAGTCGTGATTGAGGTTGCAGCCGTCATTTCGGGTCACCGGGACGAATTACAGGCAGTTGATCAAGTCCCTCGTGACGATGGACGACGACATCCGATCCGTCCAACATGACGACATCGTATGAGGGCGCAGCGGCCACGAATATGGGCTTGCCATATTGTTCCCAGTCCAGAACGATATGCTGCGCCGTGCCACGGCTGGCAGTGAACGATATGCCCGACAAACTGCCTGCCGCAGCAACATGCCGATGACCAAAGAGCATGTGGCGGACCGATGCGTTTTTCCGAACGATGGAAAAGAACCGATCGGTCTCCTTCATGTCGCTCGTCTTAAAGCAAGGCACATACAAGTCCGCTGGCGTATGGTGCATAGCAACCAAGACTGGCCGGCCGGCGGCACGGACAAGCTGGTCTTGGAGCCATTCAAACCGGCCACCGTTGAGACAACCGAAATGACTGATGTCGTCCTTCGTGTCGAGCAAGACGACGAGCCAGTCGTGCAGGTCGACAACCGCCTGAACGAAGCCTTCCCCGCCGAAGACCCCTCGAAATGCGCTGCGGTCATCGTGGTTGCCGATCGTCAAATAGACGGGCAGCCGGACCGCCGACAAGATCTCGCGCAAGAGCACGTAAGCGGCAGGATCGCCTGTATCAGCAAGATCGCCGGTAATAAGGATGAGTTTCGCATCTGCGTGTACGCGCGAGACGTGGTCCAAGGTGTCGCGGAATCTCTGCGCCGGATCGATGCCGTAAAGCGTCTTGCCAGGGGCGACAAAATGGGGGTCTGTTATATGAATGATTTTTTGCATTGCTCCACACTTACATAGGCCCGACTCCGGGAGGAAATGGGGCGAGAAACAGGTGTTGCGTTGGGTCACCTGATGGGGCCGTTCGTTGTGGTGACCATTTATATCAGGCCTTCCTCGGCCGAGAGAGCGACCCCGTGAGCAGTGCGGAACTCGATCTTCTCGGCCACATCCAGCTGGATCGATCCAGTTGACCGACGGCTGGCCAATGAATGTCGCGACTTCTAAATGCGTTGGGGTCGGATAAAGGGCCTCGGGGCTGGCATATTGCAGCACCCGGCCATGCTTCATCAATGCGACGCGAGCTGACATCGTCATCGCTTTGATCATGAGTGACATAGAGCATCGTCGCATTGAGCCGCTTGTTAAGCGCCACCAGCTTCGCATCGCTACCCTCAACTTTGCATCGAGGTTCGACATTGGTTCGTCCATCAGGAACAAGCCCGGTGCGCGAGCCATGGCCCGCGCCAGGGTGACACGCTGCCGTTGCCCTCCCGAACGTTGCGAAAGGCGTCTTTTCAGTAGATGATCAATCTCCACGATCGCCGTAGCTTCGCGAACTTTCGATGCGATTTCGGTCATCTTGGCTCGCCGCCCGACACGAAAGGCCCTACCATCGGCAATCTCTGCACCGCGCTAAGGCTCTCCATCACAAGCGGCAACGTGATGTTTTCCTCGACGTCATATGCGGATACAGGTCATAGCTCTGAAAAACCATTGCCGGTTGCGCGCTCGCGGAGTCAAGTGGTTCACAACTCGTCCGCCAATCGAAACAGTGTCGCGGGCCTGCGCCTCGAAGCCGGCGAACATCCGCAATAGCGTTGATTTCCCGCACCCTGACTGGCCGAGACACGAATGCTCCTGCTTGACCGTCGATAGCAATTGGTTTGAGCACCTCGCCCGAGCCGAAGGCTTTCGAAACACCGTCATCAGTGAGCGTCGCTCCCATGTCGTTATCCCGCCTGTCAGACATCGTCGATATCGAATATTAGGGAGCTTTTTTTCGGATTTCTGTCAAGTGGGGGAAATTGCCGCGCGGTCGCTAGAGGAGGACATTTTTTGTGCGGTTGAGCGTCTGCCCGCGTATATCCCCGGCGCACCGGGCTCGAGAGTAGTCAGGTTGACGCCGAACTTTCGGATGCCGAAGATATCGCCGAGGGGTCTGCGAATTCGTCGCTCCAGCCTCGACGCGAACGGGGCTGGATACTGAATGGCGCACGGGCAGGAAGCGAGATCGCGACGCTGCCTGTCGCTGCACCGCCGAGTGCCGTCCCGCCGTGTTCCCTCATGCTACCTCCCCCCGCGCGCGCGCCGGTAGAACCACCGCTTTCGTTCCGACCGGCACGCGGTTGTAGAGATCGATGATGTCCTGATTGAACAGTCGAACACATCCCGACGAAACCATCGTGCCGATTGTGTGCGGCTCCACCGTGCCGTGAAGTCGAAAAAACGTATCGTAGCCGTCACGGAACAAATAAAGCGCTCGTGGCCCCAGCGGATTGTTCGGGCCGCCGGGTATACCGTCCCTCAACGGTCCGTAGCGATCCGGTTCACGTGCGATCATGTTGTCGGTAGGGCGCCAGCCCGGCCACTCCTTCTTGGCCGCTATTGTAGCCTCGCCTTGAAAGTTGAAAGCTTCGACCTTCCCGACGCCGACGCCGTACCGCAACGCGCGATTGTTCTGCTGAACGAGGTAGAGGAAACGTTCGTTTGGGTCGACCACGACGATGCCTAGCGAATACTTCGAGACATACGAGACTTCCTGCCGAAGGAACCGTGGGGCAACCCGACTGAGAGATCAACCGCGGCGATGGGCCATGGCTCGCTTGTAATCGCTCCGTACATCTACCGATACGATGGGTCCCGTGCGGCGGAATACGCTATCGGCTCAATAGGAGTCCGTGTCTCGGTCGAGACGCAGCCTCCTATTGCTATTGGTAGACCGATGACGACGGTCCGGCGCGTGAGATTCATCTTCAATCAGACTCCATATCGTTCCATAAGACCTTATGGCCCTTAACCTGTCTATCTGTTATAGTGTGATCGCAGGTATAACTAAGACTAGGAGCCTCTCTGATTGGGGTCGTTTTGGTCAAGCCACTCCTGCACTTTTTTCTGGACCGTCCCGTAGGTCACTCGCTTCTCTTCGCGGTCGGCGCTCTGGCCGCCGCATGATGGGGTCAGGAGAGCGAGGCGTCTCAATCTGTTTCACGACCTTGCCGAGTTTTGACCGGCAGGTTCGAGGCTCTTAACGAGATCGCCTCGCCCGTCGTCCCCACGGAACGATTCAGGCATCGCCCTTTCGGGCAAAAGCTTTGTTCGTGTTGCGCGTTCCTTTGATTGGTCTTGGTTCACGCCGCCAGTGCGGTAGGCTCCTTTCCAAAGCGAAACTCGGTCGCGTCGGTCCACATACGATGCAGAATGACCGCCAGTTTGCGGGCCACCGCCACACGCGCACGCGCCATTCCTCGGCGCCTGGCGATGTTCATGCCCCAGGCACGGAGGCTGGACCATTTCTTCGAGCGCACCAGCAGCGTGTGGGCGGCCTCGTAAAGGGCGGTGCGGGCGAGTTCATCGCCGCAGCGGCTGACCTTGCCCTGGATGTCGGTCTCGCCGAACTGGTAGCGCGCCGGCGTCAGCCCCAGATGCGCCCCCACCGCCCGCGAGGAGCCGAACCGCTCCGGCCGGTCGATCGTAGCGCGGAAGGCAAGCGAGGTGATGGGCCCGACGCCCGGCGTGCTCATCAGCCGCCGGCAGACTTCTTCATTGCGGACGATGTCGAGAACCTGCTTCGTCAGGCGGGCAAACTCTCCCAGTATGACGACGAGGATCGCAAGAAGCGGCTCGACCATCGCCATCATCTGGGCGTCGGCGCCAGCCAGCTCCCGCACGCGGCCGGCAAAAGCGCTACGCGACGGCAAGCCCAGTTTGACGCCGGCCTCGCGCAGCATCGCCCGCACCACGTTCTCGATCGAACGCATCTCGTTCAGAACCGTGCGGCGGGCAACCAGCAGCGAGCGCCAAAGCCGGCACTGTCGGCTCTTCACGTGCACCTGCCGATACCAGCCAGTGCGCATAATCTGCGCCAGTGCGCGGGCGTCATTGCGATCGGTCTTGTTGGGCATCGTCTTCATCGCCGCATTGGCCTGCCGCGTTTCGATGCAGATCGCCGGCAAACCTTCGGCGTGTAATCCATCGTGAAGCCAGGCCGTCAGCGAGCACGCTTCCAGGCCGATCCGCTCAAGCGGCAAGCCGGTCCCTTTCAGCGCTTCACACAACGCCTGCGGATCGCTCAACGCTCTCGCCTCCTTCACGATCCGGCCAGTCTCGTCGACAATGCAAATAGAGGTCTCTTCCAAAGACACGTCCAGTCCGGCAAAGTACTTCATGGCTGCTCCTTCCAAATGGTTGTGGCGACTCACATCGACCACGTTTTCACATTTCGACAGGAGCAGCCGCTATCATCTGGCTCGGCAGAGACCCCAATCACCCCATCTGTCCAGTTAGCCTGAAAAATTCATGGGGGTTGGTGGATGTGGCGCAAGCCGTTGAAATGACGTAGGATTTGGTTGCTTAAGCCGATCCGAACCATTTCCCGGAGACCACACCCACCATGAACGATCTTACGCTGCCGCTGAGCGGTTTGTCACCAGTCTGCGGCAAGTCCGTCGTCGCCCGTTTCGACGGCGGCATGCTGTCGTCCAACAGCGGCGTTCTGGCTTTGGCCGAGGTGGAAAAGCGGTTGCGGGTGGCCGAGCGTCTGGCGCGTTGCATCGACGATCCGCGCTTCCCGGACCAGGTCGTCCACAGCCTGGCGGACATGATCGGCTTTCGCATGAAGATGATCGCCGCCGGCTACGAGGACGGCAACGACGCCAACCGGCTGCGCTGCGATCCGGTCTTCAAGATGGCCCAGGATGCGCTGCCGTCGGGTCGGGATCTGGCGTGGCAATCGACGCTGTGCCGGCTGGAGAACCTGCCCGGCGTGCGGGAGCTGGTGGCGATGGGGCGGGCGATGGTCGATCTCTATTGCGCCTCGTTCCGGCAGGTGCCGAAGCGGATCGTACTCGACATTTGACGACACCTTCGACGCTGTGCACGGAGGCCAACAGCTTCGCCTGTTCAATGCCCACCATGACGAGTACGGCTTCCAGCCGATCGTAGTGTTCGATGGTGCGGGACGGTTCGTCAGCGCGATCCTGCGACCGGCCAAGCGGCCGAGTGGGGCTGAGATCCGCGCTCACCTGCGCCGCCTGGTGCGGGCGATCCGGAGCAATTGGCCGAACACGCGGATCCTGATCCGCGGCGATAGCCATTATTGCAGTCCGCAGGTCATCGACTGGTGCCGCGCTAACGATGTCGACTTCATCCTCGGCCTGGCGCCCACCACGACCCTGCGCAAGCATATCGCGGATCTGGAGACCAGCACGACGGCGCGCTTCGAAGCGTCGGCGAAGACGGGCAAGGTCCGCAGGTTCAAGGAGTTCGTTGACGGCGCCGCCAGTTGGAGCCGCGTCGAGCGCATCATCGCGCGGGTTGAGGTCGGCGCTCAAGGTGCCGATACCCGCTTCGTCGTCACCAACCTTGCCGGTGGGAAGGCCAAGGCGCTCTACGAGGATGTCTACTGCCGGCGCGGCGCGGCCGAGAACCACATCAAGTCGTGGAAGACGCATCTTGCCGCCGACCGCACATCCTGCACCAGAGCGACGGCCAACCAGTTCCGGCTATTCCTGCATGCCGGTGCTTACTGGTTGATGTGGGGCTTGCGGGCCGCGATGCCGAGGCGCTCGAGCTTTGCCGTCGCCCAATTCGACACGCTGCGATTGCGCCTCATCAAAATCGCTGCGCGGGTGGTCGAGATGAAATCGCAAATCCGTCTGCACCTGCCGACATCGTGCCCCGACCAGCGCATCCTGCGCATCGTCCTCGATCGCATCCCTCAACTCGCGACATAACGATGGGGCGCAGACGCCCCGAAACGAACCCGTCGACCGCAACCTGCAAACCCCGCCTGCCATCACGACGGAGCAATCCCGGCGCCTGACGAGGCGCGTGGAAAAGCACCACAACGGCGACCACAGCGTCGCTTCAGGCCGTCAAAAGCTTATCGCCGTGCATCAAGGCGGCTAATCGGCAGCGTCGGCACCGCCATCGCCTACCAGTGGGGACCATCGTCGATCATCTCGACCTGGGACTTTTCCTATCTGGCCTTCGCAGTGCTATGGGGCGTCGTGCTGTTCTCGGAACGTCTGGATGCGGCATCCATACTCGGTATTGTCCTCATCGCATTGGCTGGGATTATCGTTATCCGGCGTTAGCGGCGATAAATTGGAGCACCGAGCCGGATGATGGCTTGGAGCTCTTTGCGACGGTCGCAAAACTCCGTGACCTTTGCACGCTGCAAAGGCCTGCGACAACTATTATGCAATCGCCCCCACCGAAAAAGTGCGCATCGCGAGGTTAAGAGGTTTCGCGACTGGATTTTAGGTGAGGCGAGCGAGACGCAGCGACGTTTGAGCGTATGAACTGCGCCGTTCCGCGATCGACCGTTCGATGCTCCAGGTGCGATGTCACACCAGGAGACGTGATTGATCCCCCGGGCTGGGAGATACCAGAACAGCGTCGAAGTTCGGCTCCCAGATGAAGAGCATTTCCCATAACGCCCCACTCCGCCATCGCCTTCAAAATATCCTCGGCCCCTTGGCCTTCGATGAAGGGCCAGAGAAATTCTTCGTCAGATAAGTCTCAAAATAAGCGATGGCGAGACAAAGTGAGGTCGACGCCTAGCGGGCGCGTCCATTCAAAGCGCCAACTGCCATTGGGGATCCGGCTGGAGGTCGGCCTGGTCCGGCCTGACTTTTGCGAAAGACGATAGGTCGATCATCAATATCTCATCGCCCGGCAGATGCCGTCGGCAGTAACGATCGCGCCTGTGACAAGTCTACCAAAAGCTGAAATGCCTCTCGGGGCACGAGGTAAATTCAAACTGCTCTTCAATCTCGCCGATCCTGAGTTAGCGATGTCGGCCGACTTGACGGTGGCTCCTGGCGCGCGTCGCGGGCCGAGAGGTCGAGATCCTGCGCGTCCGCGCGGCCGGATCGAAAGCCGAGAGAGTGGTTTCCTTTCGGCGACGTCGCCTGCGCAGTCGGTCCGAGCCGATTCATGAATGCCTATGGGTGGTCTCCAGCGGCACCGCTGGAGCAATGTTTGGTGACGTTATATAGATGCTCGAGAGCCGTGGCGCACTGGCAGAAGACGGCTGGACGGACACCCTTTGCCCTCGCATCGACCTTGACGAAACTCTTCCCTGGAATTGGATACCAGTCACCGTGACCTACGCCGAGCCCGCTTGATGGCGACAATAACCCACGTCTTCACCATCGACCACGTTTCGCAAATGATCGGGGAGGATCTCGATCTCCTTCAGGCGATCGTCAGCAACGATGACAATCTCAGCTATGGCAGTATCATCAATGTCCATGACGGTACGGAGGAGGGGATAACCGCTCTCACCGACGACGGCATTGACGAGCTAAGACAGATGCTTGCCCATGCTCGCCGTTCGGCCGAAAAGTGGAACGACTTCCTCGATGACTTTGTCTCAGATCCGGACATCATCGCGCGCATCAAGGCGAGGTCTCCGCCGTAAGGCCGACCGGCTGCGGCATAGTTGAGGACAAGCCGATCAATATGGTTACCTTTGCCGCCACCTCGTCCAGAGTAGCGGTAAGCCGGTTTATCTGGGAGGCGGTTGCAGCCAGCTCCGGGCCGTAGCGGGTGACGAGATATTCCCGGTTCTGGCTGAGGGAGTGAAGATGTTGGGCGGTTTTCGCGCGAAGGCGCAGCCCCGCTTCCAAGGCGAGCTCCGTGCGGGCCGACAGATCATGCTGCATTTTGCGAATCTGATTGGGGCTGCGCCCACGGTGAAGCAAAAGCGCGGTCAGATAGAGTTCGATCGCATGGATCGCCGACAATCTGAAGGGCGCTCGAGTGAGCGGTTTGCCTGGCCGGCCCAGCCGAAGCAGCAGGGTTGCCGCCTTGCGGTACTCTTCCGCAAACTCGTGGACCTGCAGCGGGGAGGCCAGCTCTCCTGGGTATTTTCGTTCTTCAATCTCCATTCATGCAATCTCCATTCACGCAATTAAAGATGCCACACAGAAGTTTTGGTAACGAGCAAAACAATCTTATTCTTCAGCACTCTCCGTTTCGGTTGTGTGCGTCAAGTTCTGCAAAAAGGGCGGCCATGGTGCTGGTCATGCGGCTTGGCGTAGAGCGAGCTTCTTGTGCTCGCGCAGATCGTCCATGTTGATGTATCGGTTGGCCTCCATCCAGTTTTCGTTGGTCTCGACGGCCAGCGCCCTGACGAGGCGCAGGCAGCTTTCGGCATTTGGAAAGATGCGCACGACATAAGTGCGCCGGCGGATTTCCTCGTTGAGCCGCTCCAGCATGTTAGTGGACTTCAGGTGCTTGTGGTGCTGACGCGGCAGGCGAAAGAAGGTCAGCGTGTATTCGATGGTCTCCTCCACCCACGTCGTCAGTCGTGGGTAGCGGCCCGACCATTTGGCAAGCCATGCAGCCAGATCGGCCTTGGCTTCGGCGAGATCGCGCCGGTCGTAGAGCCAGCGCAGTTCCTGCAGGCAGTCGTCGCCATGCTTTCGCGGCAGATGATCGAGCGCGTTCCTGAGGAAGTGCACGTAGCATCGCTGCCATGCGGCTTCCGGGATGACCTCGCCGATCGCCGCCACCAGGCCGGCATGGTCGTCGGACACGACCAGTTCGACGCCCTTGAGGCCACGCCCCTTCAGGACGACGAGGAAGTCCCTCCAAGCCGAGCGGCTCTCGCGATTAGCCATCTCGACGGCCAGGATCTGGCGCCTTCCGTCCCAGTCGATGCCGACCGCGATCAGCACCGCCTGGCTCATGACGATGCCGGCTTCGCGCACCTTCTCGTAGCGGGCGTCGAGGATGAGGTAGGCAAAGGGCTCCTGAAGCGGACGCTCGGCAAACGCCTTCAGGCTCTCGTCCAGGCGTTTGTTGATGGCCGAGATCGACGAGGCCGAGAAGGCATGACCGCACAGCTCTTCCGTGATCGCCTTGACCTTCCGGGTCGACACGCCCTGCACATACATCTCCGCAAGCGTTGCCACCAAAGCCCGCTCCGAACGCTGATAGCGCTCGAACAACTCGGTGGAGAAGCGGCCGGCCCGGTCCTGCGGAACCCGCAGCTCAAGCTTGCCGACACGGGTGACAAGCGTGCGGCCATAATAGCCTGAGCGATAGCCGAGCCGCTCCGGCGTGCGTTCGCTCTTCGAAGCACCCAGCGCTTCGTCCATCTCCGCCTCGAGCACCTCCTGCATCACCGCACGGATCACTTCGTGCAATCCATCCGGGTTCGAAAGCAGAATGTCTTTGACGGCAGCGCTGGCGGTCTTACTTTCAGTCTTGGTCATGGTGGCGTTCCTTCGCGGGAATCAGGTGACGGTGAACATCACCAGCCTGCCATGACCGCCTTCTCTCAGCGAATTTGCAGAACTCTCAGCACACTACCTCCGTTTCTTGGCATCGCTACCGCAATCCCGACCCAGAGCCGCCGCGGTGGGGTCTGGGATCCGAGGTGATGTCGCAGTGGTTCTCGACGGATAAGAAGGGCACATGCCGCGCCTGGCTTGTCGTTGCCTCGCCGATCGGCGCCGGAAGAGATCAGGTGGGCGTCTCCCTGCGGGCCGGGCTGCTGGCTTCGCTGAAGCCGGCCTGCGGGCGTCTTCACCCCTTCGGGCACGCATCCCTGACGCATCCGCTGCCGCAGCCCCGGCGCTTGGCCTGGCTTGAGTAGGGATAAAGCGCCTTGCCTCGTTACCGAAGCCGTTTCTTCATCTCCGCTGCGAACCCGGCGTGCGGGTTTCCCGCATCCGCCTCTCCACGCGTGACTTCGACCACGGGGCGAGAGTGCCTGGTAGCATTACAGGGCTCGTTCAATCCATGCGCGGGCACCGTGCGCATACCGCAGGCGTTTTGTGTCGCCGAACTCGGCGAGTTTTCTTCAATGCAATCTGCCATCACTGACCGGTTTGAGCTCGTCAATGACGTAGGTGAGGTTTCGAGCTTCCCTCGCCTGGAGTATCGATCCAGCATGCCGAACGAAGCGGAGAGAACCGGCCGCTTGACCATTGAGAGCGCCTTGAGATGCTTCGGCCAATGGCCGATGGCATCACGCCCGCGTTTTTCTCTTGAAGCGTCATCGCGCCGACAACACATTGTGTAACCATCGGCGGGGGTCGATGCGGCCCCGCCTTACGTGAACTGGCTTTTCAGCAGGTCGGGAGGAACAAATGAAGGCCGAGGCTTTCAACAGCCCCATTTTCGTGAAGCGCTCCACCTATATCGTGCAAGAGATTGCAAGTCTTGCCGAAGCCATCGATCTTCTCGATGAATGGCCGCAAGATCGCAGAGATCGTGCCCACGAAACTGCCCTTCGGACGTGCCATGATGCCTACCATGGGCACAAGCCTGTAGGTGCGGCGCGCAACGCGCTTTACGACTTTGCAAAGCAGGTTGGCATATTGGAAGATGCGACCTCTGCGATGCAGTGGATTGCGGCCTGCAAAGCGGGCACCGCAAAAGTCTAAATCCTGTTCGCCCATGCGACTGGGGCGACGCGGCAGTGACATTCGGTTTAGCATGCGGCCTGTCGGCGCAGACTGGCTGTCAAGGGGGGAGATGGCCGGCTTGAGCAGGTTCGAAAGGCCAGTCATTGTGCAGGTCGGCCGCCATGGCTCCGAGCGTATCGTGCTCGACGTCAATGACGCCGCCGCTATCTTACTGCGGGATATTGGTCGCCAGACCGAGAAGAGTAGGGTAGCGATGGACGTATGTCTGCAGGTGCTGCGTGGGAAGGCTCGGTCGCCAGTTGCTCGACGCGCTTTCGTCGCGGCCGCACTGGAAGCAAAGATACTGCGCAGCGATTAGACCGAGCTCTGGCACATGCGTCCCCTCTCGGCTCTCGTTGCCTGGTACAGCCGCGCGGCCTGGGACGAGCAGTTGTGTTTGAAGCCAGAGCACGTCGTCGCCATACTCGCGAGCGCGACCCGCAAGCCCGAGCGACAGGGCAACCGGCCGACTGCGCTACGCCGTTCGCCCGCATCGCCTATCCTGTTTGCGGATTGAGACGCAACGCTTCCTGGAGCGCCGGACAGCAGACCTTCTATTAGCGGAGGCTGAGTGGCGCCGGCGCAGCATGGAGCAACAGGTGAAGCGCATTCTGGCGCTCGGCGACCTGTCGCCGAAGATTCGCGAAGCCTATCGCCGCGAGGAGATCGACACCGAGACGGTGCAGCATCTGACCATGGCCTCGGTGGCTTTACCGAAAGCAGGACGGAGCCGACAATCGTCCGGCCGTAAGCCGATCGTGAGGCGAGGAGGCCGGCAAGCAGGCTTGCCAGCAGAAAGCCGAAGCGAGCAATCCCCGCAATCGCGACTTGACATAGTTGAAGCCGATGTGTCGAAGCCTTTCTACGAGTGTCGCAGTCTTTCCAAAAGTCCTGGCGCATTGCTGTTCGTCTTCCCATCGGCCTTGGCTGGTGGGATATCCCTTCTACGAAAATGATATAACTAAAATTTGATTATATTAGGTTAAATTAATTTACATAACAATCATCCCTGTTCTAGCGAAATTCATTTCTTGCTGAAACTTATGCCTCGTCTTGCTCGTTGTCAGGACAGCACTGCTTGGAATTCGTAATACGGCAAACTAAAGGGGGCCTCCCATGACAAAAATGTTTAAATATCTAACTGTAGCAAGTCGTTATCGCCGTTCTTTGCATGCCGGCCAATGCCGCTGGAATTAGTATAGGGCGGCGTAGGCGGAGTATCCGTCGGGGCGGGAGCGCTAGCGCCAACATTTGGCGGTTCCGGTGCACCAGCAAACGGTAATGCCAATGCGTCGACCGGTGCCAACAGCGCCCACGCGACTGCCTCAATCGGCAGCTCTGGCGTGACGCCTGCCGTCGGAGGAATAAGCGGAGTTGCCAACGTAACTCTCGGGACCGACAACGCCACCACAGCGGTCGGTACCGGGACTGGCCTGGGTGCCGGCGTTGGCGTCGGGACCACTCCATCGACCATCGGGACTCCCAGCAGCTCCAATATGCCTAGCATCTCTGGCAACATATCGAGCGGCCAGCTGGCGCGCATGAAGAAGCGCTGCATCGATGTCATCAACAACGAAGGCACGTATGATAGCGACCTGCGTCAACTTTGCCTGCAACTCGCGCGGCGCTGAAGAGAGGGCCCTTCTGCGCCAAGAGCCGCTCGACGAGCCCGAGCAACCGGGCAAATCTGGCCTCGAGTTCGGCATTGCCGGCGATCTTGCGGCCGACGTCGCGGAACACCCGGCCGAGATAGGTACGAAGGCGCTTGAGTTCGCGACGCATCCGGCGGAACTGCCGGGCATGCGCATAGCGACCCGCCCGCACCGCCGCTGCCTTGGCCAGCCGCATGTGGCTCTGCCTGAGCATGATGCCGTACCGCTTGGCCTGACGCACCAGGATCTGGATTGCCTTGAGGTAGAGCCGGCTATCGGTGGGGTGGGCGATTGCCTTCGGCTGCACCGTCGTGTCGACGGTGATCCGCTCCAGCGAACCGGGCTTCGCAGTCCCCGTCTCGAGTGCGACGTCGACGCTTGCCTTCAGCATTTCCTCTAGCCCCTCGGGCCCGATCCGCTTGCGCCAGCGCGTCATCGTGCTGGCATCGATCGGCGGCTCGTGCTGGAAGAACTCGAAGCCGCAGAAAAACTGCCAATAAGGGTTTTCCACCCAACGCTCCACCACTTCTTCGTCGGACAGGTCGTGGATATGCTTGAGGTAATGCAGACCGACCATCAGCCGCGTCGGCTTGGCCGGCCTGCCGACCGGGCGATAAAACCCGCCAAACGCCTTGTCAAAGCGCGACCACTCCATCAATGCCGACAACCGGACCAGCGGATGGCGCGGATTGATGATGGTATCGAGGCGCTCGCGGAACAAATCATTCTTACCGGACGACGGACGGGCTGGCAGCATTGCAAAAACACCGGAAAACGACGGGATCAAAGGTGGTTTCCGGCATTCTCCAATACTTCACACCCGATGGGAATCCCTGCAACGCAAGGGGTCCAAGAGTTTTTCAGGGCGAACAAAGTAGCCAATTCTTCGAACCGTTGCCCGACCAGATGGGGCAGTTTTACAACAGTGCCACGCTGCGATATATTCGCTAGCACCAAAAGCGTCTCACTGACGGCTGCCTCGCTTCGCGCAGATATATCGAGGCAACGTCCACGCCATGCGTTTGCAGCCATGTGAGCCCGAGGCCACTGGGCGTTGTCGACAGCAGGGATAGATCTCGTTTCGGTATCCATATGGGAACCGATGGTAGCAGCCGAAACTTACCAACACGTTGGCCGTGAGAGCAGGGGATGCATCATTGTGTCTCGACATACGCGGCCAAATGCATCGGCGACATCGCCTCGATCTGGGTGCTGCGGCGCACCGCGCTTGGCAAGATCGAACGGCTGCTCACGAACGAACTCGATCCGCAAGCACCGGGCGGTGCTGGTGCGCGATTTCGGCAACCGTCTCCCCTTGTCTGACGAGCGCGAGATCATCGAGCGCTGGGCCAAGGCGACGGGCGTGATGCTACTGGACTGAAACGAAGACCCCGCGCGGCGTACATGCTGCGCGGGGCTGCTCTCGCTAATTGAAGAAGCAGCATTTTCCCTGGATGGCCAGCTAGGCCTTGTGATGGACCTGCCCCGAATTCCCGCAGCCCCGGCCCTCAAACCGCTCTTGTGGCGCACGCCGTGGAGGTGTCTGACCCGGAGCGTGTCGCCGTCCCGTTCGCCCTCATCCGGCGAACAATTCCTTGTAACCGGTCGTCACCATCCAGTTCGCCCGATCGAGATGGCTTCGCGCGGCTTTCCGCGCGCGCTCCGGTTCTTGCTCCGGATCGATGCCAAGGATGATCTGCGCCATCTCCTCATAGCTGGCGTCGTCGGCACCTGCATCCAGGAACCTCAAGTAGGTCGTGAAGTGCTCCTTGTCGTAGGCGGTCAGGCTGTCGGCCCAAAGGACTTCGTCTTTAAAACCTGGTCCAACGTCGGGGTATTTTGCCATGACATCGAGCTCCGGAAGTATGTAATCGGGAACGAGAATTTCTTTTGGACAGCCTAACCAAGCGGATGGGGAATATCGTCCCTAAGATAACATCCCGATCATGGTTCGCAAGCGCCGATCGAGGAGCGGCGGTGCAGAAGCGTCAACGCATGGTCAAAAGAAAAAGGGGTACGATGTCTATTTGCTGGCGCTCGGCCGGCCGCGAAAGAGGCGACAGGCGACGCCCAAGACCTGCGTGGCAAGGCAGTGACGAGAGAAATAGATATCGCTTCTGCGGAGCGGCCGCAGAATTCTCATGAGGTTCGTTTCTCGGTTAAGGATGGCCTGCGGCGGCCGACGCCACATCTCTACCGAAGCCACATTCCGCACCCGCCTCTTCCCGAGGGGTAACCCGCGTCATAACCGTGCTTGCGCCCAAGTTCGAGTGATGCGTGGAGTCGTGTGGGTCAGGTTTGTCCACCACTTGGCTATGCGCATGGGGGCGATAAGGCCTTCGAGGAAGAACTGGCGTAGGTATCGGGTATCGATCCGTCGGAGCACCCAATCCCACCCGCAACGCGGTTCGCAGCCATCTCAACTAATTGATGGACTCCTGACTGCGGGATCTAAGGAGCTTTTCCGAGCCTATAGCTAAATGGAAAGGCACCGATCCCCCGATTGAGCCAACCTCGACCCAACCTACTCGGACTCCAGAGCGAAAAGAGCGCGTGCGGCTCGAGCGCTCGAGCGACTTGCGAGGAAAATGGAAATGGCGCCTCGGCATGATCGACCCCGACTGCCTGAGCGCCGGCATCGCCTTTCAGTGCGCGCAAGGGGAGCGTTCCGGTGGCAGTGCTGCCTTTGCTGGAACGGAGCAGGTGGGCTGTTCTAGCAACACGGTTGAAGTGCCCGGGCCGCCAACAATGAACAAAGGCGCAGGAACGCTCGATCCGGCGCCTTCGGCACGCCTGAGACCCTACAACCTGTGCAAGTGCACAGGTAGCGAAGTGCGTGCAGGTTCGAGCACAATGGGCGTCGGCGCAATTTCCATGCCGACCACCAACGGAGATATCTGCGATGACCAGCAACATGCGGCTAATGAAAGCGAGTGAGATTCCCGCCTTCATCGACAAGGTGATCGAGGCTGGCTGCGATATCTGCGCGATCGGTCACTTAGGCTACTCACTGGGCGATGTTGACGGGAAGGTACCCTGGCGCAAGGTAAAACGAATCGTGGAAGAGTTTGGCGATCGTGATCACCTGTTACCGGAGATCGTTGCCTATCTTCACTCGATTGGTCGGTACATAGAACTCTCGTCGTCGACAAACGAGGGCCGGAGACCGCACAAAACAGGCACTCGAGGTTGGAACGAATAAGGGACGGATCGGATACGATTGTCGAATCCGGCGCGCCAATGAGCTGTGGTTTGCCCAACAGAAACTGGCAAGGAGCTTAGCCATTCCGACGTGGCAACTCTGGGTCGCGGCCATGGCTGGTGTCGATCCGGCATGCTACTTCGCGCCACCTCACAGCCTGATAACACTTGCCGGGAGACTCTGAACTCTTCTGTAGCGTCGGGGACTGGCTCCCAAGTCAGGTCATATCGGCGTTCGCCCACCTTCCCCTCTCGGCGCACTCACTTGAGCGGCATGCAATAGACTCCCTCGGATTCCATCAGTACCGCGCCACCCTTCAACTCGCTCAGGGCGCCGACCCACGCTTCGGGAATAAGTGCGGCTGGCATCCACGGCCGTCAGCCAGAGAACGCGAGTCGGCCAGTTCGACTTTGACTTCCTGCTGCAAAGGGCTTGCCTGCACGGTCTGTTGATAGTGGCGTTTGATCCTGACATTGCTGGCTGGGAACTCAGCTTCGTTGCTGCCGTAGTTCAGCACAAATCCAGTGTGGTCCTCAGCCACTGAGCAATCGCCATCACGCTCACACACGATTTTGGCGGCGGTCTTGCAATCCCACTTCAGTGAAGCGGGCCACATAGGATTGTCCACGCTTGATCGCGGCTTGTCGCTCTGACCAGCCGCCGTCAACACTGCGCCTGTGTTCAAAATCACAGTGGACAGGAGAAACGCTTTGAACACTACAGACCTCCCTGAATTGCGACATCCCATAGTAGTCCTGCGTTATCGCCTGGCTCATGGCATGTTGAGATTGAACCAGCTTTTCTGGCGCACGCCGTTCGGATCATCATACTCGATGAACCAGGGCTTTCCGCGTATCGGTCGAGGGATGGTGACGTAGGTGGGGCCATTACCGACGGAATGCCCTCGATCGTTGCCCGCGGTCTGGATTTTTGCCGCAACCACCTTACCGTCGATTTCGATTTGGACCTGACGTGATCCGTCTCCATGATGCCTGCTGAGGGCGTTGTTTTTGAAAACGACGGCCAAGGAGAGCCTATCGGCCGCGATGCGGCAGATGTTATGTTCTTGACCTAAGCCCGGCCGATCGAATTCGGAGCTGCCAACTGCTTGCCAGCCAGACGGACAATCCTCATACTTCTCAAATCTCGCCGCGCTGGAGTTGGCTTGCGGACAGGTCGGCCAATTAAAACCCGGGGCTTCCATCGCCGCAATCAACCTGTAAATTGGCGGGTGGCACGAGGGGGTGCCTTGCCAGTCGCCGGAAAGACATAGGAGGACCTGACAGCCCCATTCCGTCGCTTTTGATTGGGATGGAAGAGCTGCGGCGCCCGCCATGGCGACGGCACCCCCCAATAGGATTTTGAGTATGGTCATAGCCTTTTCCTCGCTGCAGATTTGACAGTTTACTATGGATGATCCGCGCGAAAAAGGACAGGTCGAAAAGGCAGGTTTGTGCGACTACATCGATTTATGAAACGAGACGACGGAGGCGTGGTCAACAACCCGTTGCGCACCAACATTGCTCTGACGCTTGAGCGGGAGCGAGCCAAACGTGGCCTATCCCATATGCACATGGCCGAGCTGTTTCGGACCGCCGGGGGCGAACAACTGGCCTATCGAACCTACATTCAGACTGTGCGTCAGAAAAATAATGTCACATTGACGACGCTGCGGATCATGGCAAAAGGCTTGCAAGTGTCTTTTGCAGAACTGCTCGCCGGCGGTAAGAAAGTTCCGGAATGGGCGCATCGGTTGGACGACAATGCGATCCGCAAGCGGCTGGCGCGCATCATCGATTTTGAGCGACAACGACGTACTTTGCACCGCTATGAGATGGCCGAACTCATCGGCGTGGCGGAGGCGACATTCACGAAACTGGAACGCGCGAGCGGCAACATCAGCGTGGATACGATTGCCGCGATCGCCAAGGCGTTGAAACTGAACCCAGCGACCTTCCTCTTTTCCGAAAAGATCCCGCCAACCACTGTTCTAGCTTTTTTCGATAAAGTGGAGAAGTAGGCTTCTATTCGAGAGCCGATCCAGCATAGACCCAGCAAACATGAAAGCGCACTGATGGCAATTTCACATGGGGCCTGATTGCATACACCTCAGCGCAGTCGGCCCTTCGGGTGCCGGATTTGGCTAGACTGCTCGTCGATAGGTCCAGAGCTGCGCCGGCGGTATGTTGCGGACGACGAAGTCATAGTGGGAAACCACGTAGCGGTCGGGCATCTTGATCACCGGCGACAGAGGCCCATAGGTGATCTGAATCACCGGCCGTCCGGCAGGAATGCGGGCAAGCAGATCCTCAACCAGGGCAACGCGCTGTTCCATAGGAAAGCTCAACAGCGGGACTGCACTGACGACACAATCGAACTGTTCACCTTTGCGCTCACCCAGAACTTCATTCAGCGCAAATGCGTTGCCCAATCTGAAGTCCACGTCCGGGAAGCGTTGCACCAAGCCGTTGTAGAAATTCCTGGAGTATTCGACCGACACCAACTGATGCGGATTGATGCCCCTCTCCAGGATTGCCTTGGTGATGACGCCGGTTCCCGCGCCAAGCTCCAGGACCGGCATTCCGGACCCGGGTTGACCACGCTTGCCATCCGGCGCGCCGCATGAATCGAAGTGGGGATGAGGGCCCCCACGCCCTTCTTGTCCTTCTGCCAGCCTTTGAAGAATTGGACTTCTTCCTCAAACCTTTTGCCGAGCCGCTCCTTCAGTCGGAAAACCATGTTCTCTCCGTGCTCCGGCCATTTAGCGAAGCGCGTTGTGGCCAAGCTCTGCGAATTTTGCAAGCCCGTTACAACTTGCTTGCGTGTTAAGGCCCGTCACAGGCAGTCACGAACAGCGAGGGCGTCTTGCGCTCGCAGAGCCACGCGATTTTTGCTCTTCGCCCGTCCCTCTTCCGTCTTGACTAGTATGAGCTTACAGACTATCTCACCGCCACGTTAGCACTCGCCACTGTCGAGTGCTAACGACGCTCCGGCAACGGGCAACCGTTCAACCTCCGCACCAGGGACAATCCAAAAATGGCAAAGTCGAATTTCCGGCCGCTGCATGACCGCGTGGTCGTTCGCCGCGTCGAATCCGAATCCAAGACCGCCGGCGGGATCATCATCCCGGACACGGCAAAGGAAAAGCCGCAGGAAGGCGAGATCATTGCTGTTGGCTCGGGCGCCCGTGACGAAGCTGGCAAGCTGGTCCCCCTGGATGTCAAGACTGGCAACCGCATCCTGTTCGGCAAGTGGTCGGGCACCGAAGTCAAGCTCAATGGCGAAGACCTTCTGATCATGAAGGAATCCGACATCAT
>NZ_JAMYLL010000048.1:0-40160 GCF_040318045.1 Mesorhizobium sp. M1338 | reverse complement strand
CAGAACGGATGGCTCGGAGGCAGCGGTTCAGGATCGGTCACGTCGATCATCGCCGCCGACAGATGGCCGCTGTCGAGCGCGGCGACAAGGGCCTCGTGGTTGAGCTGCGGCCCCCGGCCAGCGTGGACGAGCGCCGCGCCCTTGGGCAGTTTCTCAAACAGGTCGGCATCCAGGAGGCCGCGCGTGTCCCCGGTCAGCGGCAGCAGGCAGATTAATATGTCGCTGGCCGCGAGCATATGTTCCAGCCCAAGCTCGCCATGAAGACAGGTCACACCCTCGATTTGCCGCGGCGAGCGGCTCCAACCGGCGAGCGGAAAGCCGAAGGGCTTCAGCCGGTCGAGGACGGCTTGGCCGAGCTGCCCGAGGCCGAGCACACCGATCCGGCGCGACCTGGCCTGAAACTGCGGGATATCGCGCCATTTGCCGGCGCGCTGCTGCGCCAGATAGACCGGCAGGTTGCGATGCAATGCAAGCACGGCAAGCGTCACATATTCCTGCATCATGCGCACGATGCCTTCCTCGACCGTACGCACGATCTTCACCTGTTCCGGCACGGTATCGAGGCGGAATTGGTCCACGCCAGCGCCAATCGAAAACAGGATCTCCAGGTTCCTGTAGCGGGCGAGGTCTTCTGGCGCGGTCCAGGTGATGAGATAGCGCACCGCATCGGGATCGACCGTCGCGGCGTCCATGGTGAAGGGGAGGTCCGGCAGTTCTTTGGCAAAGGCATCGGCGAAGACCGCGCCACGGCGCGCATCGGAATTGAACAGGAATGTCATCCCGGTTCTCCTTCAAGCCGCGCAACGTGCGCCCAGCGCTTCGATCATCCGCTGGCAAGCAGTTAGTTCGCTGGCAAGAATATATTCGTCCGGCTTATGAGCACGACCGATATCACCTGGGCCGCAGATGATCGCATCGAAGCCGGCGGCCTGGTAGAGGCCGGCTTCGGTGCCGTAGCTGACGGCGGCTAACGGCGCTTCGCCGGTCAGGTCGCTCAGCAGTGCAGCCAGCGCCGCCTCTTGCGGCAGCGACAGCGCCGGGTAGGCGCTCATCTGCGTCCACTCGACCAGAAAGCCGTCGGCTGCGAGGGCCTCGGCCCGCGCCTTGACCGGCGCGAGCAGGCTGGCCGGGTCGACACCGGGTATGGCGCGTGCCTCCAGATCCAGCGTGCAGGTGTCGGGGATGATGTTGACCGACTGCCCTCCTGCGATCACACCGGCCTGCAGCGAGGAGTAGGGCGGCTCGAAGGCGGGGTCGAACGGACCGTGCGTCAGCCGTTCGGCCTCGTTCACGGCTGCGCTCAGCGCACCGGCCATGGCGTGGATGGCGTTGAGCCCGAGATCGGGTCGGGAGGAATGGCCGGAGCGCCCGTTGACAATCACGCGGGCGGCCGTCTTGCCCTTGTGGCCGCGCACGGCGCGCATGCCGCTCGGCTCGCCGACAATGACGCCGAGCGGCTTTGCGCAAAGCTCGGGAAGGCGGGCGATCAAATGCGGCACGCCGCGGCATCCCACCTCCTCGTCGTAAGAAAAGGCGAGGTGAATTGGCCTGGCAAGGCGCAGCCCCACCAGCGCGGGCACGGCGGCGAGTGCCGCGGCAAGAAAGCCCTTCATGTCCGTAGTGCCGCGTCCGTAGAGCCGTTCGCCCTCCCGGCGTAGCGCGAAAGGGCTCGAACTCCATTGCGGCTCACTGGCGGGGACGACGTCCATATGGCCGGACAGTATGTAGCCCGGGACATCGGCAGGGCCGATCGTTGCGAAAAGATTGGAACGATCGCCTTCCGGACCTGGAAACACGGTGACCTGGGTTCCGTGTTCCGCGAGATAGGTCTCGATCCAGCCGGCGATATCGCCGTTCGGTCTGCCGGCGACCGATGGAAAGGCGACGAGACGGTCGAGGATGTCGAAGACGTCCATTCCAGCCCTCAAAACATTTCGGGTTCGCCGGATCGGTGCCGTCGACCATATGCTGCTAGATTTCCAGAGAGAGTGTGCGCGTTCTTTCGCGATTGCGTGCCGAAGGCGGAAGTGTTTCAGTTGAATCTTGCGTTGCTGGGCGGCATTCGAGCAATTCGTACTGGTCTGCTCGATTAGCGTTGTCGGGCAGAGGGTGGCCATCCGTGCGTGGCGCTTTAGTGCGGAAATCTTGCAGGGGCATGGACTTGAAGCCGTCCGAGAGCTTGAAAATCGATACTTTCTCGATGCGCATCGACGACATCGAAGGTGTCGATCTGGACCGGTTGCACGCACTCTCGCTCTCCGTGGGATGGCCGCATCGCGCCGAGGATTGGCAATTCCTGCGCCAATCGGGAGAGGGGTTCGTCGCGCTCGACGAGATCGGCCGGGTTCTCGGCTCGGCCATGTGGTTCGCGCATGGCACGGATTTCGCAACCGTGGGCATGGTCATCACCTCGCCGCGGCTCCAGACACTGGGTGCGGGGCAATGGCTGATGAAGCGGGTCTTCGACAGGGTAGCCGGCCGCGACTTGCGCCTCAATGCGACCAGGGCGGCAAGGCGGCTCTATCTCTCCCTCGACTTCCAGCCGGAGAAGACGGTCTATCAATGCCAGGGCATCGCCGGCCTGGAGACGACGGGTAGCCCGGGAGACATACGCGATGTCAGGACCTTGGGCGCAGGGGACATTCCCGCAGCTATTGCGCTCGACGCGGCAGGATTCGGCGTGAGGCGGGCGGCACTCATCGAAAAGCTTTTCGCACACTCGGCCGGCTATGGTCTTTTCAAGGATGGCAGGCTGAACGCATTCGCGCTCTGCCGGCCGTTCGGGCGAGGCCACGTCGTGGGGCCGGTCGTGGCGGAAAGCGATGCCGACGCTGTGGCGATCGTCCGGCCGCATGTGGCCGACCATTCAGGATCTTTCCTCAGGATCGACACCCACATGGACGATGGCGAGTTCGCCGCCTTTCTGTCGCACAGCGGAATGCCGGTTTTCGACACGGTGCTCACGATGTCGCTGGGCAAACGCCTCACCGATTTTGCCGTCGGCGCCGCAGTTGCACCGGTGACCTATGCGCTCGCCAGTCAAACTCTCGGCTAGTTCATTCCAGGACGCGGCCGTCCCGGCTAAGGCAGGCGTGCATCAACGTGGCGCATATCTAGCCAAGTTTTGACGATGAAAGTGTCGCGGAGTGATACGGAACGATACGGGAGGATGTCTGATTTTGCCCCACGAAAAATCCAATAAAATCAACGAGTTTCACACGTCCTGCGGGCCCACTATTTCATTTTCGGACAAGAGGAGCTGACTCGCGTGGCGGAAAGAAGCAAGATGGTGCGTAGAGTCTACATTGCATGACGATGTCACTAAGCGGCGCGCGCGGACGGCTCAATCCGGCATGGTATGAGCTCGATGCCATCGCCGCAGCCGTGATCGGCGGAACGTCACTTGCTGGCGGGGGTGGGCCGGATCGGGGCACGGTCATCGGCGCGGTGGTCCTGGGTGTGATGTCGTCAGGCTTCACGCTCCCGCGGTTCGACGCCTACGGCAACCGGCGCGTCGGGGCCAGCCGATACGGTCTATATCACGCGGTTTACCGGATCGGCGTCTCGCCGCGAAACAGCGGCTGGTGTGCTCGCATCAAGGCGGCAATCCGGTCGGCGACTTTTCGTACCGGCGGGGAGTGACGTTCCTCGTGATGAGTGACGATCCATTGGTCGGTTTCGAGTTCGGGGATGGGCTGTGCGACGCGAACCAGCCGCGGATCGCTGTCGCCGACGAAGCACGGAAAGATCGAAAGCCCGGCGCCGGCGGCTACCAGTTCGCGCACCGAATGGGTGTTGTTGCCGCGCACGGCGATGCGGTCGCCGTGATGGGCTTGTAGCCAGCGCGCCGAGGCAATGTTTGCCCCGTCGCCGGTGACGCCGACGAACAGCCCGGCTGCGATGCCATTGATCAGGTGGCGTCCGGAATAAATGGCGTGAGCGACCTTGCCGCTCTGACGGCCGGCCAGCCACTGCTCGGTCGGGCGCTCGCTGCGGATGCCGATGTCGGCGGCACGGCGGCCGATGTCGACCCGGTCGGTGGTGGTGACGAACTCCACCCTCATGCCGTCATCGACCGTCCAGATCTCGCCGATGTGGGCGGAAACGAAGGCCGAGGTCCATGGCCCGGCCGAGACGCGGACAATGCGGTCAGGCAGGTTTCCTTGGCGCCAGCGGGTCAGCGACTGCATTGCTGCCTCGACGTCTTCGGCGCGCCGCAGCAGTTCTTCACCGACCGGGGTCAGTCGGTAGCCGGTCTGCCGACGCACAAACAATGGCTCGCCGATCTGCTTTTCAAGCGCGGTGACGCGCCTTCCAAGGGTGGCTGCGCTGAGGCGCGTGGTTCCCGTCGCCGCGCTCAAGCCACCCAGCCGCGCAACGTCGAGAAACAATCTCAAATCGTCCCAGTCGATATCCATTTTGCAGAAATGAAAAACTCGTTGCGACCGTGGCTGTAGCGCGAAGTGGGCATCACGCGCAAGTATGCGGGCATTGGAGGCGTTGGACAATCCTGCTTGATGGGACAGTGAAAAGCGCCTCGACTGGCCAAGAAGCCAGCGCAATCCTTTCCATCGCGCGTGCCTTTCGCGCGGATGTTTTGCGCTTTCGACTAACCCAAAGGAGACGATCATGTTGTATGAACTTCGACGCCGTTTCGCCCGCTGGCTTTCCTATCGCCAGACGCTTGCGAGCTTGAGGCAGGTTTCGGACCGCACACTGGCGGATGCCGGCATTTCTCGCGAAGAGGTCCGCGAGCGTGTCCACCACGCCAGTCTGGGTCGTTGAGACAATGGAGGCGAGCATCGCCTCACACATTGCGGAACTTTAACCGGACCAGATGCGCGGGAACGACCGAGACGTTGACTTCGCGTTGGGCGCCCTCTCGGTAGCGGTGGCTTTCGCGCAGGGGGCGAGGCTCGCCCCTCAGCAACATGTTCTCCGCCGACCGGTCTTTAAAGCCCAGTCCCGCCCTTCTTCGCCTCGCCTTGCGTGACTTGCGTCATCCCACGGAATCCGGATCATGGTCCATCCTCCAGGGTTGCCGCGATCCCGACCGATGCCGTAGACACGGCGACCATGGTTGGCGTTTTGAATTGGCGGAGAAAAAGCACATGTCAGAACAGATGAAGATCATCTCCGCCGCCAGGTCGCACGGCGGCGTGCAGGGCGTCTATTCCCACGCTTCGGATGCCTGCGCCTGCGACATGAATTTTGCCGTTTTTGTGCCGCCGCAGGCCCGTGAAACGCCTTGTCCCGTGGTGTGGTACCTCTCCGGCCTCACCTGCACGCATGCCAATGTGATGGACAAGGGCGAGTACAGGCGGATGGCCGTGGAGCTTGGCCTGATCGTCGTTTGTCCCGACACCAGTCCGCGTGGCGCCGACATTCCCGACGAGAAGGACAATTGGCAATTTGGCAGTGGCGCCGGCTTCTACGTCGATGCGACGCAGGAGCCCTACGCGAAGAACTATCGCATGTACTCCTACCTCACCGAGGAACTGCCGGCCCTGATCGCGCGGGAATTTCCGGCCGTCATGACGCGCCAGGCGATCTTTGGCCACTCGATGGGCGGCCATGGGGCACTGACGATCGCGCTGAAGAACCCGGGGCGCTTCAAAAGCTGCTCGGCGTTCGCGCCGATCGTTCAACCGGCCACCGCCGGCTGGTCGAGGCCGGCCTTCGAAAAATATCTCGGCAACGACGAGGCCTCGTGGCGCGGCTACGACGCGACCTCGCTCATCGAGGATGGACACCGTTTTCCGGGGTTTCTCGTCGATCAGGGAACGTCGGACGGATTCCTCGATGATGGGCTGAGGCCCTGGCTTCTGGAGGCGGCCTGCGCCAAGGCCGGCATTCCGCTGACGCTGCGCATGCAGGACGGCTACGACCACTCGTATTTCTTCATTTCCAGTTTCATGGACGACCATCTGAGATGGCATGCGGAACGGCTTTCGTCATAAGCCGATTTGGGCGACCGTCTCTGGCACCGCCTTACGGAGCCGGACATTTCGCTGGAGCCGTTAAGCCTTGCGCAATCTATGCGGTCTATCTTGGCTGGTAGATTGTCGAGGGAACATGAAACGCAAGCCGCTTCTGCTTTTTGCCTTCCCATTTCTCATTCTTGCGATCCTGGCAGGGGAGCGCATGGCGACCTTCTTGCTGGGAACCTATCCGGCGAGCCCCGCCGCATGGTGGATATGGCTTGAACTGCGTCCTTTGTCGACGATGCTTTGGCAGCAGGTCGATGTCTATCTCGGGGGCTCGATGGCCCTTGACGCCGCCATCCTCGCTGGCGCATCGATCGTCTGCTGGATGGCGTGCAACACCAAAAGGTCGGCATTCTCGTTTCTCGCGAACCACGTCGCCCTGATTCTCGCCGGGCTGATGATCGCCGTCGGCACCCACTCTGAAACGGCGAGCACGATCGCGGCGTTCACGTCGCCCAGGGGTCTTCCGTACTCGCTGGCTATCGATTTCACCTTGAAGAACAGCCTGGTGCTGCTTCTGGGCACCGTGGCCTGTGCATACTGCCACATCGCTTTCCTGGCCGAAGCGCGGGATCGGTCCGTGCGGGCCATCCGCATCCTGGCCCTGCGGCGCGATCTCTAAACCGTCGGCACCTGCCCAGATCCAGACCTGCCGGGTCTAATTGATCCTGCGGTAATAGACCTTGCCGTCAGGCTGCTCCATGCGCTGGTAGTTGGAGCTTGGGGGAGGGGGCGCCGCCGGCGCAATCCTTTTCCTGGGCGCGCGTGGCGCTTCGATGACGCCAGGTTCGCTGTCGCCTTCGAGAGCTTCGGGCGCCTCCGCCAGCGTGCTGGTGGTGATCTCGGGCGGTTCCGCCGCGCTCGACATGGCCTCGCCGCCGGCGGCCGGCACATTCTGTCCCAACCGGGCAATGCTGCCATTGACCTCGTTGAAGCTGCCTTGCAACTGGCTGTCCAGTTTCTCGAACCTGCTCTGGAAGCCGTTGTTGACCGTGTCGAGCCGTGCCGCGATCCGCTGCTCGAACGCTCCAAGCTGCTCCAGCCGCGCTTCGACGAAACGCAGGTCGCTCATGCCGCGATAGAGATAGATCGCGGCCGCCATGTTGACCGCGGTGAGCAGCAAGGCACCGCTGGCGATGAGAATGCCGATCGTTTTTGCCTTGCTGGGTTTCTCGACGGCGACCGGTTCGCGCTGTTCCTGGTTTCCGATGTCGATCGCGGGCAGGCCCGGTTCGCTGATCGTCGTCATTGGACCACCACCTTTGCGCCGACCGCGACGCGCTTGAAAAGATCGATCACATCCGTGTTGGTAAGCCGAAAACAGCCTGACGTTCCGTCGAAGCCGACCCCCGACGGATCGTTGGTGCCGTGAATGCGGTAGAGCGTGTCGCGCCCGTCGCGGGACAGGTAGAGCGCCCTTGCGCCCAGCGGATTGTAGGGACCGGCGGGCACCATTTTCGGCAGCTCCGGCTGGCGGGCCCGCATTTCCCGGGGCGGGCGCCACTCCGGCCATTCGGTCTTCGCCCCCACCTTGACGACGCCCGTCCAGCCAAATCCGTCGCGCCCGACGCTGATCTGGTAGCGCAGCGCCTGGCCCTGGCGGGTCACCAGGTAAAGCGCCTTCTCGTCCTTGCGGATGATGATCGTTCCCGGCTGCTCGGCGGTTGCGAAAGCGACGGCCTTGCGCAGGCTGGGGCCCATCGCCGGCAGCGGCGGCCGCTCGACCGATCGCGCCTCGGCGAAGTCCTGCACGGACAGCGCCAGCGCCACGCCGAGCAAGCAGGCGCCGGCGAGCCTCGGGCCGATCCGATATCTATCGGGCAGCGTCATCGAGCCGTTCTTTGAACATCCGCTTCAGATCCTTGTTGAAGCGCGCCCGCCCATCCACTTCCGATGGCGGGATGGCCCTGTTCAGCGCGTCGGTCAGAAGCGCGTTGTCCAGCGCCACCGACTTGATGTGCGGCGCCTTGAATATCTTTTCGAGTTCGCTGCGCGAAAAGTGGTTCCCGAACCATTTGCGCTTGTGCTTGTTGGCGACCAGCGTGACGCTGACCGCGTTGCCGCGCAGCTCGCGGATCTTTTTGTAGAGCCGCTTGCCTTGCCGCAGCGACGCGACGTTGAGTTCGAAGACGATGAAGATCTCGTCGCTCGTCGAAAGCACGGAATTGTGCCAGGGCGTTTCGAGATTGGGCAGGTCGATGACGATGTCGTCGAAGCGGTAGGCGACGAGATCCAGAAGCCGGAAGACGAAGTCGCTGCCGTGCGGCTCGAACGGCAGTTGCGGCCGCTCGAACGCGTAGAGGGTGAGGCCGGACGGGCGCGATAGCTTGATGACGTCCATCAGCTCGACATCGAGCCGTTCCGGCTGGCCGATGATGCCGGCAAGGTCGAACTGGTTGAACAGATTGAGATAGGCGCCGCAATTGGCGCTCTGGAAATCGAGATCGACCAGGCAGGTGGAAGCCGCGCGCTCGGCCGATTTCGAGGCCAGGAACTCGGCCGCCGACAGCGCCAGCGTCGTTGCGCCCGCGCCACCGCTGGCGCCGATGAAGGTGATGATCCGGCTTTTCGTTCCCTGGTTGCCGGTGTCGTGGAAGGTCACCGCGTTGAGCAGCTCCTTGCCGTCGAGCGGCTTGTGCAGCCAGTCCGAGGCGTTCATGCGCACCAGCACGCGCGTCTGCTCCGACGTCAGCTCATCGGAAACCGCGATCAGCGGCACATCAGCCCACAGCGCGCGCGCCTCGACGATGCCGGGCCTGCCGAGCAACTCGCCATTGCCGAGATCGAGGATGACGATGCCCGGGCGCGTGTCCGCCGGCGGACCCTTGAGAAAGTCGCCCGTCTCGGAGATCCTGACGTCATAGATCGCCAATGCATCGAGCCGCGTCGCCACATCGCGCTTGAAATTCGGATCCGACGAGAACAGCGCCACCTGCTTCCGCTTGGTCGGCGTAACCTTGGTGTTGATGGCATTCATGGCCAGGTGCTCTTCATGTCTTCGCCCGTGACCGTGCTCAGCATGGAGGGCATGGTGATGGTTCCGAATCCGAGAAAACCGGCCAGAAAGAAGAACTGGAAGGGATGTTTTTCAATGCTGACGGTGATCGTTGGTACCGGCCCATTGGGGCGCGTCCAGTAGCCGAGGCCCGAAGCCTGATACTGAATCTGGACCTCGGATTTCAGAAGGGTTGGCAGGAATGTCAGCATTCCCGGCCGGTTGCTGCTGCCGCTAAAGATGAAGTCGAAAGCGGCCTGGTTCACATTGAGGTTTTGGCATGTGGCGCCTGTTCCACAGGTGCAAGACACAACTCCGGCGGCATTGGCCGTACAGACATAGCTGTAGGTGTTGGCTGGAACCGCCTTTCCCACGTCCAGCGAGTCGCTGGGTGTTTTTGCCTCGAGCAGAAGTCCGCTGGCGATCGGAGCGGAAATCTGCGCCAGCCGGGCGCCGGCTTGCACCGCTTTGTCACCAGCATTCCATTGGTAGAAGGCGTAGCCAAAGTCGACGAAACCAAGCAGCAGTGTCAGCAGCACGGGCATTGCAATGGCCGCCTCCACCATTGTCGCGCCGGATTGGTTTCTCCAGAACGTGCCCTGCGAGATCACCATCCCAAGACACGCTCCTGATGGAACACAGTGAGCTCAACGTTGCCAAAGCCGAGATAAGACCAGAGGCCCAGGGTAGGATACGGATATGCGGCGCTGACCTGCGCGACAACGACGGTTCCGGTGCTGCTGAGATAGAGCTGGGTACCGGTCGCGGAATCGATCGCCTGGAGCGATTGTGCCTTGGTGATGGTGACCTGACTTGTGGTCCACCCGGTAACCCTCGCGCTACCGTTAATGACGGCCCCGTTGACTGCCAGGTTTTTTGCCAATCCTGAACAAGTGTCCCAGTCACTGCTGCAGCGCGCCATATACCGAGAGGCATCCTCGACGCCAGCTTCAAGAAGCAGACGCGTATTGAAGATGTTCGAGAACTCGAAGACACCCGCTGCCAGCAGCAACACGAATGGCGTGACGACCGCTATCTCGACCAAGGCAGAGCCTTGTTCGTCATGGTGGAACCGCAAGAAGAACTGCCTCAGTTTGATGAACATGGCGCTACCGATAAAGCTGCGCTTCGTTGCGGAACGCCTTGTCGACCAGCGTGTTGTCGGCAAATCCACCATCGACGTCGACGATCTCAAGGCTGATGGGCTTCTCGTTTGCTGATGCGTCATCATCGTCCTTGCTGTTGTCCTGCTTCTGGACCGGGGTATTGATGAACACGCTGACATACCCGTCCGGCTTGATTTGGACGTGGCCGTTTAGCTTCTCTTGGTTGGCGATGCAGTTGACGATTGCCATGTTGAGCAGCCGGCGGTCGGGATCGGGTGTTGGTGTGTCCCCCTTGTAGCAGGCTGGCTCTCCGGATTCCTTTGTCGGCGCCTCCGACTTGTCCTTGTAGGATCCATTCGAGAGTTCGTATTTGTAGACGTCATATCGGGAAGCTGGAGCGGTCTTGGTGCCTGTCGGGTTGGTGGCGCTCGGGACGTTTGGATAAGCCACTCCGTGGTTTATCTGCCAGTAGTTCGTCCAAAAGCCTTGAGAATCGATCGCGTCTGACATGCCTTTCGCGTCGACATAGTTGGTTCCGGGCGGCAGAGGCAGCGCTGTGTTGTCGGTGACCGGGTCATACTTGCTGCAACCGGTTTTCTGGCCCTTTCGAACATTGCTCGCAGGGCGATAATTGAAGTCCTTGTTGTTCTTGTTCAGCGAGCCGCTGTAGAGATCGAACCGGACATTGAGACCCGTATTGACCTGGCCAAGCGTGACGCCGGTCTTCGTGGTGAGAGCATTGCGGTCGTAGCAAGTGCCAGAGGTTCCGATCGCAATGGCATCGCGCAGCGAGCTCAGGTTGTTGTCGACCAGCCCAAAATTGCCGGGGCCGGGGTTGGAATCGACCTTGAGGACGC
This sequence comes from Mesorhizobium sp. M1338, assembly GCF_040318045.1. Classification (NCBI taxonomy): domain Bacteria; kingdom Pseudomonadati; phylum Pseudomonadota; class Alphaproteobacteria; order Hyphomicrobiales; family Phyllobacteriaceae; genus Mesorhizobium; species Mesorhizobium sp. M1338. The sequence goes on along the minus strand of NZ_JAMYLL010000048.1, from coordinate 29,215 downwards.
GGAACTCGCGGGCGTAGGTATCGCCGGTCGCAAACGCCTGCTGGATTGTCTTGCTGGTCGACGGGTCGGTCGTCTCAAACGGGTTGCACATGAACAGTGGCACGGTTTCACAGATCGATTGAACGAAACCGGCCACGGCCTGGGCCCGGATGTCCATCGTGTCCGTGCCGCCGACGAGGCTTGCCGGAAAGATGGTTGCGAAGGCACCGGCACCCTTCGCCAGGCCGGACGCGTTTATCGTCACTTCCGCTAAAGACACCACTTTAGGATCGGTGCTGGCCCAGTTCACGCCGTCTGCATCGACGCCAGCGCTGGTCAATGTGGTCTCGTCGCTGGCTGGTATCCCGGTCAAGAAGGTGATGGTCACGTCTGCCAGAGCGAGAGTGTGACCCGCGCCTTGCTCTGAATACAGGGTCTGGTTGGCGAGCAGGGTCGTCACGGCCCGGTTGGCTCGAGTGATCGAATCCGACCTCCCGTCAAGTTCGGCGGCAGCCGCCAATGCAAGACCGTCAATACCCTTTTGCAACTGATGGTGAAGCCCGGTCGCCCGGCTCATGTCGAAGGCCAGCAGCGAAAAGCCAATAAGCACGGGCAGCATTATAGCGACAAGGATCATCGCTACGCCGCGTTGATCGTTCCAGAAGGCACGAATGGTCCCCAACATGACCTTACTCTCTGCTTTCTTGCGCCAGGGCCCCTCGCTTGCCCGGCGCCCTCCGCATCCTTCCGTTCAGTTCACTGTGCCACACCCGACCCGCCGACATTGACCGTGATCGCCGGCGGTGGCGGCGGTGGCGGCGGAAATTTGTAGCTGTGGGCAACAGCGGCGGCGCGCGTGCCGTCGCCTTCGATATGTGTGTTCTTCGAGTTCGGATTGAACGGATCGACCGTCTGCAGCAGCGAATTGAATTTCTGTGTGTCGCCAGCGGCCAACGTCACCGAATCATAATGGTTCAGATAGTCGGCGGCGCAGCCCGATAGTGCACCGGCGCACAGAATGAGGATCAAGGCGCTATTTCTTGACATAGAGCATCTTGTCCTTCGATTTGAAGTCCAGCATGTGGCCATAGGGGCCGGTGACGCCGTCGCCCGTTTCGTATTTGCGGATCATATCCTTGTTCACCTCAAGCTGACCGAGCACGAAGAATTCCGGATCGTTGGCCGGCCGCGTCTTGTCGAACGGCGTCGCCAGTTGTTCGCCGGGCTTCACCGGCCGCACGACATGCGGCGTGACGATGACGACCAGTTCGGTCTCTTCCTTCTGGTTGCTCGAATTTCGGAACAGCGTCCCGATCACCGGCACCTGGCCGAGCCACGGCACCTGGTTCTGCAGCTTGGTGGTCTTGCTGGACAGCAGCCCGCCGACCGCGAAGCTCTGGCCATCGCGCAGTTCGACGACGGTATCAAGCTTGCGGTTGGTGAAGATCGGGTCGCCGGCGGTGGTGAAGCCGGTCAGATCGCTGACCTCCGGCGCCAGCTTCATATGAATCTTGCCGTCGTCGAGTACGACCGGCGTGAACAGCAGATTGACGCCGAATTGCTTGTACGTGATGGTTACCTGGCCATCGGTGCCGATGACACGGATGGGCACTTCGCCGCCGGCGTTGAAGCTGGCCGGCTCGCCCGAAAGTGTCGTCAGGTTGGGCTCAGCCAGCGTGCGCACCACCCCCTTGGCCTCGAGTGCTTCGATAATCAGGTCGACCTTGATGTTGCTGTCGATAACCCGGGTGATCAAAGCCGCAAATGGATTGCTGCCCGACAAGAGGCCGCTGAGCAGATCGCCCGGGCCAAGCACCACGCCATCTTCGTCGGCGGCTGCAACGCCCGTGCCTGTACGGGTTGTGCCGCTGCCATTTGTGCTCCTGATCGACACGCCGAGATCGCGACCGACGTTGCGCTTGGCTTCCAGTACGCGCACTTCGAGATTGACCTGCTGGCTGTCGTCTACGATTACCGAGTTGATGACGGCGTCGGGTCCATATTGCTGCGCCACCTCCAGGATCGACGCCAGCGTGGCGCCATCCTTGACATGGCCCCCAAGTCTCACCTTGCCATTGACCGAGCCGATTTCGATGCGCGACTTCGGCGCCACCTGGCGGATCGCCTGCGCCATGTCGCTGACATCGACGCCGACCTCGATCTGGAGGGCGCCGAGCGAGCGCTTGTCCGTGGAGAAAAGATTGACCGTGGTTGTGCCGGCGCCCTTGCCGATGACATAAAGCGTGCGGTCGGTCATCGGCTGGGCATCGGCGATCTTCTCGTCGCCGACGACGATATCGCCCAGATTGGCACTCACCTGGACCGTCACCGATTGCGACATCGGCAGGAAGATACGATGGACGCTTGGGGTCGATACGTCGATGAAACGGTCGGCCGCGTCGGCCGCCAGGCTCGACGACAGCAACGCACAGAAAAAGGCCAGAACAGCGGCCGGTGATCCCCAGAACACGCGCATTTACGCTACCCCCTCGCCGGCTGATTCGGACTCCACATATCCTACTATGCCGGTGTTATTTTTGTCGCGGCACATCATATGTTTCGAGCTTTATACCTCGAAAGACACCGACTGTCGCCCGCGCCGGTGGTTCCGGCTGCACATATTTGACCACTTCCTTGACAACTTCTTTCACCTGCGGCGCAGATGCCACAGCCGGAGCCGGCTTTACCTTGCCCAGTTCGTCGAGGCGGCTTCCCACTTTTTCCACGGCCTGGGTCAAACCGGCGATCCTGTCCTCGGCGCGCTTGCGCTCGGCTGCGGCCTCGGCTTCCGCCGCTGCCTTCCTGTCGAGTTCGGCCTGCCTGGCGGCGACATCGGCCGGCGTTTCGCCGGTCAGGTCGGAAAGCGTCACACGTTCGGTTGTTTCGCCCTTGCTTGCGGCGGCCTGGCGAAGCGCCAGCGACAATTGGCCGGCGCCGGCTGCCAGGGTCAGCTTCTGCGCATCCTTGGTGCTGGCCTCGAGCGTCACCGATTTGACGACGGTCGGGCTATCCTTGCTCACATCGGCAACCTGGTCGACGGCAAGCACCTTCATGCTCTGCAGCAGCACGTCGACGAAACTCTTGTCGTCGCCATCGCCGCCGCGCTCGGTTCGCGTCAGCAATACGTCGACTCGGTCACCCGGGAAGACGAAGCCGGCGACGCCGAGGACGTCGTTGACCCGGATGGATACTGCCTTCATGCCTTCGCCGAGCACCGCCGAAAGCGTGGCACGCTGGCCGGGGCCGGTGATCTTGGTGGCGAGCACAGGTTCGTTGATGCCGATCGTCTGCAACGCCTGCTTGCTGCCTCCGCCGGCCGGAAGGTCTTTCGTCAAGAGTTCTTCCGTCGTTTTGAAAGCGCCGTCCGGAACCGCGCCCGCCGGCCATGCGACCTCACGCAATTTGTCGGCGGACAGCGTGTCGCCGAACTTCAAGGCGACGGCAGCCACCACGACCGTATCGCGCGGGACGTCATCCGTCCGCGCCATGGCATTGCGCTGGCTGGCCAACCAGATATTGGCGAGCACCACCGCCAGCACGCCGAACACGCCGGCGAGAACGATCATGATAAGTGTATTGACACGCATCTTTCCACCCCACCATCGCCCGCCGGGCGAATGTCAGCCCCGTCATATCGCGAAATTCTGGGCCGAAATCGAGCGATTCCGGCCCAGAAAGCTCTAGCAAGTGCCACCGGCACTGCCGTCGGCCTTGAGGCCCTTGCCGTTCATCGTTACGCAAAGGCCGGTGAATTGACTGCCGACCCATCCGCCGATGGCAATAACCGCAACGATCGATGCTGCTGCGACGATGCCGATCAGGATTGAGTATTCCACCATGGCAGCGCCGTTCTCATCGTCGTGGAACTGCCTGGCTACGTCGATAAGCCGCTTCATGGCTATCTCTCCTGATCAACCTGGGACGCAAGCGCCAGTGCCGGTGCCAGCAGCGTCGAGGCCCTTGCCGTTCAACTTCGTGCAAAGGCCGGTGAACTGGCTGCCGACCCATCCGCCGATAGCGATAACCGCCACGATCGATGCTGCGGCAATGATGCCGATCAGGATTGAGTATTCGACCATGGCAGCGCCGTTTTCATCGTCGCGGAACTGCCGGGTCATCGTCATGAGCTTCTTCATGTCAATTTCTCCCTTTGGAGGTTTGAACCCGACGAGACAGAGCCAAGGATGTACTCCATACCCAAGCATCCCCCGTCATCTCGATCCTAGGTCCCGAGAAATTGCAGAGTCAAATGACATTAAGAGTTCCTTAACTTTCATATATGTGATTCGGCAAGACGATTGCAAACCGAGATCTTACCAAGAGGTTGATTCTTTTCATTTTTCGATCGTCCTTAACCATTCGTTCACAATTTCGCCGTGGGTGTGGCAAAATTAGGGAAGCATTAGCTATAATGCATATTCCTTTATATCTAAGGGGTTAGCGGTGTTTCCGGAGCGGTTTGCCGCCGAAGAACAGACGGGCGCGGAAAGTGGGGTCGACGCTCTGACCGCGAACGGGCAGGCATATCAAATAGACACGTTATTTCAGGCCCGTGCTCTTAACTATGTAGAAAGTATTGGTTGTGCGGGGGGTGTCCGGGCGCTTGTGCGCCCGGTGGTTAACGTTTAGTTTCCGCTAATACGAATCTAAGGGGAGTATAAGCAATTATGCTGGGGCGGTTCATCAAGGGGCCAGGCGACAAGGTCGAGGCAAGAGCCGAGCCGACTGCAGCGCTGGCTGTTGTCCCAGCACTATCTCCGGTAGCCGAAATCGAATCCTATGGTGACGATTTCCTGACGCTCAAGGTCGAGCTTCATCGCCACCTTATCGATCGCTTCAATCTGACCGCTCTTGAAATTGCCTCCAAGGATGAGATCCTGAATGAGATCCGTCCGATCGTTCGCGAGTTCGTTCGCGCTCGTGCGGTGCCGCTGAATGCGCGCGAACTCGATCAACTGACCAGCGACACCGCCGACGAGATGCTGGGTCTCGGGCCGATCGAGCCGCTGCTCAAGGACGATTCCATTACCGATATCCTGATCAACACCCACAAGCGTGTCTTTATCGAGCGGCGTGGCATGGTCGAAGAAACGCCGATCCGGTTTCGGGATGAGGCGCATCTGCTGCGCGTCATCAACAAGATCGTTTCGGCTATCGGCAGGCGTGTCGATGAATCTTCGCCGATGGTCGATGCGCGGCTGGAGGACGGTTCACGCGTCAACATCGCGGTGCGGCCGGTCTCGGTCGACGGCCCGCTGGTATCGATCCGCAAATTCTCGAAAAATCCCTATTCGCTCGAGCGTTTGATGGCATTCAATTCGATCCGTCCGCCCATGATCGAACTGCTGCGGATCGCTGTCCAGGCGCGCAAATCGATCCTGGTTTCGGGCGGTACAGGCAGCGGCAAGACCACCTTGCTCAATGCTCTGTCGAGCTACATTCCGTCCAAGGAACGCCTGATCACCATCGAGGATGCGGCGGAGCTGCAATTGCAGCAGCCACATGTCGGGCGGCTGGAGACAAGGCCGCCCAATGTCGAGGGAAAAGGTGAGGTACGCCAGCGCGAATTGCTGAAAAACGCCTTGCGCATGCGGCCGGATCGCATCATCGTCGGTGAAGTGCGCGGCGAGGAAGCCTTCGACATGCTGCAGGCGATGAACACGGGCCATGAAGGCTCGATGACCACCATCCACGCCAACACGCCGCGCGACGCGATCTCGCGGCTGGAACAGATGGTCGGCATGGCGGGCATGCCGATGACACATGATTCAATCCGGGCGCAGATCGCATCCGCCATCGACATCATCGTCCAGACACAGCGTCTTTCGGACGGCGGCCGGCGTGTCACGTCCATATCGGAACTGACCGGAATGGAAGGCAATGTCGTCCAGCTTCAGGAAATCTATCATTTCGTCCGCCGAGAGGTCACAGCTGACGGCAAGGTCGTCGGAGATTTTCGCGCAACCGGTGTCCGTCCGCGCTTCGCTCCGGAGGCGGCGACGCTCGGGCATCATTTCGCCAAGGATGCCTTCAATCCGCAGGTTGCCCTCTGATGCCGACGGGTCAAGCTCTGCTGTACTTCATCTACATGCTCGCGGCGGCCTCGGTCATTCTCGCCGGAGAGGCACTATATCTTTCATTTGCCAGTCGCCGGTCGCGGATTGGCGTGATCAACCATCGGCTGAGGCGGTTGGCTGACGAAGCGCCAGCGGAACAGACCCTGCAAGGATTGCTGCGCGAACGTGGGCTGACGGAGTCGGGTGATTTTCTATTTGGCATGATCTGGCTGAACAGGCTCTATACTCAGTCCGGTATTACTGGAAACCCGATATTTTTCGCTGCGACGTTTCTCAGCGCTGGACTGGCACTTGCGTTGCTGATGTCGATCTTGTTGCACTTCTCTACCTTGGTGTCGCTCATCGTTTTTCTGGTGGTCGGATTCGGCCTGCCGCTTTTCGTTCTCCGCCGCGCCCGCAACAAACGAATTCTGAAATTTGCAAGACAGCTCCCGGATGCGCTCGACATGATCGTCCGTTCGCTGCGAGCCGGACATCCGGCTTCGGTGGCGGTCGGGCTCGTAGCGCGGGAGATGCCGGATCCGCTCGGCACCGAATTCGGCATTGTTTCCGATGAAATCACATTTGGTCTGAGCATAGAGCAGGCCGTGCGGAAGCTGTCGCAACGCGTGGGTTTCGAAGGCCTTCATCTGCTGTCGGTGTCGCTGTCGATCCAGTCCAAGACGGGCGGCAATTTGACGGGGATCCTGGCCAATCTCTCCGTGGTGCTGCGCGATAGGCAGAAACTCAGAATGAAGATCCGGGCGCTTTCGGGCGAGGGCCGCGTGTCCGCGTGGATCATCTCACTGTTTCCGGTGGTTATGTTCCTGATCCTTCAGGTGCTTGCCCCGTCCTACTACGGCGCCGTCTGGGGCAGTCCGATGATCTTGCCAGTGTTCACGATTTTCGGGCTGTGGGCGCTATTGGGCGACTTTATCATGTACCGTATGGTCAATTTCGATTTCTGACGGGAGCGAAGCAAAAACTTGTTTTCGAACATCCAGGATCTGAGCTTTTTGATCTCAGCTGCCGTCTTTGTGGCGGCGGTTGCGTTGTTTCTGTTCGGCGCGCTTGTCTTCTTGCCGGCATTGCAGACGCGGACGTTGGTCGCGCAAAGCCTGATGGCGGAAGGGATCGCCGATCGCCGTTCGCTCGCTGGACAGGAACTGCTTGCAAAGATTTCCGCGCAGCGGCCGGTCGACGCCTATTTCCGGTCGATGGAGAAGGAACGGGACGAACCAAATGCACTTGAGGCGAAGCTGTTTCGAGCCGGCTTCTATCAGGCCAGCGCTCCGCTCATTTACACCTTGTCGCGGCTTGGCGCCGTCTGTGCCGGCTTTCTGGCTGCTTATGCGCTCTTGTCACGAGTTCTCCCACCTCAATTGCCCGGTTTCATAGGTTTTGCCGGTTCCGCTCTTTTTGGGCTCGCATGCATCGTGGTTCCCGCCATCCTGCTCGATCGGTTCGAGAATGCGCAAAAGGAGATCTATCGCCGCGCCTTTCCCGATTTCATGGATATGATGATCACCTGTGCCGACGCGGGCATGAGCCTGGAGGCGGCAGTGGAGCGCGTCAGCAGCGAACTGGCCGGCACTCATAAATGGCTCGGCATCCAGCTCGCCATCATGAATCTGCAGTTGCGTGCCGGCAAGCCGCTGCGCGAGGCGCTGCGTGACCTCGCCGACCGAATCGGTCTTGATGAAGCGCGGGCCTTGGCCGTGCTGTTTCGGCAGTCGGAAGAACTCGGTACTAGCCTGACCGACGCTTTGCGGGTCTACAGCGAAGAGATGCGCAGTCAGAGAATTCTTCATGCTGAAGAACGTGCCAACTCCCTGCCTGTCAAAATGATGATTCCATTGGGGCTGTGCATCTTCCCGGTGGTGATGATGGTGATCATGTTGCCGGTTATCATCCGCATGAAGGGCATTTTCTTCTAAATGGATATATGCTTTGATTCTAAAAAAGAGTCGGACGACTCTTGGGGGACAAAAATGACAGGGCCAGTGCGCCTCGCAGTCGCAGCCGCAGCCAGTCTGCTGATAATGGCACTTGTTGGCTGCCAGACGGCGGACATAGCAGACGGTGTCGTCCGCACCAACGAGCCGTCGAAAGGCGATGTCACGTCCTTTGGCGACGCGTTCGACGGGTTGAAGACGGTCAGTGACGTCGAATATTATGCCTCCGACCAGGCTGTGGCCGAAGCCAAGAACCAGTTCCGCGCGGAAAACTACGGCAATGCCGGCGCCTTGTTCTTCAAGGCGACGCAACTGGCGCCCAACGACGGCGGTGCCTGGATGGGATTGGCCGCCTGCACCGACCGGATCCACCGTTTCGATCTGTCCGACCGGGCTTATGCCCGTGCGTCCAAGCTGGTCGGCGCGACGCCCGAATATTACAACAATGTCGGCTATTCCTATCTGCTGCGCGGCAAGCTGCAGGACGCACGCAGCAATTTCCTCAAGGCTTACGAACTGGCGCCCAACGATCCGACCGTCGCCAACAATCTGAAGCTTCTGTCGTCCAGCGTGCAGAACATCGAGCGATAAGATGTTGCTTGCCGCATCGCTGCTGCTCAAGGCGCTTGCCATCCCATTGCTGGCAAGGATTGCCTGGCTCGACTTCACCACGCAGAAAATATCCAACCGCGATGTGCTGCTGCTTTTGTGCCTCGGAATTGGATCGCTTCAGTTCGTATCGATCTTGGCCGGATCCTGGTGGGATATGGGCTTGAGCGCGGCTGCCGGCCTAGTGCTGTTTCTTGCGTTGTTCCCGTTCTGGCTCTTGCGCAAGATCGGCGCCGGCGACGTCAAGCTGATGGCGGTCATCCCTTTCCTGACCGGCGGCAACGACCTCATCGTGTTTTCCATGCTGCTACTGGTTTTCGCCCTAATCACTGCAGCGGCCATGAAAAATCCATTCCTGCTGCCCGCAGGCGCCTTCCGCGTCTACGTTCAGCATCTCGACCGCAAAGGCGTTGTGCCGTTCGGCGTGCCAATCTCGGTCGCGGCGATCTGTACGCTACTGCTGCTGATCTACGAAAGTGTGGTGTTGGCGAGCAGCTCTGGAATCCTGAATCAGCTTAACTGAACGGCGGCAGCCCGCTCTGCTATGCGAAAGCGAAATGCGGGCCAGCCAGCCGCATTTAGAGGCAACGCCAACCAAAACGCAAACGTTGCGCTGTGAGGGCTGAGTGCAATCATCGCAATGGCTGAAATCACAATTGAGATCGGCGCCGGGACACGAAGCACGAAGATTTGGCATTTGGCCACGATAGGCCGGACAGATTAATCAAAAGTTGAGACGGCATAGCCGTTAACTCTTTGGAAACCATCTTCTTGTCGGGGCGCGGAAGTGATGGTTCAATGACTGCTTAGAGGAGGATGAAAATGTTGAACGAGGATTTTTTTGGCCGTATTTCCATCGTCTTTGTCATGACGGTTATGGCGACGTCCAGCGCGATACCTCTGTTCCGCTATTTCCATCAGGATAACTCAGCAGGTTCGCTCGCAATCGTCACTCAACTGGCGTCAACCGTGTTTCTGTTGCTGCTGCTTGTGATGACCATCACCCGCCTTCCGCCGAAGGGAACTGCGCAGGGAATTGAACCGAGAGTAACCGCGGTAGCTGGAACATTTATGATCCTGCTCGCATTGAACCTGACGCCGGCATTGCAAAATGGGGCGGCGCAAGTGACGGCCCTCTGCCTGATCCTCATCGGTACAGCCAGTTCGATTTTCTGTCTTTATTGGCTGGGCCGTTCCTTCTCTCTCATGGCGACAGCTCGTCGCCTGGTTACCACTGGCCCGTACTCGATTGTCCGGCATCCGCTTTACATCTGTGAGGCGGTATTCGTTCTCGGGATGGTCCTTTCGCATCTGTCGCTGCTGATGGTCGCACTGAGCGCGTTTCAATTTCTTTTGCAGTATAGGCGTGTAAGAAATGAAGAGGCTATCCTTCGACAAACCTTCCCAGAATACGACGATTACGCTAAGCGCGTCCCCATGCTTTTGCCGCGGTTCCTTAGTGGGGCCATACCAAACTCTGGCGGCCAATAGTCAGGACTCGCCCTGTTGATATGGTCTTTGCAAATACTTCGCTTCGTTGCCGCGCTGATGGTCGTATATGTCCACGCAGCCCAGACTGCCGTCAAGGCCACTGGATCTAATGGCCTGTTACCTCACGATTTTCAGGTGGTCGGCTTCGCAGGCGTAGACATCTTCTTTGTTATATCAGGGGTGATTATTGCTAAGACGGCACCTGGTCTGACTTGGCGATCTTTCGCTTGGAGGCGATTCCGGCGCATTGTTCCGCTCTACCTGCTGATCAGCATCCCCTATGCGATCGTCGCCTACAAAACCGGCTTCGGCTGGCGGGACGCTGTGGCGACGCTCTTGCTGTGGCCCGCTACCGATCAAATGACCGCGCCGGCACTGCCAGCGGCCTGGACGCTGTGCTTCGAAATGCTGTTCTACGCCGCCGCGACCATCGTCCTCATCGATCGGCGACTGTTGTCGGGACTCGTCGGTATCTTCGGCCTCGCAATGATATTTCGCTCGGCGGGTCCGCTGTTGCAGTTTCTTGGCAACCCCCTGATCATCGAGTTCGGCTTTGGCGTCGTTCTCGCCTATGCACCTAGGTGGAAACCGGCTGTGTGGTGGCTGCCGGTCGGTGCCGCGGCGATGATAGCCGCCGGATTCATTGGGATAGCGCCGGGAGGGGGGACGCTGGAGTTCCTCAAGGGCGATAACGGCTTCCAGCGCGTACTGGTCTACGGTCTCCCGGCGACGATGATCGTTTTCGGCACGATGCAGATCGACGCTAAGCCGAGCGTCTGGACGGTTCTCGGTGATGCCTCTTATATGCTCTATCTGATCCACACTCTGCCGATAACGCTGCTTCTGATGGTGTGGACCGCTTTTCCGGTTCCCCCAGACCTTATCGTCGTGATCGGCACGGCTACATCAGTTCTTTTCGCTTGGCGGATGTACATTCGGTTCGAGTTGCCGCTACGCAAATTTCTGCGCCGGCATGATCCCCATCTGAAGACTGGCCGCCATCCATCTGGCTTGGCATTACGGGATTGACGACATGCTTCAATGCTAGCGACGCCAATCATATGGATTGTTGCAGGCGCATAGCGAACCTTGGCCGAGCCGTCTCCATTCGGTGGTTCGTTCTATCGTCAGTAGCTGGCCAGGAGAACGAACTCGGGTTAACGGGTTCCTTCGCAGCCTTCGCCGGCGCGTTGGCTGACGGAAACGAAAAACCCGCCTGCGCGGCGGGTCACTGGCGCAAATCAGCACCATGGACAAAGATGTACCATAGCTGAGGTCACGGAATCAAGAAAAAATTCCTATCGTGAAAAGCTGCCGACACAAAAACTGCCGCCGAACTGGCTGTCGCCAGGTCTTTTGTTAACCTGAGTTCGGAGCCCTACGTTCGGGACCTTGCCGAGCAATCAGGTCGATGGCTAAATAAACGATCACAGGGAGAAGGCAGCATGGCACTTCACCTTTCGGCGGATGCCCCGGTCTCAGTCGCTCCGCAGAAATATCTCTTTGGTCCGTTCATCGACTTTTTCATGCTTGGCGGGAGCGCGCTCGTGATCCTGCCGGTCCTTTATTTTGTGCCTCTCAGATACGAAGGTCTCGTGGCGCTGACCGCGTTTTTGCTGTCCCATCTCATCAACCAGCCGCACTTTGCCCATTCCTACCAGATTTTCTATCGCAATTTCGCGAGCAAGGTGCGCGGTGACGGGTACGACAGGAATCTCCAGCTTCGCTACATTTTCGCGGGCATTTTCGTCCCGCTGATCATGTGCGCTTTCTTTGCCTATGGCTCGGTAACCGGGAACGCTCGCCTGCTGGGATATGCCACCAATGCGATGGGCTTTTTCGTGGGCTGGCACTACGTCAAGCAAGGCTACGGCATGCTGATGGTGGACGCCGTGCTGAAACGCAAATTCTTCAGCGATCAGGACAAGAAGGTGTTGCTGTTCAACGGTTATGCCGTCTGGCTGTTCGCCTGGCTCCAGACAAACGCGGTGATCACCGAACGGCAGTTCTGGGGCCTGGATTACTACACATTCGCTGTCCCGCCATGGCTCCTCAACATCGCGCTGGCGGTCGCCGCTGCTTCCTCGGCGGCCACCGTCGTGATGTTCGTCAATCGCTGGCGCAAGCATGGTGGCGCGCTGCCGTATAACGGCGTCGTCGCCTACGTCGTCACGCTTTATGCCTGGATCCTGTTCGTGACGATAAATCCGCTTTGGCTGCTCGTGGTGCCGGCGCTCCATTCGTTGCAGTACCTGGCGGTGGTCTGGCGTTACCAGACCAATGTCGAGCGCGACCGCGCGGATGCCGCCAGGGATCCGGAGCTCAAGGTCCTGTCCATTGTCGGACCGCTGTACAGGCTGCGGGTGCTGGCATTCATCGTCGCCGGCACAATCCTTGGCGCGCTTGGTTTCTGGCTCGTGCCGATGGCGCTGACCGCCTTGGTCCCCTACGACAAACAGGTGCTCGGCTCGTCGCTTTTCCTCTTCATAGCGTGGATATTCATCAACGTGCACCACTACTTCCTGGACAATGTGATGTGGCGTCGCGGAAACCCGGAAGTGTCGAAATATCTGTTCCGCTAGGCGCTTGCCGATCCTCTTCGGCCACGCTCACCATTGGACGATGTCGCGCACGAAAGACGGCCACGCGCGATGCATTGCGGGCAAAAGACCAGCTTGGAACATTATTTGCCGACAGGCCATGATTCGCAGCGCCGGCGTTCTTCCATTCGGACCAGATTGGCGTGCCCGTTGCTTTGATCGGCGGTCACCGCGTGCCACTTTGGAGGCGCGATCCGTGCTCGGATCTCCTGCCTGTGGTCGCTTCTACCTCTCCCAGGCAAGGCAGAGAAAAGAAGGAACCCGACCATGCCCAGAATAGTGCCGGTGCTCGATCTCAGCCGTCTCGAACAAGGTGCGTCCGAGCATCGCACCTTTCTCCTGGACCTGCGCACGGCGGCCCGGGACGTCGGCTTCTTCTACCTCGGCGGTCACGGAATTTCCGCCGCGGAGATCGACGACGTGCTCGATGCCTCGCGCCGGTTCTTCGCATTGCCCGAAGCCGACAAGCTGGCCATCGAAATGGTCAAATCCCCGCAGTTTCGCGGCTACACCCGCGCCGGCGGCGAGCTGACCAAGGGCACGGCCGACTGGCGCGAGCAACTCGACATCGGTGTCGAGCGTCAGCCCATAGCGCAAGGGCCGGGAGTAGCACCCTGGACACGGCTGCAAGGGCCGAACCAGTGGCCCCAGGCGTTGCCGGAGCTCAAGCCGGCGCTGCTGGCATGGCAGACTAAGGCGACGGCGGTGGCGATCCGCTTGCTGAAGGCCTTCGCGCTGTCACTCGATCAGCCCGAGGATGCCTTCGACGCGATCTACCGCGACTCACCCAACCATCGCATGAAGATCGTGCGCTATCCCGGCCGTGACGCGACCGAAGGCGATCAGGGCGTCGGCGCGCACAAGGATGGCGGCTTCCTGACCCTGCTGCTGCAGGACGACAACAAGGGTCTGCAGGTCGAATATGACGGAAGCTGGGTGGATGTCGACCCGCTCCCCGGAACGCTGGTCGTCAACATCGGCGAACTGCTCGAACTGGCGTCGAATGGCTACCTGCGCGCCACCGTGCACCGGGTCGTGACGCCGCCTGCCGGCGTCGAGCGGATTTCCGTTCCCTTCTTCTTCAGCGCGCGGCTGGATGCCACCATCCCGCTTCTCGGCCTTTCCGAGGAACTGGCGGCACAGGCGCGCGGACCGGCGAGCGACCCGGACAACCCGTTGTTTCGCGATGTCGGGACCAATGTGCTCAAGAGCCGGCTGCGTTCACATCCCGACGTAGCACGCCGCCACTATGCCGATCTGCTCGAGACCGGAGCCGCGGGCTCGTGAGGGCCGCTGAGCACGAATTTTTGTCGTTTCCGATATTTTTTGGAATTCCATTCGTCGCCAAGCCGTCGAAATAAGCTCAAATAGGTAAAATCGTTCGGCGGTTTCCTCCCATTCCGCCGGACGGTGTTCCCCTCTGAAGGTTTTGACCTTCTTTTGGCCGGGCCGTATTCGAGCCCGGCCATTTTTCGTGCTGGTTTCGGACGGCGCAATCATTTCCGCATCGAGGCAGTGTTGAGGCATAGGTTATTCAGCCAGCCGAACCCCACATCGCATCCGGCACCACCACCAGCTTGCCGACGAAATCCTTGGCGATGAAATCCGCCTGCGCATGGTGGAAATCGGAGAGCTTTGTAGACGCCGCCGACCAGTGGCCGGATTTTCTTCGCCTCGATGTATCCGACGATGCGGCGAAAATCCGCGCGCGTGCCTTGGCTCGAGCCATGCAGCTGCAACTGCTTCAGATACATGGTCCTGAGATCGAGCTGCACGACCGGGCCGGCGATCGCGCCGGCGGTGGTGTAGCGGCCCTCGGGTCGCAGGATGCGCAGGAGGTCGTTGAAGATGGCGCCGCCGACGAGGTCGGCCACCACGTCGATCGGCTGACCGCCGGTCGCCTCCGCTACGGCTTGCGGCAGGTCGGGAACGCCACGGGTGATGACAGCCTCGGCACCGATGTCGCTTACCGCCTGCTCCTTGCCCTTGCCGACGATGGCATAGGGAATGGCGCCGCGCGCCCGTGCCAATTGCACGATGCCGGAGCCGACGCCGCCCGAGGCGCCGGTGACCAGCACGCGTTCGCCGGCTTTCAGGCCCGCGCGTTCCAGCATCTGTTCGCCGGTCAGATAGGCGCAGCAGAAGGTGGCGAGTTCGACATCGGTCATGTCCGTGTCGACGACATGGGCATTCTCGGCCGGCACGGCCTGGTACTCGGCGTAACCGCCGTCGCGGCCGTGGCCCATATAGTCGATGTCGGCGAGCGAATCGTCGTCGCGATTGTAGATGGAGAAATCGACCATCACCCGTTCGCCGATGCGGTCAGGCGAAACGCCTTCGCCGACGGCGGCGATGGTGCCGACAGTGTCGGTGCCCTGGATGCGCGGGAAGCTCAGTGTGTTGCCCTGGCGCCGCCAGGTCGACACCGCGGCCGCGTCCTCTTCCGTGCCATAGGCGCCCTGGCGCACCCAGACATCGGTGTTGTTCATCCCGCAGGCGCTGACTTTCACCAGCACCTCACCAGGAGCAGGCGAGGGCACTTTCACGTCGCCGCGGTAGACGAGTTTTTCCGGACCGCCGTGCCCGGTGAGCAGCACGGCGGCCATGGTGGCGGGGAGGGTTCTGGTCATGGCATTCTTAGTCATGGCATTCATGGTCGATCTCAGAGATTGGCGAACACGCTCTTGACCGCATCGGCGGTCTTCGAAACGACGATGTCGGCTTCCTCACGGGTCAGGCATAGCGGCGGCGCAAAGCCGAGAATGTCGCCCTGCGGCATGGCGCGGCCGATGACGCCGCTTGCTGCAAGCGCTGTCGCCACCTGCGGTCCGATCTTGAGCGAAGCGTCGAAGAACACCCGGTCGTCCTTGTCGGCAACGAACTCGACCGCCGCCAGCATGCCGTCGCCGCGCACGTCGCCGACATGTTTGTGGCCGCCGACTGCCTTGGCCAGCTCAGCGCGGAAATAGGCGCCGGTCACGCGGGCATTGGTCACAAGGTCCATCTCGTCGATCAATTCGAGATTGGCGACGCCGGCGGCAACGCAGATCGGATGCGCCGAATAGGTCCAGCCATGACCGAGCGAGCCGAGTTTGTCGGAACCCTCAACCAGCACCTGCCACATCTTGTCGGCGACGATGACGCCCGATAGCGGCGCGTAGGCCGAGGTCAGACCCTTGGCGATGGTGATCAGGTCCGGCTTGATACCGTAATGGTCGGAGCCGAACATGGTGCCCAGCCGACCGAAGCCCGTCACCACTTCGTCGGCGACCAGCAGCACGTCATACTTCTTCAGCACCGCCTGGATCTTTTCCCAGTAGAAGGCGGGCGGCGGCACGATGCCGCCGGTGCCGAGGATCGGCTCGCCGATGAAGGCAGCGACCGTTTCCGGCCCCTCGGCCAGGATCATCTCCTCGAGCTTGTCGGCGCAATGTTGCGAAAACTGCTCCTCGCTCATCGAACGGTCGGCGCGGCGGAAATAGTACGGCGCCTCGGTGTGCAGGATCGGCGCGCGCGGCAGGTCGAAGGCGTTGTGGAACAGGTCGAGCCCGGTGAGCGATCCCGTCATCACGCCCGAGCCATGATAGCCGCGCCAGCGCGAGATGATCTTCTTCTTCTCCGGCCGACCGAGCACGTTGTTGTAATACCAGATCAGCTTGATGTTGGTTTCGTTGGCATCCGAACCCGAGAGGCCGAAATAGACCCTCGACATGCCCTTTGGCGCGCGGTCGATGATCATCTTGGCGAGCGTTATCGAGGCCTCGGTGCCGTGGCCGACATAGGCGTGGTAGTAGGCGAGGTTCTTCGCCTGGGCAGCGATGGCATCGGCGATCTTCTGGCGGCCGTAGCCGACATTGACGCAATAGAGGCCGGCGAACGCATCGAGGCTCTTCTTGCCATTGTTGTCCCACACGGTGACGCCTTCACCGCCGGCCATGATGCGCGTCGGGCTCTCGCCGCGCGCATGCGTGCCCATATGGGTCGAGGGATGGAAGAAGTGATCGCGATCCCAGGCGGCGAGTTCGTTGGACTGGTCTAGCATTTTTTGACTCCTTGAGGGATGGCCGGACGAAATCTAAGCGATGTCCAGGCAGAGATACTTCAGATCGGTAAAGGCTTCGAGCCCGTGGCGCGAACCCTCGCGGCCGATGCCGGATTGCTTGACACCGCCGAAGGGTATCGGCGCGCCGGTGATCTTGACGCGGTTGATGGCGACCATGCCGTAGTCGAGCGCGCGGCCCAGGCGCTGCTGGCGGGCGCCGTTTTCGGTCACGACATAGGCGACGAGGCCATATTCGGTGGCGTTGGCGCGGGCGATCACTTCGTCCTCGCTGTCGAACGGCGTCACGGCGGCAACCGGACCAAAGGTCTCCTCGCGCATGATCAGCGCCTCGTCCGCGACGTCGGCCAGCAGCGTCGGCTGGTAGAACAATGGGCCAGCCTGATGCCGCTTGCCGCCCGTCAGGCAGCGCGCACCGTGGGTCAGCGCGTCGGCGACCTGCTCCTCGACCTTCTTGACGGCGCGCTCATGCATCAGCGGCCCAATGTCGGTTCCATCGGCAAGACCATTGCCGGTCCACAGCGTCTCGATGCGCTGGGCGAAAGCTGCGCAGAAGCGATCGTAGATCGGACGCTGGACATAGATGCGGTTGGCGGCGAGGCAGTCCTGGCCCGACGTGGCGAATTTGGCATCGATGGCAATGTTAAGCGCTTTGTCCAGATCGGCATCGGCAAAGACGATCAGCGGTGCATGGCCACCAAGCTCCATCACCAGCCGCTTCATGGTCGGCGCACTTTGCGCGGCGATCAGCCTGCCGATCTCGGTCGAGCCGGTGAAGCTCATGGCGCGAACGCGCGGGTCTTCGCACATCCGGCCGACGATGGTCGAAGCCTTGCCGGTGACGATGTTGAAGACGCCGGCGGGCAGGCCGGCACGCTCGCCAAGCTCGGCCAACGCCAGCGCCGACAACGGCGTTTCCGAGGAGGGATGCGCGACGATGGTGCAGCCGGCGGCCAGAGCTGCCGCCGCCTTGCGGGTCAGCATCGCCGACGGAAAATTCCACGGCGTGACGACGCCGACGACACCGAGCGGCTCGCGCCGCACCATCATTTCGGCGTTCGGCAGATGGCTGGTGACGCCCTCGGCGTTCAGGCGTTTTGCTTCTTCCGCATACCATTCGACGAAGGAAGCGGCATAGTCGATTTCACCGAGCGACTCCCGCAGCGGCTTGCCCTGCTCCAGCGTCATCAGCAGAGCAAGGTCTTGTTTAGCGGCAATGATCAGTTCGAACCATTTTCGCAGGATTTTCGAGCGCTCCTGCGGCAACAACGCCCGCCACGCCGGAAAGGCACGCGCGGCGGCATCGATCGCCTTTGTCGTCTGCTTGCCATCGAGCGCGGCGACGAAAGCGACGGTGGTGCCGGTGGCCGGATCGGTGACCTCGAAGCTTTCAGCGGCTTCGCTTGCCGTCCAGTGCCCGTCGACATAGGCGAGCTCACGCAGCAGCCGGCGGTCGGCCAGGCGATCGAGCGCTTCATGGCGATGCGAGCGGGCAAAATGCGCGGACATGGTTCGAGGCCTCCCGGTTCGGAATGATGCGGGAAGACTATCCGTCCTATGCGGACAGAGAGGCTGTTTGGACAGCGCCACAGAGAGAGATTGTCTCTATTGGCCCGTGGGCGCAGATGATCTCTCTACTGACCGATGGGCGCTACTAAACCCTGGAGATTGGCCGAAAGCTCCCCGCCATGGATCCCGGGGTCTGCGCTGCGTCGCTGCGCTCCTTGCTTCGCCCCAGGATGACGAACTTCGCCCCAGGATGACGAAGCTATGGGCGTTTCGATCAGTCTCCCGGGTGTACAGTAGGGGACATCGACCTCAAGCCGACGCCGGCAAAAGGTCGGCTATGGGCAGCGCAATCTCGTCCTTCACTGTCTTGATGACGATGTAGGTGAAGTAGCGATCGATGCCGATTTCACGCTCAAGCAAGCCGTCGACCAGGCGCTGATAGGCGTCGATGTCGCGCGCCATCACCTTCAGCACATAGTCGACGCCGCCACCGACCGACCAGCAGGCGACGATCTCGGGAATGTCGCGGATGACGCGCTCGAAGCGGTCGAAATCGGCCTGGCGGTGGTTGGCCAGCGTCACCTCCATCAGCACGGTGGCGACGGGGGCAACGATGCGCATCGCGATCCTGGCGTGATAGCCCGAGACGATGCCGGCCTTTTCCAGCTTGCGCAGCCGCATCCAGCACGGCGTCGGCGACAGGCCGACCTGTTCGGCCAGCGCCAGCTTGGTGATGCGTCCGTCGCGCTGGATGGCGTCGAGGATTTTGAGGTCGATCGGGTCGAGTTTCGCGGCAGTCATCTGCATCCACTTTTTCGTCGACTGCACCATGACGGCGCATTATTTCGATTGTCAATTGCACTGATTTCGATCTCTAATAAGTCATGACATTGTGGCGTCCCGATCCCAAGCTCATCCGGCGGCCAGCGTATCAGTCGCTTGCCGACCAGTTCGCGCGCGCCATCCATGACGGGCGCCTTGCCAATGACGCTCGGCTGCCGACCCACCGCCGACTGGCCGACGACCTCAAACTTTCGGTGCAGACCGTCAGCCGCGCCTATGAGGAGCTGATCCGGCGCGGCCTGATTTCGGGCGAGATCGGCCGCGGCAGTTTCGTCCAGACGCAGCGCCGCGAGCCGGAACCGCCATACCTGCCGGAGCGGCTCGGCGAAGTCATCGATCTCTCGATCCTGAAACCGGTCTGCGAACCGATGCATCTGGAGCGGCTGAAGCAGGCACTGGGCTGGCTGGCGGAGAATCTGCCGTCGAGTTCTGCACTTTCGTTCCGTCCCAACATGGTGTTTCCACGTCACCGCGCGGTGGCGGTCGAATGGCTTAGACTGTGCGGGCTCGACACCTCCGCGCAGAACATCAGCCTGACCAACGGCGCCACAGCCGGCATGACGGTGGCGCTGATGAGCGTGGCGCCGCCGGGCTCGACGGTCGCCACCGAGGCGATCGGGCACCATACGCTGGTGCCGCTGGCCCGCTATCTCGGCTTCAACCTCGAGGGGCTGCCGATTGATGACAATGGGCTGATCCCGGAAGCGCTGGACGAGGCATGCCGGCTTTCCGATATCCGCGCCGTCTTCGTGCAGCCCTCGGTGATCAATCCGACGGCGACGCTGATGGATGCGGCGCGGCGCGAGCAGATCGCCGCCGTGGCGCGCAAGCACGACATCGCCATCATCGAGAACGATGTGCTCGGCCCGCTGGTCGAGGACCGGCCGCCGCCGGTCGCTGCGTTTGCGCCAGAGCGCACGCTCTACGTCACCTCCTTTACCAAGATCGTGGTGCCTGGCTTGCGCATCGGCTATCTCGCCGCGCCCGACCGCTATGTCGCCGCCGTCGCCAACCGGCATCTGGTCTCGAACTGGATGGCGACGCCGCTGGTGGCCGAGATCGCCACCAAATGGGTGACCGACGGCACCGCGATGGAACTTGTCCACTGGCAGCGCGCGGCGCTGCGGCGGCGGCTGGATATCGCGGCGGAGGTGCTGGCCGGGGTCGACTATCGCGCCCGGCGCGACGGGCTGCATGTCTGGCTGCAACTGCCCGCCGACCGCGCCGAGGAAAGTTTTGTCGCCCAGGCCCGGCTGCAGGGCGTGGCGATCGCGCCCGGCACATCCTTCCGCATTTCGGATGCGCCCTGGCATCCGGCGGTGCGCATCTCGCTGGGCTCGACCACTGAAGGGGAACTGCGCGCCGGCCTCGGCGTTGTCACCAAGCTTTTGCTTGGCGATCCGGAACATCTGTTGCTCGCTATCTAGGCCGAAGTGCTCGGAAATTGTGCGGAATCAGAATAATTGTCATGATATTATTTTCCCAATTGACATGATTTGGCGCGTTCCGCATCGTTAAGAGCATAGACCTCTCCAGGACGGGGAACCGCAGTGCCCACGCCCATCATCAAGATCGACGCCATTTCCAAAAGCTTCGGCACGTTCAAGGTGCTGGACGGCCTGTCGATGCAGGTCATGCCTGGCGAGAAGCTGGCGCTGATCGGCCCGTCGGGCTCGGGCAAGACGACGATCCTGCGCATCCTGATGACGCTGGAGCGCATCGATGGCGGTCATATCCAGATCGACGGCGAGCAACTCTACCACATGGAGCGCAACGGCCAGTTGCTGCCCGCCGATGAGCGGCACCTGACAAGGATGCGCCAGAAGATCGGCATGGTCTTCCAGCTGTTCAACCTGTTTCCGCACAAATGCGTCATCGACAATGTCACTTTGGCGCCGATGCTGACCAAGGGCACGCCGCGCGCCGCCGCCGAAAAGCGGGCGATGGAACTGCTCGAAATGGTGGGCATGGCCGACAAAGCCAAGAGCATGCCGGCGCAATTGTCCGGTGGGCAGAAGCAACGCGTCGCGATCGCCCGAGCACTCGCGCTGTCGCCGAAGATCATGCTGTTCGACGAGGTGACGTCGGCACTCGATCCGGAGTTGGTCGAGGAGGTGATGAACGTCATGCGCAAGCTCGCCGCCGAGACCGACATGACTATGCTGCTGGTCACCCACGAGATGGGCTTTGCCCACGACTTCGCCGACCGGGTGCTGTTCTTCGATCGCGGCAAGATCGTCGAGGAAGGCAAACCCGACGAGATTTTCCGCAATCCAAAGCAGGAGCGTACGCAAGGCTTCCTGAAGAAGATCATCGCGGCCGGACATCGCGTCTGACCGCAATGCCAGGGGTGGCGAGGCCATCCGGAACAAAAGCAAGACAAGAAACAAGGAGTTGGGAACAATGAAGAAACTTGGCATTCTGGCCGGTGTCGCCGGCCTTGCGCTAACCGCGGTGCTGGCCGCCTCGACCGCCGGTTCGGCCGACGACAGCAAGCTCGAGCAGCTCAAGGCGCAAGGCTTTGCCCGCGTCGCCATCGCCAACGAGCCGCCCTATACGGCGGTCGCCGCCGACGGCAAGGTTTCGGGCGCAGCGCCCGATGTGGCGCGCGAGATCTTCAAGCGCCTCGGTGTTGCCGATATCGTCGCCTCGATCTCGGAGTATGGCGCGATGATCCCCGGCCTGCAGGCCGGGCGCTTCGACGTCGTCACCGCCGGCCTGTTCATGAAGCCGGAGCGATGTGCCGCCGTTGCCTATTCGGAACCGGTGCTGTGCGACGCCGAGGCGATGCTGGTGAAGAAGGGCAACCCGAAAGGCTTCAAGAGCTATGAGGATGTAGCCAAGGATGCCACCGCAACCATCGGCGCGCCCGGCGGCGGCACCGAAGAGAAACTGGCGCTCAATGCCGGCGTGCCGCGCGAGCGTGTCATCGTTGTGCCGGATGGCCAGAGCGGCGTGAAGATGCTGCAGGATGGCCGCATCGACGTTTACTCGCTGCCTGTTCTGTCGATCAACGACCTGGTCAAGAAAGCCAATGATCCGAACCTCGAAGTCATCGCGCCGGTGCAGGGCGCGCCGGTCTATTGCGACGGCGCCGCCTTCAAGAAGGGCGACGAGGCGCTGCGCGACGCCTTCGACGTCGAACTGGCCAAGCTGAAGACATCGGGCGAGTTCGCCAAGATCATCGAGCCCTACGGCTTCTCGGCGGCGGCCGCGATGTCGACGACGCGCGACAAGCTCTGCGCGGCGAAGTAGCGCCTTCTTTTTCCTTCTCCCCGTTTCATGGGGAGAAGGTGTCACGAAGTGACGGATGAGGGGCGGCGCCAACTTCTGAGAGTTTAGCGCCGCCCCTCATCTGCCTGCCGGCATCTTCTCCCCGTCAACGGGGAGAAGGAGCTAAACCAACGTTGGAACCTAGATGACCCAATGGTCCGGCTATGTCGGCCTGATATTGCAGGGAGCGCTTGTCACCATCGAGCTGACGCTGATGGGGTCGGTGCTTGCCCTGTTCATGGCCTTTCTCGCCGGGATAGGTCGGCTGTCGCGCTTCTTCGTGCTGCGCGCGCTGGCCACCGCCTATATCGAATTCTTTCGTGGCACCTCGATCTTCGTGCAGTTGTTCTGGGCCTATTTCGTGCTGCCCTTTGCCGGTATTTCGCTGACGCCGCTGCAGGCCGGGGTGCTGGCGCTCGGCCTCAATGTCGGTGCCTATGCCGCCGAAGTGGTGCGTGGCGCCATCCAGTCGATCGGCCGCGAACAATACGAGGCCTGCACCGCGCTAAATCTTGGCCGCTGGCAAGCCATGCGTCACATCATCTTGCCGCAGGCGCTGCTGGTGATGCTGCCCACCTTCGGCAACAACGCCATCGAACTGCTCAAGGCGACCGCCGTTGTGTCGCTGATCTCGCTCACCGACCTGACCTTCCAGGCGCAGGTGGTGCGCGCCCAGACCGGTAACACCATGGTGCCCTTCACCACCATCCTGTTCATCTATTTCATCCTGGCGCTGCTCATCTCATGGGGCGTGCGCTCGCTGGAACACCGCATGGCGCGCGGCCTCGATGGGGTGCGCGTCTGATGGCCAATGCCCTTCTGATAAATTGGGCCTGCTGATGGAATGGGATTGGAATTTCGTCTGGGAAATCATGCCGACGCTGATCCAGGGGGTGAAGATCACCATCCTGGCGACGCTGCTCGGTTCGGTGCTGGCGGCGATCGTCGGTCTGGGCATCGCGCTGGCGCGCCGCTCGCCCAACAAGGCGTTGTCGCGCACGGTCGGCTTCCTGGCCGAGTTCATTCGCGGCACGCCGTTGCTGGTGCAGCTCTATTTCATCTTCTACGTGCTGCCCGACATCGGCATCCTGTTGCCGCCGCTGGTGGCGGGTGTCATCGGGCTCGGGCTGCACTACGGCACCTACACGGCGGAAGTCTACCGCGCCGGCATCGACAATGTGCCGCGCGGCCAATGGGAGGCAGCCAAGGCGTGCAATCTGGGCGCCAGGCAAACCTGGACCCACATCATCATTCCGCAGGCCATTCGGCCGATGATCCCGGCGCTGGCCAATTATTTCATCGCCATGTTCAAGGAAACGCCGCTGCTGTCGGCGATCACCGTGCTGGAGTTGATGAACCAGGCGAAAAGCGTTGCCAACACCTATTATCGCTACATCGAGCCGATCACGCTGGTCGGTGCTTTCTTCCTCGTCATCAGTCTGTTTTCGGTCATTCTGCTACGCTGGCTGGAACGCCGCTACGGCAAGATCGAGAGGTAACCGATGCAACCCTTGCCCGAGATAGAGGTCTATCCGAAACGGCCGCCACTGGATGCGCGCCCGCTTGAGCGTCGCGTCGGCCTGATTATCCTGGCCACCGATCACACCAGCGAACCGGATTTTCGCCGCATGGTGGCGAGCGAGCGGATCGGCGTCTACGTCGCGCGCATTCCCTACGCCAACCCGACGACACCGGATAATCTGCGCAAGATGCAGCCGGCGCTGACGGCCGGCGCGACCCTGATCCTGCCGGATGAGCCGCTCGATGCCATCTGCTATTCCTGCACGTCGGCCTCGGTGGTGATCGGCGATGCCGAGATCGAGGCCGCGATCCAGGCCGCCAAACCCGGCGTGCCAGTCGTCACGCCGCCGATGGCGGGCGTGCGCGGGCTGCGTGCGCTGGGCGCAAACAGGATCAGCATTCTCACGCCCTACACGGTCGAGACATCTAGGCCGTTGGCGGCCTATTTCGCGGCGCGGGGGTTCGACATCGCCAGCTTCACCTGTCTCGGCTTCGAGGACGACCGCGAGATGGCGCGCATCGCCCCGGCAGCGCTTGTCGATCTGGCGCGTGAGGCGACCGACGCGAGCGCCGATGCCCTGTTCGTGTCCTGCACGGCGCTGCGTGCTGCCCTCGCGGTCACCGGCATGGAAAAGGCGATCGGCCGTCCCGTGGTGACCAGCAACCAGGCGACAGCCTGGAATTGTCTGCGGCTTTGCGGCGACGAGACAGCCCATCCCGAATCCGGCCGTCTGATGACGCTGCCATTGCCGCGTGATTGATGATCATGACACAGGTTACGCTAGAACACATTTGCGCCGCGCGTGAGCGCATTGCCGGCAAGGTCGAGCGTACGCCGACCGTGCTGTCCCCGAGTCTTTCCGAACAGTTGGGCGCACAGGTTCATCTCAAGCTCGAACATCGCCAAACCACCGGCAGCTTCAAGCTGCGCGGCGCCTCGAATGCCGTCGCTTCGCTGAGCGCTGACGAGAAGGCGCGCGGCGTGGTCGCGGCGTCGACCGGCAATCATGGCCGGGCGCTTGCCCATGCGGCGAAGCTCGAAGGAATGCGCGCGGTGATCTGCATGTCGCGGCTGGTGCCGGGCAACAAGCTCGACGAAATCCGCCGGCTTGGCGCGGAGGTCCGCATCGTCGGCAACAGCCAGGACGATGCCCAGCAGGAAGTCGATCGGCTGGTGGCGCAGGAGGGGCTGGTGATGCTGCCGCCCTTCGACCATCCTTCCATCATTGCCGGGCAAGGCACGCTCGGGCTGGAGATGATCGAGCAGGTCCCGGATGCTGCCCTCGTTCTGGTCCAGCTCTCTGGCGGCGGGCTCGCCTCCGGCGTTGCCGCGGCCGTTAAAGGCGTCAGCCCCCGTACAAAAGTCATCGGCGTCTCGATGGCGCGTGGTGCGGCAATGAAGGCCAGCCTCGATGCCGGCCACCCGGTGCTGGTGGAAGAATTGCCAACGCTGGCGGATTCGCTCGGCGGCGGCATCGGCCTCGACAACCGGCTGACCTTCGCCATGTGCCGCGACCTGCTCGACGATGTCATACTGCTTGGCGAGGACGAGATCGCCGCCGCCATCCGCCACGCCTATGCGCAAGAGCGCGAAATCGTCGAGGGCGCCGGCGCGGTCGGCATCGCGGCGCTGCTCGCCGGCAAGGTCAGGTCGGACGGGCCGGTGATTGTTCTGCTTTCCGGCCGCAACATCGACATGGACCTGCACCGCAAGATCGTTTGCGGCGAGGCACCGTCGCTCAAGGAGCGCGCAGCATGAGCCGGATTACAATTCTCACCGAAGCTGAATTGCGCGCGATCGTGACGCTCGATCTTGATGCCGTAGCCTGCGTCGAAAACGCCTTCCGCGCGCTCGCCACCCTGCCGGTGGCTATGCCGCCGATCATGCGGCTCGACATTCCCGAGCATCGCGGCGAGGTCGACGTGAAGACCGCCTATGTGCCGGGCATCGACGGCTTTGCCATCAAGATCAGCCCCGGCTTCTTCGACAATCCGAAGCTCGGCCTGCCCAGCGTCAACGGCATGATGGTGCTGCTGTCGGCCAAAACCGGTCTGGTCGAGGCGCTGCTGCTCGACAATGGTTATCTGACCGACATCCGCACGGCCGCCGCCGGTGCCGTCGCCGCCAAACATCTGTCGCGGCCGGACTCCTCAGTGGCCGCGATCTTCGGTGCCGGCATCCAGGCCGGGCTGCAACTTGAAGCACTCATGCTGGTGCGGCCGATCACCGAGGCACGCATATGGGCGCGGGATGCCGGCAAGGCAGAAACGACTGCTGGCGCCTTGCGCAAAAAGCTCGGCATTCTCGTGCGCGCCGAGCCCGACGCGGCAAACGCGGTCGTCGGCGCCGACATCATCGTCACCACCACACCGTCGACCGAGCCGCTGATCAAGGCGGGGTTTGTTTCCGCGGGCCAGCACATCACCGCCATGGGCTCCGACGCCGAGCACAAGAACGAGATCGCCCCGGCAATCCTGCGCATGGCCGATCTTTATGTCGCCGACAGTGCCCGCCAGACGCGGCGCCTGGGCGAACTGCATCATGCCATCGCGGCGGGTGTGGTGGCTGGCGATGCGGAGGTGACCGAACTCGGCCAGATCATCGCCGGCGCAAAACACGGCCGGCGTTCGGCCGGCGACATCACCATTGCCGACCTGACCGGCACCGGCGTGCAGGATACGGCGATAGCCACGCTCGCCCGCGACCGTGCGCGGGCGGCCAATTCCGGGACCATTTTCGAAAGCTGATGCTGGCCGCAAGAGCACGATCCGGAAAAGTGGGAACCGGTTTTCCGAAGAGATCATGCTCAAACAAGAAAATTAGCATGATCCGGAAAAGTGGGAAGCGGTTTTCTCGGACAAACGGTTTCCGTTTGTCCAGAGATCATGCTCAAGCAAAATTATCTGGAGCCGGACTCAACGAAGTTGAAACAGGCTCCAGGCCCAACAAACGAGGACCAAGAACAATGCAGCCGAACCTGAAATTCTCGCGAGGCGAATATGCAGAACGCCTCGCCAAGACGCGCAAAGCCATGGAGGGGAAGGGCGTCGATCTCCTGATCGTCAGCGATCCATCGAACATGGCCTGGCTGACCGGCTATGATGGCTGGTCGTTCTATGTGCACCAGGCCGTCATCGTGCCGCCGTCGGGCGAGCCGGTGTGGTACGGCCGCGGCCAGGACGCCAACGGCGCCAAGCGCACCGCCTATCTCGCGCATGACAACATCGTCGGCTATGCCGACCACTACGTGCAGTCGACCGAGCGCCATCCGATGGATTTCTTGTCGAGCGTGCTTGCCGATCGCGGCTGGGGCAAGCTCACCATCGGCGTCGAGATGGACAACTACTGGTTCTCTGCCGCCGCCTTCGCATCGCTGCAGAAGCATCTGCCCAACGCCCGCTTCGTCGACGCCACCGCACTGGTCAACTGGCAGCGCGCGGTCAAGAGCCCGACCGAGATCGACTATATGCGCAAGGCCGCCCGCATCGTCGAGGCGATGCACCAGCGCATCGTAGACAAGATCGAGGTCGGCATGCGCAAATGCGATCTCGTTGCCGAGATCTATGATGCCGGCACGCGCGGCGTCGACGGCCCAGAGGGGCGAATTGGCGGCGACTATCCGGCGATCGTGCCGTTGTTGCCGTCGGGCGCCGACGCTTCGGCGCCGCATCTAACCTGGGACGACAAGCCGATGCAGCGCGGTGAGGGCACCTTCTTCGAAATCGCCGGTTGCTACAACAGGTACCATTGCCCACTGTCGCGCACCGTTTTCCTCGGCAAGCCGACGCAGGAATTCCTCGATGCCGAGAAGGCAACGCTGGAGGGCATGGAAGCGGGCCTGGCGGCGGCGAAACCCGGCAACACCTGCGAGGATATCGCCAACGGCTTCTTCGACGTGCTGAAGAAATACGGCATCGTCAAGGACAACCGCACCGGCTATCCGATCGGCCTGTCCTATCCGCCGGACTGGGGCGAACGCACGATGAGCCTGCGCCCCGGCGACCGTACCGAGCTCAAGCCGGGCATGACCTTCCATTTCATGACCGGCCTGTGGCTGGAGACCATGGGACTTGAGATCACCGAGTCCATTCTGATCACCGAAACCGGTGTAGAGTGCCTGGCCAATGTGCCGCGCAAACTGGTGGTGAAGGATTGAACCCGATGTCGAGTCTACGCCCATCACCGATCGCGTCGACGGTGGATTTCGACCGTGACGGCGTCCAGCATGGTTTCTTGCGTCTGCCCTACAGCCGCGACGATTCGGCGTGGGGCTCGGTGATGATCCCGATCTGCGTCATCCGCAACGGCGAGGGGCCGGCAGCACTGCTGACCGGCGGCAACCATGGCGACGAGTATGAGGGGCCGCTGGCGCTCTACGATCTCGCCCGCACGCTCGATCCCAAGCATGTCAGCGGTTCCGTGATCATCGTGCCGGCGATGAACTACCCAGCCTTCCGCGCCGGCACCCGCACCTCGCCGATCGACAAGGGCAACATGAACCGCAGCTTTCCCGGCCGGCCGGACGGCACGGTGACCGAGAAGATCGCCGACTATTTTCAACGTGAGTTGCTGCCTCGCGCCGACATCGTGTTCGACTTCCATTCCGGCGGCAGGACACTGGACTTCGTGCCGTTCTGCGCCGCGCATACTTTGCCGGACAAGGCACTGGAGCAGAAAGCTTTCGAGGCGGTTGCGGCATTTTCTGCCCCGTTCTCGATGCGCATGATCGAGATCGACGCTGTCGGCATGTACGACACGGCTGCCGAGGAGATGGGCAAGGTCTTTGTCAGCACCGAGCTTGGCGGCGGCGGGACCTCCCGTGCGCAAACCGTACGGATCGCGCGGCGCGGTATTCTCAATGTGCTGCGTTATACCGGCATCGTTGCCGGACCGGTCGAGAAGAGCCCGACGCAGTGGCTCGACATGCCATCGGGCGATTGCTTTTCGTTCGCCGAGGATGACGGTATGATCGAAACCATGATCGATCTTGGCGAGTTCGTCGAAGAAGGCGCGGTGCTGGCCCGCATCCATTCCACCGGTCGCACCGGCATCGCCCCCCAGGAAATCCGGGCAAAAATGTCGGGCATGCTGGCGGCGCGGCATTTCCCCGGCCTAGTCAAGGCCGGCGACTGCGCGGCGGTCGTGGCTGTGCACGTCTGAAGCTTGAACCCTGCGGCAAGGTTGTCCATCCCAGCTTGTTTCCGCCCTTCGGCGCGGCGGAAAGAAGCAGGATGGCAGGGGAATCGGGTGAGTTAATTATCGTGAGATGACGCTTACGAGGAATTCGTCGTCCCACGCCGCCACTTTTCGTTTCAATC